>NZ_JAWLVJ010000015.1:0-114333 GCF_033100395.1 Terasakiella sediminum | reverse complement strand
CAAATTACGCATAGACTTCTCCTCATAAAAAGAAGTCTTGAATCACATTCTACGCAATTTGTAAATCCACTTTGTCAACAGGACCTAGGCAGTATGAGTTGGGCTGGTCTGACGGGTGCGCTGATCTGACGGGTGCGCTGATCGTTACTTCTAAATCATTTTATGTCATGTACGCTCGGCGCAAGATAAAAAAGCTCCGGGCGTTAAACTTGCCAGAGAATGAATTTAGAGAGAAGCTGGAAGATACCGGCGGGACGTCACAGGCCAGCGCAGTATTTGGAACGATCATTACGGCGGTCATGGTCGCGTTGCCCTTCGTATCAAGCTCTTTACCAGATTTGCCTGAGTGTCAGAACTCTGAGGTAGCAGAGACTATTCGTGGTATTATTGTGCAAAATCCTCAAATCGGGATTTCTGATCCAAAGATGATTGATTTGTCGAACTTTAAACAGATCGTTGAACATACCAATAAAGATCGTACGGTTTGTGCTCTGGATGCCAAACTCAATGGAGAGAGCGTTCCCTTGTTTATTGCGATGAGTTGGGAAGACCGAGACCTCGGTCGATATGAGACACGTCTGGCAGGTGCAATTGAAGGTCTGGATCTAGATAAGTAATGGATGACAGCCTTGTCCGACTGGTCGCTTTTTCCGCAGCCGTATTGCCTGCCGAGGTGATCCTTGTCTATTTTATGACTTATCTGAACGCGGATATTCTGGATGAGACTGTCTGGGCAGGATTTGGTTTTGGGGCGTGCGCTGCATTCCCGGCTATTCTTCTGGCATTGGGGGCCATGACGATCGTCAATACGTTTGACGGTGTGATCTGGCAGGCGATGGGAAAAGCTTTTCTGGGGGCGTCAATCCCTGAAGAGATATGTAAGTTTCTGACGATTGTTTGTCTTTTTCACAAGCAACTGAAGAAATTGTCACCCAGTCATATTTTTTTGGTAGCAATCGCTGTTTCAACAGGTTTTGCCTGTCTTGAAAATATTTTCTATGTGATTGAAGACGAAAGTTGGGGCGTTCTCGCCTTGATGCGGAGCCTGAGTGCCGTGCCCGGTCATGCCTTTGTTGGTGCGGTTATGGGATATTGTATTGTCCAGGCGCAGGACCCTGATCGCCAATCTGTGACGTGGTGGGCGCTTGGTCTGACTGGGCCGATCATTCTGCATGGTTTATATGATTTCCCTCTTGTGGCTTTGGA
Organism: Terasakiella sediminum; assembly: GCF_033100395.1. Lineage (NCBI taxonomy): Bacteria > Pseudomonadati > Pseudomonadota > Alphaproteobacteria > Rhodospirillales > Terasakiellaceae > Terasakiella > Terasakiella sediminum. The sequence continues at coordinate 113,127 of NZ_JAWLVJ010000015.1, read as the reverse complement.
TGGGGGTGTTGCAGATCAAGAAGTGCTTTTATATGTCTTGCTGTTTTTACTTGTCGTTGTACTGGAAGGCGGCTTGGCTCACTACTATTTAAAGTCTTTCATTGGTGCTGAAGAGAATGCGAAAAACCCAATGTGGGAGCCAGCGAATATGCTGAAAGCAGTGCGTTGGGCAAATGCGACAGCATGTAATCATTGGCATTGGATTTTTTGGGCGTTGGTGTGCTTTTTTCTGGCCACGGGATTGCTGTTTGGCAGATTCCATATGGATCATGATACTGGTTATAAAATCTATTATGTCACCAGTTTCGCTGTTTTTGCAGTTCTACATGGTTGCGCCTTTGTGGCATTGGCGATGATTTCGCGGCGAAGAAAAAAAGCACGCCAATTTATTCATTCCTGAGATGCGGCGCGGCCTTTTGACCAAGGGCGCGCCAGGTTCCGAGGAATCCGGCCGTGATTGTCAGGATCAGGCACAGCACTAACGTGACGGCAATGGTCATGGGGTAAAAGGCCCAGTTCATATTCATCAAAAACGTGATCACGCCCCAGGACGCAAGGGTTCCGACAATTGCACTGATGCTTGCTGTGACCAGACCGAGCACGCCATATTCAATCAGGTAGGCCTGAACCATACGTCCGCGTGTTGCGCCCAACACTTTAAAGATGATGGCTTCGTACGTGCGGCGTTCACGGCCAGAGGCCATGGCACCTGCCAGAACCAATGTGCCTGCCAAGACAGTCAGGCTGGCGGCAACCGCGATGGCACTGGAAATGCCATCCATCAAATCACGTGCGGACTGCAAAGCCTCTTTCACCCGGATGATGGACACATTGGGGAAATCTTTGGCAACCGCCTTTTCCACCAATCGCTCACTCGCTTCATCCGTATGAAGGGCGGCGATGTGGGAATGGGGCGCATATTCCAACAGACCCGGGCTCATGATAATGGCAAAGTCAAAGCGCATGGATTTCCAGTTGATGGCGCGAAGCGACGTGATGGTTGCCGTTACATCACGACCCAAGACATTCACACTTAATGTATCGCCGATATCCACCCCAAAGCCTTTGGCTAATCCGGCGTCTAAGGAAATAAGTGGCGGACCATTATAATCAGCATCCCACCATTCACCCTTCACAATGTCGGAGCCTTCGGACGGTTTGGCGGCATAGGTCAGTGCCCGGTCGCCTCGCACAGCCCATTGGGATTGGGGATCAATGGTGACTTTATCCACATCAACCCCGTTGATCTTGGTGATGCGACCACGCAAGGACGGTACCCGTTTATAATTGGCCGTGCCTTCGATGGCGGTCAAAGTTTGATCAAATTGTTCGGTCTGATTGTTCTGCACATCGATGAAAAAGAAAGAGGGTGCTTCTTTGGGCAGCTCATCACTGATCTGGTTGCGCAGGTTCTGATCAATCTGCGAAACTGCGACCAGAACAGACAAGCCAAGACCAAGTGAAAGGATCACGGCAGGCGCCGTCGTGCCCGGGCGATGAAGGGCGGCGATGGCAAGGCGGAAATGGGTTTTCTTAAGATGTGGCATCTTGGCCGCCAGCTTGATGGTCAGATTCCCGGCCAATTTCAGGATGGCAAGGGTCAATGCAGCAGCTGCAATGAAAACAAGGGCAAAATCTATGTTATGTGCGGTATAGAGAGTTAATAAAATTAATAATCCGGCAAAGATATAAGATAAAACACGATACTTCATCTCCGGTTTTGACTGGACCGGCGTAATTTTATCGCGGAAAAGTGCGCTGGCTGGCACGTTCTGCGCCCGACCCAACGGCCAGAAGGCAAAGGTCAGCGATGTCAGCACACCGAAGAAAAAGGCCGCGATCAAGGCGTTGGGATAAAGGGCGGCTTCGGGGGTGACGGGGAAGAAATCGGACCCCACAACACTGGCGAGATAAGGCAGGCTCGCCCCCAAAATCAAGCCAACAGATGTGCCAATGGCGGTCAGGATCATGATTTGCAAAAGATACGTTTTAAAGATCACATCACCGCTTGCACCGAGACATTTAAAGGTCGCGATGGTGGCAATTTTGCCATCCAGATAGTCACGCACCCCGGAACTAACACCGACACCGCCGATCAAGAGCGTGGTAAAGCCAACGAAACTTAAGAATAGGGCGAGGCGGTCGATGAAGTTTTCTACACCTGGGGCGGCATTATCCGGTGTGCGGATGCGCCATCCGGCTTCGGGGAAATCTTCTTTCAAGGCATCCACAGTCGGGCTGATCAGCACGGAATCTTTCAGTTTCAGGCGATAATGGTGGCGCACGACACTGCCAGGTTGCAGCAATTTCGTGTCTTCCAATGTCTCCATAGAGATCATAACGCGCGGGCCGAAATTAATGACAGAGGCAATACGATCCGGTTCTTTCACCATGACAGCGCGCACGGTCACATCTGCCTGACCGACCTTGATCTGATCGCCGACTTTTATGTTCAGACGATCCAGCAAGCCGCGATCTACCACGGCCCCATTGTTGCCAAGCGCCTGATCAAACGGGATTTGCGGGTCGGATTTGACAGAGCCGACGAGTGGGTAAAGGTTATCAACCGCTTTTAATTCAACAAGTTGACGCTGATCGGGCACAGAGACCATGGCACGCAGTTCGCTGACATGGGAGTTCTGACCGACCTCATCAAATCGGGCTTGTTGGTCGTCTGTGATGGTGCGGCTGGACAGACGCAGATCAATATCGCCGCCCAGCAAGACAGTCCCGTCGCGTTGCAGGCCTGCTGTAATTGACTGGTTCAGCGAAGAAACGGCCGCAATGGTGGTCACCCCCAGGATCAGGCAGGCGAGAAAGATGCGAAAACCTTTGGTACCGCCGCGTAATTCCCGAAAGGCAAGGCGTTTTGCGTGGGACCAACTGTTCATGAGGCCGCGACCTTCAACGTGCCGCCGGACTGGATCAGCCCGTCTTTCACTTCAATGATGCGATCACATTTATCGGCCAGTTTCGGATCATGGGTGATCAGTAGCAGGGTATTGTTCTGTTCCTTATGGCGTTTAAACAGCAATTCCATCACCATGCGCCCGGTTTCGCCGTCCAGATTCCCGGTCGGTTCATCCGCCAATAATAAAGTGGGGTTGGGGGCAAAAGCACGGGCCAAGGCCACACGTTGTTGCTCCCCACCGGAGAGTTGAGAGGGATAATGGTCGAGGCGATGACCAAGCCCGACATTTTCAAGCTGATTGCGCGCTTTATCAAAGGGATCGGCAATCCCGGCAAATTCCAGCGGCACAGCGACATTTTCAAGCGCCGTCATGGTTGGGACCAAATGAAAATCCTGAAAGACAATGCCGATATGATCGCGTCTGAACAATGCCAGTTCATCTTCGCTAAAGTGCGTCACATCTTGCCCAGCGATAGAAACAGTACCAGACGTTGCGCGTTCCAACCCGGCGATGACCATCATCATGGATGATTTGCCCGACCCGCTTGGACCCACAATGGCGACGGTTTCGCCGCGGGCAATTTCCAAATTAATTCCACGCAGGATATTGACGTCACCGGCATGACTTGCCAGCTTAAGATGGATCGTATCAAGTTGTAACGCGGGAGTATCGTTCATGGGCTGTGGCCTTCAGTTTAAAATTTTGCCTTTCTTGAGATTTGTGCTCTTTTTAGGTCTTGTCAATCTCATCGGTGAAAAGGCTTTGGCGGCAGACTATAAAATTCTCGCATTGGGCGACAGTTTGACAGCAGGATATCGGCTCAATCAGGGCGATGGTTTCGCTGAACAACTGGAAAAACGTTTACAGGAAATCAAACCGGGCTTGCGGGTCATCAATGGGGGTGTTTCAGGCGATACGAGCCAGAGCGGTCTCGCGCGTCTGGGGTGGGCGCTGGCTGATCAGCCCGACATGGTGATTGTGGAATTGGGTGCCAATGATGCCCTTCGCGGGCTTGATCCAGAGCTCACGCGCAAGAATATTGAACAGATCATTTTACAACTAAAAGAAAAGAACATAAAAATCTTACTGGCTGGCATGCTTGCTCCACCAAATTTAGGCGATGCATACGGCCAGAAATTTAATGTGATTTATCCCGACCTTGCGAAACAACACGGGGTCGCCCTATATCCCTTTTTCTTAGAAGGGGTTGCGGGTCATCCGGACTTAAATCTGGATGACGGGATACATCCGACAAAAGAAGGTATCGCGATCATTACAGATCAGATTTTACCCTATGTATTAAAGGTGATTGATTAATGGAATATAGAAAACTTGGCCGCACGGACATTGATGTCAGTCTCGTCTGTCTGGGTACCATGACCTGGGGGGAACAAAATACCCAGGATCAGGCGTTTGAACAGATGGATTATGCGGTCTCTGAAGGCGTAAATTTCTTTGATACGGCAGAGATTTACCCGGTTTCGCCACGCAAAGAGACCTACGCGGAGACAGAACGGATCATCGGCAACTGGTTTGAAAAATCCGGACAACGCAACGATGTTATTCTGGCCTCCAAAGTCGCCGGACCCGGTGATTATTTTGATTATATCCGCGATGGCGCGCCGCGTCTGACCGAAACTGAAGTCATGACGGCTGTGGAATCAAGCCTGAAACGCCTGAAGACCGATTATATCGACCTCTATCAAATCCACTGGCCTGCACGCCCAAGTAACTATTTTGGTCAACTGGATTATCCGGACGGGGCAGATTTCTCAGAATCCATCCCCATGGAAGAAACACTGGGGGCTATGGCAAAACTGGTGGAACAGGGTAAAATCCGCCATATCGGTGTGTCGAACGAAAGCGCCTGGGGCGTGATGGAATATCTGCGACTGGCGGAAAAGAACGGCTGGCCGCGCATTGTCTCCACGCAAAACCCCTATAATGTCATGACGCGCCAGTACGAAGTAGGCCTGTCTGAAGTCACCGCCCACGAACAAGTCGGCCTGCTGGCTTACTCGCCGCTTGGGGGCGGGACCTTGTCCGGTAAATATATGAATGACCAAAAGCCGGAAGGTGCGCGCATGACGCTTTGGCCGCAACGATTCTCCCGCTTTATGAAGGAACGTGCGGATAAAGCGGTCCAAAGCTATCACGATATCGCCCAGCGTCATGATCTGGACATGAGCCAGATGGCCCATGCTTTCATGAAGACCAAAAGCTTTGTGACCAGTTCCATCATTGGCGCGACTTCCATGGAGCAATTGAAATCCAATATCGCCGCGTATGAGCTGGATTTGTCCGAAGATGTGTTGAAAGAAATTGAAGAAACCCATCAGGCCAATCCAAATCCGGCCCCTTAAATCCCATGTTACGCCTTTTTATTGGGCTGGAGTTGCCCATCGCTATTCAGGACAGGTTGGAACCTTTATGTTCCGGCCTGCGTGATGCCCGATGGGTGACCCCGCATAATATGCATATCACGCTGGGATTCGTGGGAGATGTGGATGAAGGGGCGGCGCGCGATCTCCATGAAACGCTTGGTGATATCCGGTTCGACCCGTTTGAACTTTACTTAAGCGAGGTGGATTGTTTCGCCCATAAAAAACAACCCACCATCGTCTGGGCCGGAGTAAAGGGGGATTTGGACGCCCTTCATCACCTGTACAGCAAGACCCTCAAGGCGATTGAGTTGGCTGGGCTAGAACCGGAACGGCGCAAATATAAGCCGCATGTGACGCTGGCCCGCATGAAGCAGATGCCAAAAGAAAAATTGCTGTCCTACATGGAAGCCAATAATTTCTTTAAAACCGACAGTTTCGAGGTCAGTCACTTTGCCCAGTTTCGCTCCCACCTCACCCGACACGGTGCGGACTATGAGGTTTTGGCGAGATATGGCTCGGACCCGTCAAAGACCCAATTCTGATCCTGACTGCCATCAACCTTGATCCCGCCGATCCAGCGGGTGGTCGGGTTGTCGGCGAGCCAGTTGACCTCTCCCTTCACCAGTTTTTCACCGTATGCGGTGAGTTTCAGGATTTCCTTGCCTTCAAACGGGTCGGGCGTGTCGATCTTGCCGATGACTTGCAGGGCAGGCTGTTCGCTTTCCCAGAGATGATCCAGACTGGCGAAGAACGTCAGATCCCCGTGATAGGGCTGCGGGTCGTTTTCTGCCAGGCAAAAGAGAAACAGGCGGCGCAGCACCATGGTTTCTTCTCTGGATAGAATATCCAGCACAAGACGCTCACACAGCCCCAGGCCATTGTGCGGGCTGGGGAGTTCGGACAGCATGCGGATGATGGCCTGCTGCATCAGGGGCAGGGGGGCGTTTTCGATTTGACTGAGGTGCCAAAGCTCGCGTGGGTCGCTGGATGTATAAGCCTTCCAGATATCCCGACCAAAGCGGATCATATCCGGGGTAACGGTCACGCGTTGCTGATAAAGCAGTCTCAGATTTTCCTTCTGTCCGCTGATTTGCCCGATCCCGGTAAAACGTTTAACCCCGGGGAAATGGTCGATCTGAACGATCTCAAGGGGTGGCAGATCTTTATCTGCGAGATGATAGAGCAGGTAAGTGAGACAGAGCTGATCATAAGCATCATGTTCAAACCAGAGGGTGATTTGATCAAAATCAGCAGGCAGATTTTGAACGAAGCTTTGTTCCTCAACCAAATCTTGATCCATATGGGCTTGACGTTCGGGCGGCAGGAAATGACCGAGCTTGTCGCGCATGTATTTTTGTCGCAGGCTCAGGGCTTCACCTGTCATTTTTGGTGCAGTGACGGGTCCGATAACAAAAGGATTGATGACTTCTTTGAAGGTTCCGATAAAACCAGCCTCACTTAAGGCGGGTTTGATATCATCGCCACAGCGAAGGTGCAGGTTTTTTTTCGTATCTGGTTGATATTCTCTGGAACTGATCTGTTTTAGGGCCTCAAGGTGATGTTTCAGTTTCGGCCAGCTATCAAATCCATTCTCAAGCGCCAGAATATGATGCATATCGGCAAGGGTGAGCTCAATGAGCGAGCGGGTTTTGTTTTTGATTTTTGGATGGATGTCTTTTACCCGCATGAGCGCCAGTGGCTGTTTGGCTTTGACGGCCTTTAATAAAGACTTGGCCTCTTTCTTCATCTTATCCAGCGATAGTTTTCGGCTGGATAAATTCTGTCGCATCACCACCATACGGGCATCTTGCAGGGTCGGCGTGAAATCGTCGCGTCCGCCCAATGGGTGGTTTTCTTTTAGCGCGTTCAGGGCAATGGGGTCCTGCTGCCGGATATCTTCTAACAGAAGTTCGGCTTCCAGGCTCAGGTCAAACTGGTTTTGATGCGACGATTGGGTCAGGCCCACGATGGGCGCTTTGATATAATCAGACATACGAGTTTCCTATCATCAACGCATCCGCCCAACGTCAAGAAATCGTATGAGGTCATATGTAGAAAGTGGTTTCTTGCAAGGCTGAGCCTTTTTCCGCGGATGAGGGGGCAAGCAAGTATTGCGGGAGAAAGTTTAGGGCAGGGGAAACCGGATTGTCAATGGCAAGTGGTGGGGCGGTGAAAAGATGAAAAAAATTAAACAGATAGTGCCTTTAATGCGGCAATATTCTGAATGCGCAGACGATGAATACGGCGGGGGTCAGCTTCCAGAATTTCAAATTCCAGGCCACTCATATGTGTCACCACTTCGCCACGGATAGGCACGTGCCCCGTGATGGAGAAGACCAGGCCACCTAATGTATCAATATCTTCGCGTTCTTCTTCGCTTAGGAAGGTGCCGATCTGGTCTTCCACATCTTCCAGTTCCCAGCGGGCATCCGCATCGATTTTGCCATCGGCGCGTTCCACATGCAGGTCGCCTTCGGGGCGGTCGTGTTCATCTTCGATCTCGCCAACGATTTCTTCTACCAGGTCTTCAATGGTGACCAGACCGTCCGTGCCGCCAAATTCATCGACCATCAGGGCCATATGGACCCGTTTGGTGCGCATTTCCAGCAACAGTTCCAGAACACGGGCACTGGGGGAAACATACAAGACTTTTCGACAGACAGTTGCCAGATTAAACGGTGTATCCTTGGTCTGGCAGGCAATCACGTCCTTGATATGGACCATCCCGATGGGATCATCCAGATCTTCCCCATATACAGGCAAGCGAGAATGGCCTTCCTGGGTCATCAGTTTGACAACATCCTCCAGCTGACTGTCCACAGCCACCGCACAAATGTCGGAGCGTGGCACACAGACGTCTTCGATGGTGCGTTCACGCAGGCCAAAAATATTTTTGAGGATTTGTGCTTCTTCGGCTTCTAAAGGGGCAGCTTGTTCTTCGCGTTCGTCCAGCAATTCTTCCAGCGTTTCACGCACGCTGTTATCGCCGTTGCTTTTTTTGCGAAAAGGGTTCAGCCGTCCAAGTAATCCGGCTTCTTCTTGTTGCTGGTTCTGCCCCAGGTCCTGCTGGGGCTGGCTACTGTCGCCGTTTTGGTCGTTCATTGTCTCTTAATATCTATATTCGAAAGAAGTCACTTATGACTGTGCCCCAGAATCATAGGGGTTCGCAATGCCTAATTGCGCTAAAAGGTCGATTTCAAGGCTTTCCATCTCTTCTGCCTCTTCGTCATCCATATGATCAAAGCCGATCAGGTGTAAAACACCGTGAATGATCAGGTGGCTTAGGTGGTCATCAAAGGAAATCTTCTGGTCTTCGCTTTCCGCTTTCACCACACCATAAGCCAACACGATATCGCCCAGATGAACTGGTCCCGGTTCCAGTGCAATCTCACCGGGGGCCGGGCTTTCAAGGGCGGGGAAGGACAGCACGTTGGTGGGCTTATTTTTTTCGCGATAATCCCGGTTCAACTCTTGAATATGGTCATCCCCTGTCAATACGATGCTAAGCTCGCAGGGACGCCCGCCCGTATCTGTCGCACAGGATTTCAGCGCCAGCATGACCCGATCACGGATCAGATTTTCACAATTGGGCCATTGATCATTTTCAACAGCAATATCCAGATCACCTAAAATCATTTCTTGGGTCTTCTGCCACGTGGTTTTTCGTAAATCTCTGCGTCCGGGCGATCTTTTTCTGCCTTATCGTAGGCATCGACAATGCGTTTCACCAGGCGGTGGCGCACCACGTCTTTTTCGGTAAAGCGAATGGCTGAAACACCCTTGACGCCATCCAGTGTTTCCAAAGCATCACGCAAGCCTGAGCGTACCCCATGGGGCAAATCGACCTGGGACAAATCGCCTGTAACGACCATGTGGGAACCTTCGCCCAGACGGGTCAGAAACATCTTCATCTGCACGGCCGTGGTGTTTTGTGCCTCATCCAGAATGACATAAGCATGCGAAAGTGTGCGGCCACGCATAAAGGCCAGCGGTGCAATCTCGATCTCACCCTTTTCCATGCGTTTTTCCACCTGATCCTGGGGCAGCATGTCATAAAGCGCATCATAAATGGGGCGCAGGTACGGATCGACCTTTTCCTGCATATCACCGGGCAGAAAACCCAGCTGCTCACCTGCTTCAACAGCAGGACGTGACAGAATGATGCGGTCAACTTCACCCGTGGTCAAAGCTTCCACCGCCTTGGCAACGGCCAGATAAGTTTTACCTGTGCCTGCCGGACCCACACCAAAGACCAATTCATTGGCATCGATGGCACGCAGGTAAGTTGCCTGCAACGTTGAACGGGGCGAGATATGTTTTTTGCGAGTTTTCACCACCATGGCAGTGTCAGGCAGCGAGGCTTTTTTCTTTTTCGCCGTTTCAATCACATGGGGGGCCTGATCGCCGTCAATCGCCATGCGGATCGCGCCGTCAACTTCGGCAGAACCGACAACCATGTCTTTTTTCAAGCGCGCATAGAGGCTTTCCAGCACGGCCTTGGTGCGATTTACATTTTCCGGGTCACCCACAACAATCAGCTGATTGCCGCGTTCATGGATCGTGACTTCCAACATTTGTTCAAGACGGGCCAGATGGCGGTTATGTTCCCCGAACAGATCGGGCAGCAGTCCATTGTCTTCAAAATCCAATGTCAGATTAATTTCGTCACTCACGTTTATTTTTATCCTATTAATTCAGCGCCCAAACTGCTCGGGCGCGCACTGATGATTTTAAGATCACGGATTTGGCCGACTAAATCAAGTGGCGCTTCCACATGGACCGGTTGCATGTAGGGGCTGCGACCCACCAGCTGACCTAGATTGCGTCCTTCACGTTCCAGCAAAATCGGGAATTCCTTGCCGATGCAGCTGTCGTTAAAATCAGACTGAATATCGTTTAACAGTTTCTGCAAAATCTGCAGACGCTCATTCGCAACTGCCTTTTCCACCTGTAAATCCATGGTGGCGGCAGGTGTGCCGGGGCGTGCGCTGTATACGAAAGAGAAAGCCTGAATAAAGCCAACCTGACGGATAATGTCTAGCGTATCTTCAAAATCACGTTCATTCTCACCGGGAAAGCCGACGATAAAGTCAGAAGATAAAGCCAGGTCCGGGCGGGCTGCTTTCAGCTTGGCGATGATTTCCAGATATTCTTCGCGGGTGTGATTGCGGTTCATGGCCGCAAGCACACGGTTGGAGCCAGCCTGAACGGGTAAATGCAAGTATGGCATTAACTGGGGCACTTCAGCGTGGGCAGAGATAAGATCATCGTCCACTTCGGCGGGATAAGAGGTGGTATACCGGATACGTTCTAGCCCATCAATTTCCGCCAGTTCCCGGATCAAACGGCCCAATGTCCATTCCCCACCACGGCCATCATCACCGTGATAAGCATTGACGTTCTGGCCCAATAACGTGATTTCCAGCGCGCCTTGATCCACAAGCTGGCGGGCTTCTTTCAAGACATGTTCCACCGGGCGGGAATATTCAGCCCCGCGCGTATAAGGCACCACGCAATATGTACAGAATTTGTCACAGCCTTCCTGAATGGACAGGAAAGATGAATAGCCTTCCGGTTTTACAGGGTCCGGCAGAAAATCAAACTTATCTTCTTCCGGGAATTCGGTCATCAGGATGCCACGGCCTTTATCATCCCCTGCACGGTGCGCTTTTGCCAACATCTCCGGCAGGTTATGATAGGACTGCGGGCCAAAAACCATATCTACATAAGGCGCACGGCGCGATATCTCTTCGCCTTCGGCCTGGGCGACACATCCGGCTACCGCGATGACCATTTCATTGTCATCATCGCGTTTCTTTTTGATGTTCTTCAGACGCCCCAGTTCGGAATAGACTTTTTCAGACGCTTTTTCACGGATGTGGCAGGTGTTCAGGATGACCATATTGGCATCTTCCGGCCCGTCTGTGGTCTCAAACCCCAACGGTTTCAACACATCTTCCATGCGTGATGAATCATAGACATTCATTTGGCAACCATAGGTCTTGATAAAAAGCTTTTTCTGCGCAGTCATCGTCAATCACATCTGTTAAGGGGTAGAAAAATACTTGAGTGGCGATGTAAGCCTATGAGGCCTGCGAGTCAAGTTATTCAGCAAAAACCGTCTTGACCATTTTAAGGTATATTTTACGCAAATCTTCAGGCAGCCAGCGGGCATAAAACCCGGCAAATTCATCACTGGTGCGATATTTCAAGGTTAAGGCATTCACATCCGTGATAAATTGCGCATTCCAGTCGCCTTTTGCACATCCGATCTGCGCCAGTTTATAAGGTTTGTCCCCTGCGATATTGAGAAACAGCATCTGATCAGCCTTATCCAGCTGGGTCATCACATAAAGCCCTTCTTCCGGGCGGCCAATCACCGCATCCAGACGCCCACCCAGAAGCAGCTTTATCTCTTTATCCGTTTCTTTCAAACCTGTTTTGCGCATCAAAACAGCAGACCTGTCCTGATGGGTTTCAATCACCTGATCAATCACTTGCGAATACGATCGTTTGGCGTGATAGCGAACCTTAAGGGTGCTTTCTGTCACCAGCTTGTCAAAATCAACCGTGTGATCATCTACCATATAAGGAGCAAACCGTTTGGCATTTTCCTTGGTGGTAATCAGCCCGTTGGCGAATTGGGCGATATTGGGTTCCAGATAATCAACAAATTCAGCACGATCTTTTTTCCACAGTAATGAGCCATGGCATATCTGTTCGCCTTTTTGCATATTGTTTAAAACACGCTGTAGGCTGGCCGTAATTTTCTGGTGATCATATTGCGGTAAATGGCGGATGTAAAAATCGATCATCTGATCGGTGACGCCCTGTCCGGCCAAGTCACCTCTTATAATGGTAAATGGCGGAAAATCTGTTCTCCCCCATTTGACATGCTGATCCTCTGCCCAGACCGGGACAGACATCATACAAACAAGGTAAAAATACAGATATTTCAAAAGATCACTCCAATCAGTAGAATGATTGAATTGTATCGAAACTACTTGTCGCTATCAAGCGGAACGCCAAAAAGTTCCATACGGTGATCTACAAGTTTAAAGCCAAGTTTTTCTGCAATTTTTCGCTGTAGCTCTTCAATCTCATCATCATGAAATTCATAGATTTTGCCGGACTGGACATCAATCAGATGATCGTGATGATCTTCGGATGCTTCTTCGTAGCGTGCACGGCCATCGCCGAAATCAAGACGTTCAACAATGCCGGCTTCTTCAAACAAACGCACCGTGCGATAAACGGTCGCGATAGAGATTTTCGGGTCCACTTCGCTGGAACGGCGATAGACTTCTTCCACGTCTGGATGGTCATCAGAATTGGAAAGTACCTGTGCGATCACACGGCGTTGTCCCGTCATTTTCATGCCTTTTTCGACACACATTTCTTCAATGCGAGAAACCGTCATGTTCCAAATACCTCTACCTGCGTTTTTTGAATTCCATTCTGCTTTCTAGTTGCGAATGGAGGTTGCCATATAATGCCAATTATTCATTTTCTGTCAATAAGAAGCATTATTATCACCTACATTTAAATGCTTCTAATCCAGCCCTCTTGATCAATTACGAAATATGCGTCACCCTAACCCTATGTTTAGATTGTTTTTCTTCTTAAGCCTTGTTCTGGCCTCGAACAGTTTTGCTGACACAGCACTCAAACCGGGTGATGAGTTTCAGGACTGCGAAGCCTGTCCGAAAATGATCGTGGTTGGTCCCGGCAGCTTCATCATGGGTGATGACGACAATTATAAATACGAACGTCCCACTCACAAGGTCACCATCAATTACCCTTACGCCTTGGGGAAATATGAAATCACCTTTGATGAATGGGCAGCCTGCGCACAAGAATTGGGCTGCAAGGAAGAACCGGACGATCACGGCTGGGGCAAGGGGCGATACCCCATCATCAATCTGACTTATGAAGACATCGGCCATTACCTGACATGGATTTCGAAAAAGACCGGACAGACCTATCGCCTGCCAAGTGAGGCCGAATGGGAATATGCCGCACGTGCGGGCACCACAACGGAATATTGGTGGGGCGATAAACCGGGGAAAAACAAGGCCAATTGCCGTAAATGCGGATCAAAATGGTCCGGCCATGGTTCCGCCCCCGTTGGATCGTTTGAACCCAACCCCTGGGGTTTCCACGATATGCACGGCAATGCCTGGGACTGGGTGGCTGATTGCTGGTCGCCCCATTATGCCCTTGCCCCCGCAGACGGGTCCGCGCGCATGGATGGCAATTGCAAAGAACGGGTCACACGCGGTGGGTCCTGGTACTATTTCCCCAAGCTCTCGCGCTCTGCCTATCGTTATAAAAACAACGTGAATGTCTTTAGTTATAATATTTCATTCCGCGTGCTGCGTGAGATTAAGCAGTAGAAAGCAATCATTACTGCCTCAACGAAGAATACAAAAATTAATAAAAAGTAAATAAATAATTTATAATTAGTTAATCTACTTCATTACGTTTGATTAATACTTTTCATTTACTATCAAAGCATATCAATAACTATAAAGTGTCTCAAGATGTACTTTGATAATAAAACAGGCCTCAAAAGCAAGACCCGGAATTATTCTGGTCAGAAAAACCAACTGAGAAAGGCATTTATTATCTATGAGGACCGGGACAAATGGCTGGCAAGTGACAAGGCGCAGGCTTATGACAAAGCTGACGCAAAAGAGATGTCGAAATGGCTTATGCCCAAAGAAGCCGTCGCCAATACACTAGATATCCTTCGTAACAATTCTACAAATAACAGTATCCAGTTCGAAATTATTGAACTTGATGACTGGAAAAGTGATTTCCACAATTTTATTAAGAATCATTCAGAAGACTCCATTCTCTGGCCGATCACAGATGGCTTTGGCCTGTTCCATGGCAGCCATGTCATCAGCATGGCAGAACTTTATGGACTAAGATGTTTTGGCTGTGGCGTACAAGCGCATGTCTTTGCACAGGATAAATTCAAACTGACCACCTTATGTGAAAATATTGGCATTTCGGTGCCCGCTTCACAACTTGTTGATAATCAGTCTATTATTGCGCAAACACAACGTTGTGTTTTTTCAAGATACTTTGTTAAGCCCAATTCACTCGGCAATAAAATCGGCATTAACAAACATTCAAAATGCACCGATCACACGCAGGCTTTGGCGCAGGCACGCCAGCTTCAGGAAGCCACATTCGATAAAATTCTGATCCAGGAATATATTTCCGGTGTCGATTTGCGGGTGACCTATATTAACACGGGCACAGGCGAGGCACCGCAATATGGCTTTCACCTCATCCCGTTTGATGACGAAAAAGGTCTTCCTTTTATCTCTCGCTATGATCGGGTTTCCAAATATCACGGCTACACCGACCTGCGCCATACGGACCGTTTTTCTGAATTGCAGGTTAAGCGACTGATAAACGGGATCGAAGAAAACCTCGACACATTCTCACAACATGTTGAAATAAAAGACTATTTTACCTTTGATTTCCGCGTGGACGAGAATGGCAAAGCCTGGCTTGTTGACTTCAATCCTGGTGCCTTTTTGTTTGGCAGCGATGTTGAAGGCTATACGGAATACTGCTTTAACAAAAACCTTGGCAGCGCTTTAAACAATGCGCTCTCCAAAGCGTTTTACGAAGAAAATGCGCTTCTGTCTCAAAGCGTTGCATAATGCCGATTAGTCAATCGGCACATCTTTCCACGCATCAATGAAATTGAGCCATTTCTCACCTGCGACGCGACGAACATAGTCCTGATCCACATAGAAAAGACCGTCTTCTTTTACTTTTTCAACTTCTTCTGCTGATGTTTTAATCAGAACTAGGCGGTCGGTATAAAGATGCCCCTGACCACCAGAAGTCAAATCTGACACGTATCCGTACAGTCCTGTAATTTTATCATTCACGATATCAATTTTCGCTTCCAATCCGGACCAGAAAACCTCTTGATTATTGCCCGCAGAAGTAGTTTTCTTCTCTCCTAAGATATTGATAACTTTTCCTACAATAGACACAGAACCAATATAGATTTGTTTCTCATCTTCATGTGCCCAAAAATCTTTGTATTCCAGAGAACCATCAGAGTTATTTTCAATAGAGACGGTTGCTTGAATATAGGGCCGCTCTTGAAGGGCTTGCTCTTTGTCGTGCCTTAAGAGTAAATAATCCCCAACGTAAAGAGACGTATCCTTTGCGTTAATTGCAGAATCAATAAGTAAGTTTGGAACATGAATATTGTAATTACAAAGAATAGCAGCTTTTAACTTGGAAAGACCAATCTTTTCACACCAAATCATATCGTCATTAATTGTAAAAAATTCAAGCTTGAGAACCTTTTCCCCATCCTGATTTTTACAAAATTTACAAAGACTCTTGATGAAATCCACCTCAAGTGATTTCTTGATTTTTTTAACATCAATTCGCCAACGCTGAATTGTTGTTTTATCCCGACTAATTTCTTTTGCAATCTTCGAATTATCAATCTCAAAACTCAATGCCTTCAAGATATCCAATCTTAATTGTAAGTTGGGAAAATTCATTGTTAATGCGTCCTTAGTAACAAACTTAACATGACTTATAACAGGTTGTTTTTTGCATATCAATACTCCTAATGTTCTTCCGTGCTATTTTTCGCGATGCATCCTGATGCATGCATATTCATGCATCGTGATGCATTTATATGGCATAAAGTGCTATTTTATATAATTTTTTAAAAAAGATTATCGCTTCATATAGTTTGATACGGTGAATTTTGAGTCGCGACTCATGACAAGAATAATGTCGAAGAAAAGTCTTAAAGCTCACCCAATCGTTTTTTTGAGTAGCTTACCGCATTTTTGCAAACGCTCTATGTTTGGCCCTCGATTCCAATCAAGGAGAAGTTTTATGACTTTAGAACAATACTATGAGGAACTTAATGCCCTGAAATTACGTTTTACTGGTACCACTTATGGTGCAATCTATGAATATGTACGTAATGATGGCGTTATTGTTCCAATTACTTCAACTGCACTCCAAACCCCTAATGGTCGAATTTGCAGTCTCATTTCTATTAAGCGCTACCTTGCAAAGAGAGATGAGGAGTTTGATGGGTTAAAAAATGGTTGGTAATACACACAGCCTCTTACTCAACCCCATCCTTACCCGCCAGAATCTTACGGCGGCCCACCCGGTCCGGCGCAGACACAATTCCGTCTTCTTCCATCTGATCTACAATGCGTGCAGCGCGGTTGTAGCCGATGGAGAGGCGGCGTTGGATGTGGCTGGTGGAGGCTTTGCCGTCCTGAATACAGATTTGTACGGCCTGATCATAAAGTGCATCGCCGCTTGATGTATTACCACCCACAGAACCTGCTGGCATCACCAGACCGTCAATGGGTTCATCACTTTCTTCGGTGACGGCATCAAGATATTTCGGTTCGCCCTGTTTCTTCAGGTGCGTGACCACTTCTTCCACTTCTTCATCAGAAGCAAACGGACCATGGACACGGGAGACCTGGCCGCCCCCCGGTTTAAAGAGCATATCCCCCATCCCCAGAAGCTGTTCGGCCCCTTGGGTTTCCAGGATGGTGCGGGAATCGATTTTGGTGGTTACGGTAAAGGAAATACGTGACGGGAAGTTTGCCTTGATCGTCCCGGTCATCACATCCACCGATGGACGCTGTGTCGCCATGATCAAATGGACACCGGCGGCACGTGCTTTTTGCGCCAAAGACTGAATACAAGCATCAATCTCTTTGCCCACCTGAAGCATCAGATCGGCAAATTCATCGACGATGATGACAAGGAACGGCATCGGTTCCATATCAAGGGGCTGTTCTTCAAAGATCGGCTTGCCTGTTTCCGGGTCAAACCCTGTCTGAACACGACGGGTCAGGACTTCACCTTTCTTGCGGCTTTCCGCCAGTTTCGCGTTATAGCCGGAGATATTGCGAACGCCCAGGTTTGACATCATGCGGTAACGTTCATTCATTTCCTGCACGCACCATTTAAGCGCCATCACCGCTTTGCCCGGCTCCGTCACAACAGGGGACAGCAGATGCGGAATACCGTCATAGACAGACAGTTCCAGCATCTTCGGGTCAATCATGATGAACTTGCACTCTTCCGGCGTCATGCGATAAAGCAAGCTCAGGATCATGGTATTGACCCCGACTGATTTACCAGACCCCGTGGTCCCGGCAACCAACAGGTGCGGCATACGCGCAAGGTCTGCCATGACGGGTTGTCCACCAATATCTACACCCAGCGCCATGTTGAGCGAGGCTTTCGGATTATCAAAACTTTGCGATTCCAGCAGTTCACGCAGATATACGGTTTCACGTTTCGCGTTCGGCAATTCAATCCCGATCACGCTGCGCCCGGGCACAACGGCAATCCGCACAGAAATGGCCGACATGGACCGCGCAATATCATCGGCCAGCGAAATTACGCGCGATGTCTTGGTGCCAGCGGCTGGTTCCAGTTCATACAAAGTCACAACAGGACCGGGACGAACCTCAACAATTTCGCCTTTTACACCAAAGTCAGCCAGTACCTGTTCCAGCAGTTCTGCATTATGTTCCAGCGCCTGACGGTCAATTTTGGCGGCTGATTTCTGCAAAGCGGTTGCTTCCGTCAGCAAATCCATCGGCGGGAAGTTATAGCTGTCCGGTGATAGGGCTAGTGATTGTTGCTTGGCTTTAGAAGCTTTTTTCGGCACGTCCATATTTACTTCCGGCTCTTTCACCCGCTTGGCCGAACGTTTGCGTTTCAAGACAGGTGCGCCTTCTTCAATCGGGCCGCCTTCTTCTTCCTCAATCATTTCTTCCAGCTTGGTGCGTTGCAGGACGCCAACGCCTTTGCGCACCGCTTCAACGGAACCGACGGCCGTCCCTTTAACGGCTGCCCCAACCCCATGGCCCATCACGGACCATTCGTTTTTGGACAAGGCCAGACCATAAATCAGACCGAAGAACCCCAGGATGCCCGCCACAGCCGCGATAGCCAGATCAAGCATCGGCACATCTGCCAGACCGACAAAGCCAACAAATGCCATCAATCGCCCATGCAGCAAAACACCGGACAAGCCGCCCAGCCCACTGCGCAACGGCCAGTCCGTTGGCGCAGGCACACTGTTAAAGGCGATGGAAAGCAACAGCGTACTGGCACACAACAAGACCAGACGCATCCATAAATTCGTTACCATCTGTTTGGACGCAATCCGCCAGGCCCATGTAAACAAGACCAGCACCGGAACGATAGAAATCACCCCGACTGACTGCACGAAGACGTCTGCCACATAGGCTCCGATGGGCCCCATCAGGTTCTGGACATCATGCGGGGAGGCGCTGTTCAGCGACGGATCACCCGAATTGTAACTGACCAGTGTCACGGACAACAATACAGCCATCGCGCCTAATAAAAGACCTGCCAACTCAATTGATCGACGCACCAAAAAGGCGTGTGCACCGGGCGGCAATAAAGGCGTGCGTTGAGTTTTTGTGTTGCTGCGGGCCATGGGTGTAAGCTCTCTTCATTCATTCAGATTCATGCATTTTATCAGTTTAGAGAAAGAGAGTTAAAGGATGGTTTACAAAGCGTTCAACTGTCATTCCTGTGCAGGCAAGAATCTCTGATGGCAATATTCATTTTTTATGATACTCCTTATCCAAACTAGATTCCTGCCTGCGCAGGAATGACGATATGTGGGCAGGACAATGAACCAGATAACCAACATCCCCGGCTTCGAAAAACTCAGCGCAGATGACGCCGCCTTCATCCAACCTCACTTGCAGCAAATAACCGTTCCGGTAGGGGCCAAAGTGTTTGAAACGGGCAGTACCTGCGGTGCTTTTCTGATGGTGCTGGATGGGTGTGTGCGGGTTCAGATGATTGGGGAAACGGGCCGCGAGATCGTGCTTTATCGGGTCGAAGACGGCCAGACCTGCATTCTGACCACCGCCTGCCTTTTATCCGGTGATCTTTATTCTGCCGAGGCAATCACCGAAAGTGAAACAACGGCCATCGCCCTGCCTGTGGCCCAGTTCAATGAACTGCTAAACCGATCCCAGGTATTCCGCGAACTGGTCTTTGCCAGCTACGGCACGCGCATTTCCAATCTGGTGTCACTGGTAGAAGAAGTCGCCTTTGGCCGGGTTGATCTGCGTCTTGCCCAGTTTCTGCTGGATCGAAGCGATAGTCAATCCATCCTGAAAAAAACCCATTACGAATTGGCTGTGGAGCTTGGTACCGCACGTGAAGTGATCTCTCGACAGCTAAAGGAATTTGAGCGTAAGGGCTGGATTACCTTGTCACGCGGACAGGTGAAAATCACTGATAAATCCGGCCTTCAGTCCTTTATTTCAGCTGAATGTGATTAAGTCACAGAAGCCACAGCCATAATCTTGTTTACTCCGTTTCAATGAGTTTTGTTATTAAGGAGTATGGGTTATGACTAAGAACGTGGGTTCTCTCGATAAAATTTTGCGCATTGTTGCCGGTCTGGCTTTGCTGGCTTTTGCCATCTTCTTCCCGGAAAATGAATATAACTGGATCGGCTTCATCGGGATCGTGCCGCTGGCAACCGCTTTACTTGGCTGGTGCCCGGCTTACACGCTGATCGGTGTGAAAACTTGTTCTACTGAAAGCTAAGCACAAACACACGCACTGTGCCCCGGCGAAGGCCGGGGTCTCTTAAAAGACGTGCATCTGCTTACAAGAGGTCCCGGCCTTTGCCGGGACACAGCAAGAACTTAGGCCGCTCGACGTTTTGGCGAACTCTTGCGGTTATTGGATTTGGCCTTGGTTTTCTTGAAAGAACCGGGGCCTTTCTTTTTAAAGCCGCCTTCCGGTTTTTTGCGTGGACCGCCGGTGCCGAACTTGCGCGGGCTGCCTTTGCCACCGCCACCAAAGCGACGACGTTTCTGATCGCCAGATGGACGTGTAAACGGCAGCGGGTCCTGATGGAACGGATGATCGGAATGAATATCAACGCGCTGCTTGATAGTGCGTTCAATCACCTGCAACAAATCACCTTCACCGTCCGTACAGAAAGACAGAGCAACACCGCTTTGACCTGCACGACCTGTACGACCGATCCGGTGTACATAGCTGTCGCCTTCCAACGGCATATCATAGTTGATCACGTGGGTGATATCGGCCACATCAATACCGCGCGCAGCCACATCCGTTGCCACCAGCAATTCAATATTGCCATTGCGGAACGCACGAAGCACGCGTTGACGCGCAGCCTGTTGACGATCCCCATGGATGGCATCGGCCTTGCGGCCTTGGCCCTTCAAATTGTCACACAGACGGTCCGCCATGGCTTTGGTGCGCGTAAAGATCAGCACTTTCTTCAGTGTCGGGTCTTCCAGCAGATGGGCCAGAAGCTTTGGCTTGTCTTTCTGCTTCATATGCATGACACGGTGATCGATGGTGGTCGCAACAGAATTTTCACGTGCAGCTTCCACAGATTTCGGTTTGTTCAACAGACCTTGTGCCAGGCCACGAACGGCCTTTGACATGGTGGCAGAAAACATCACGGTCTGACGTTCTTCCGGCATTTCAGCCGCGATCTTTTTCACATCATGGATAAAGCCCATATCCAGCATACGGTCGGCTTCGTCCAGAACGAAGGTGTGAACCTGATCAAACTTGATGGTGCCGCGTTCCATATGGTCCATCAGACGACCCGGTGTCGCAACAACGATATGCACGCCGCGTTGCAGCTGCTGCAGTTGCTGACGATAGGGTGAGCCACCGAAGATCACGGTATGGAAAATCTTCTGGCCTTTGGTGAAAGAACGGATGGTTACACCGATCTGTTGCGCGAGTTCACGGGTCGGGGCCAGAATGACACAGCGCGGTTTACCCGCAACGGTCTTTTCATTTTCTTCCAGCAAACGGTTCAGCATCGGCAGGGTGAAAGCTGCTGTCTTACCGCCGCCTGTCTGGGCAACGCCCATTAGGTCGAACCCGTTCATAAGGTGTGGGATGGATTTATCCTGAATGTGGGTCGGTTCCGTAAAACCTTGTTTCTGGACGGCGTCAAGCAACGGCTTCGCCAGACCCAACATATCAAATGTGGTCATGTCACGTATTCCTGTGTCATCTGCGTTCAAACCATCCAAATGCGTTTCGATGGCCTATAATAAACTTCCGCACATGATGCCCATATCGGGGCAAAGGAAAACGCAACCTTGGGCCTCTTTGTGCCCAGGTGCGTGCATTAACTCGCACACACGGAAAAACTTCTTGGGCGCTATATCTGCTTTTTCGCCCCCTTTGTCAAGGAAAGCTTTCGCATGCGCACAAAAGAAAGAGGCTGTTCCTCAGGGAAGGAACAGCCTCTTAAGGTAAACCTTACAGGGGGGAAGGTTTATTTTTTCAGCTTCAGAACTTCAGCTTTAACTTCGTCCAGAGACTCAGTGAAACGAGCGCGGATTGTTTCGAAAGCTTCAGTGTTAGACTTACCAGCCATCTCAGCCAGTTCACGCATGTTGGAAAGAGCTTTTTCTACAGCGTCTTTAACCAGGTCAGTTTGCTGAGCAACTTTGTCTTGTGGCTCACCAGCTGTTGCGATGTCTTTGAAAGTCGCTTGCATTTCTTCCATAGCTTGACCCAGGATCTCAGCTTGGCGTTTGAATACAGCCTGCATGCCTTCAAGAGCAACTTTGTTGGCTTGAGCCAAAGCTTCAACGTTTTTCTTCTGGCTTTCCAGAACAACGTTGCCGTCTACGCCTGGGATTTTGTATTCAGAGAACGCTTTCTGGAAGTCGCCCATGAATTTTTGTGGATCGAATTCGCCCATCAGTTTAGTCGGGTCGAAGTCGCCGAACATTTTGGAAGAATCGAAAGCGAATGGGTTAGCTTGTGTGGATTTTTTAGCGGCTGGCATTTGATTAGCTCCAAATAAAAAGTAAAAAGGTTTGCTGCACTGCAAAATTTCTGGAGCCAATATGTGTGAACTGATCAAAAGAGTCAACTCTTTTTTTGTGCGCCGCACAAACAAGAGGTTCTAATTTTCTAATATAGTCCTAAAATAGAATATAACTTATTGAAAATTAAAAACTTTGTGGTCTATGATTTTTTTGTGACGGCGCACAATAAATACCAGGCTACCCTGCCAATTCCCTGCTTCGCTGCACTGCAGCATTGATGGCATTTTCCATAATCGGTGCGATTCCGTCCTCTGCCATCAGGACTTCCAACGCGGCCTGAGTGGTCCCGCCCGGTGAGGTTACATTGATGCGCAGCTGTTCCGCCTCTATCCCGCTTTGACGCATCAGTTCGCCTGATCCGGCAACGGTGGCACGCGCTAGTTTCACCGCCAGATCGTCCGGCAGCCCCGCCTTGATCCCGGCTTGGGTCAGACATTCCGTCAGATAAAACACATAAGCCGGACCGGAACCGGAAACGGCTGTCACCGGATCGATCAGGGCTTCATCATCCACCCAACCCACTTCGCCCACAGCTTCCAGCAATTGGGTGCAGGTTTCTTTCACCGTATCGCTAACATTGTTATTGGCACAAGCCACACTGATCCCGCGACGAACAGCCGCCGGTGTATTTGGCATCACGCGCACAATGCGGGCATCTTTACCCAGAATACCTTCGAAATAAGAGATGGTCTTGCCTGCTGCAATGGACATATAGGTCGCCTGATCAGAAAAACGCTTGGCAGCCTCAACGGCCACGTCCATCACCTGTGGTTTGACCGCCAGGATCACGATGTCGGCAGGGAAGCCTTCTTCGATATCAGCCAGATCATCGACCACACGAATGTCGTGGGTATCGCGAAGGGCTTGTGCGTGTTCTTCTGATTTTTCGATAATGCGGATACTGTCTTTCGGCACGCCTTGATCCAACCAGCCTTCCAACATCGCACCACCCATTTTACCACATCCGACGAGGATCAATCCCATAACCGTTTCTCCTGATTTTTTTTGGTTGGGTTATTTTTATACGAAAGTAGGAGGCATGAAAAGAGCACCAATATCAAAAACACCGGAAAAACCTAATGCAATTTCTGATTGTTGACAATGTTGAAATTAATACACCTCAAGGTGTTGCGCTTACTCGCTCCCTAATTCAAGTGCAAAGCAATGACGGAGTTTTTTTACCTCCGTCATTACCAAGACATCAATTATTTCGGAAAACAACGATTTAGGTCTTTTGCATAGAATTTTTTTTCTGTTTCATCGAGCTTGCCCACGAGATCAAGTTTATGATACTTGAGCGTTTGGTTTGTGGGCCAACATGACAAAGCCCAATCTTTTGACACATTTACAATTTCTTGTGATTTTAGAGATGGATATTTTTCGAGAAAGTATCCTTTATCATCCTCAAACTTAGCTTCTAATTGCCCTGCTTCACTGAAATTGTTCGCAGTGAAATGACCAAGGTAATAGATATTCCCACCATCAAACTTCAGGCTTTTTGTTTTGGGTTTTTCATAGGAATGCCCTAAACGGAACTTAAAAAACCATCGGCTTAAACTGTATTCTCCAGCAGGTACTTCCATTGCCACATAAGATGTTGCCCCGCCTCTGTGTTTACGGTCCATATCTTGCGGCCCAGAGAAACGAGCAAGAGAGTCTAAGACCACCTGCCCCTCATCCGATCTCAAAACCACTGATGCTTTTCCCGGTTTAAAAACAAATATCTCCTGCATGGTTAAAAGGACGAGTGCAGTATCAGCCTTTAAGGAAATTTCAGCATTTTTTTTAAGATGTTTATTAGTAGACATACAAGAAGTGAGTGTTAAGCAGAGTAGAATAAACCCTGCATATTTCTTTATATTTTTCATTTAGTTAATCCATTAGAGCACCAAAATCGACAGTTTACAGATTAGTCATAAAAATACAACTAATGAAGTTATTGTCATATCATCTATTCAATCCGCTCTCTCGGTGGCGCCAATTCTTCTGCCGGGCTGTCTTCGCCAAGCTGAATCTCTTCGATACGTTCCCCCCGTTTGGTGATTTTGCCTGTCGTGATCTGAATATCGCGGATGTCTTTGGTGGTTTGGCTGAAGTGGCGATCCAGATTGTCGATCCGTTTATCCAGGCGTCCCACATCTTCCAGCAAGGTCATCACTTCTTTTTGAATGCGGCCTGCTTCTTCGCGCATGCGGGCATCTTTCAGGACAGCACGCACCGTATTTAAGGTCGCCATCAGCGTTGTGGGGGAAACAATCCAGACCTTGGCCTTATAGGATTTTTCTACCACATCGGTGAAATTGGCGTGCAGTTCCGCATAGATGGATTCTGAGGGCAAAAACATAAGCGCACTTTCAGCCGTTTCGCCCGGGATGATGTATTTTTCAGAGATATCTTTAATGTGCTTTAGCACATCCGCCTTAAACGTACGGGTCGCCAGAAGCTTGTCCTGGTCATTGTCGGAAGCCTGCAAAGCCTGATAACTTTCCAGCGGGAATTTACTGTCGATACAAATGGACCCCGGTGGGTTTGGCAGGTTCAAAAGACAATCCACGCGCTTGGTGTTGGATAGAGTTTCCTGAAAGCTGTAGGCAGACGGCGGCAAAGCGTTGGTGACCAACATTTCCAGCTGCACTTCGCCAAAGGCCCCACGGGTCTGTTTGTTGGATAAAATATCCTGTAAGCCCACCATCTGTTGAGACAGGTCCATGATATTCTTTTGTGCCGTATCAATAACCGCCAGACGTTCGGCCAGACCAGACATATGTTTGGCAGTGGATTTTGTTTGTTCCAACAGGCCTTCACCCATGCGGTGGGTCAGATTGTTCAAACGTTCATCCAGCGTTTTGGTAATCGCGCGTTCCTGGGTCTGCAGACGCTCATTCACTGTTTGCTGCGCGCGGTTCTGATTTTCATTCATCTGCGCAAGACGCCCGGTGAGTTCCGCCTGAACACGGCTCATTTCCTGAATTTGCAGGGCCATCTGCTCGGCCTGGGGATCAGCGATCTCTTCTACTGGTGCATTCTTTCGCATCAAGGCAAAGACAGCAACCAGCAGACTGATGACCGTTAGCCCGACCAGCACACTGATCACCAGATCGGTATTTGCCAAAAATTCTTGCAGAAATGAAACGTCCACGTCTTTGCCCTTTTAGTTATTCACGCCACACACTCATAGCATGAATTTTTTCATGTGCAAGCTTGCCCCGCACGCGGCGAACAGGCAACATGTTCTTTCATAAATTTCAAGGAGGAAGACATGTCCCATCTGCCCACCCGTATCCTGTTTGCATCCGCGCTTTTGATGTCCACATCGGCGTTGGCAGAAACCGCCCTTGATCAGTCCCACCAGAAAGATCTGGGCCTGACCATCTATCAAAACGGGTTGGGATTTGTGCGTGACCTTCGGGAAGTCAGTCTGAACAAAGGGGCGCAGAGTATCGCCTTTGAGGATGTGAGTGCACAACTGATCCCGGACAGTCTTCTTATTGCCGGTAACAACTTTTCGATTAAGGAGCGCCGCTTTGCTTTTGACCTGTTGACCCCATCCGTCCTGCTTGAAAAATCAGTGGGCGAAACCGTTTCGTTCCGTCGTTTTAATTCAGTGACCGGCAAGGATGAAGTCATCAAGGCGAAAATTCTGTCCAATCAAGGCTCATTAATCATTGAACGCGACGGTAAAATCGAGGTCGGCCAACCGGGTAATCTGGTGCTGGATCAACTGCCAAAAGGCTTACGCGCCAAACCGTCTTTGATGGCGGATATTGATGTGGCGAAAAAAGGCAATCTCGACCTTGCGCTTGGCTATCTGACCAACGGGCTGAAATGGCATACCTCTTATAGTGTGGAAGTCGCAGGCGATGGCAAGACCCTGGCTGTTCGATCCTGGGCTAATCTAACCAACACATCCGGTGTGGATTACAAAAACGCGACCCTTAATCTGGCCGCAGGTAATATCAATCGCCGCAGCCGCCCGACCCCACAGATGATGATGGCCAAATCTGCCCCGCGTGCCATGGCAATGATGGATAGTGTGGCGGAAAGTACAGCCAGCGCACCGCAATCATTGGGCGGTATTCATCTTTATCAATTGCCGGGCAAGGTGGACCTGCCACAAAAAGAAACCAAACAGGTCGCCCTGATCAAGCCGCTTTCGTTTAAAAGCAAGCGCGTGTTGGTCAAACGTTATGGCCCGGTCTATAACGCCTTTCCCCATAACACCGACACGCCCAGCCATCCACAAATTGAACTGAGCTTCACCAACACATCTGGTCAGCCCTTGCCGTCAGGTCTCGCCCGTTTGTATCGCAAGGACAATCAGGGGAATTTGCAGTTCATCGGCGAAGATAATCTGAAACGTGCCCCCAAGGACACCAAAGCGAAGCTGCATCCGGGCCAAAGCTTTGACGTCACCATCAAACGTACCCAGACGGAATTTGATCGCGACGGGAAATATAAATTCACTGCCGCTTATAAAGTCGTTGTAAAGAACGCCAAAAAGACCAAAGAAACCGTGCGCATTGAAGAAAGCTTCCCCGGTGAATGGAACCTGGAAAAAGCTAGCGACAAGTTGAAGGAACAGCAGGGCCAGCGCGCCGTCTGGCAGTTTGAAGTGCCCGCAAATGGGGAGAAATTCCTGACTTACCGCGTCAGTGTGAAGACCCGCTAAGGCTATTTCTGCGCGATCAAAAAGAACCGTTTAAACGGCATTACCGTCTTGCCATTACCTGACTTGGGATAAGCTTTGGCGATTCGGGCGCGATAATCTGTTTCAAATTCCTTGCGTGCCTGATCATCGGTCAAATCATCCAGAACGGGGCGAAGGGCGGCCCCCTTTGTCCAATCCGCTACCGGATTGTCGCCTTCCAAGATATGCTGATAAGTCGTTTCCCAGAGGTTCAGATGCATGGCCTCACTCGCCAGCCAGTCATAATATTCCTGCGGTGCATGGACCGGAAAACCGGGTGAGAGCGGATGGCCTTTCCCCAATACATCGCGGATCAACTGATGGGTCGGGGCTGCAAAATTGCTCGGCATCTGGACCGCCAGAACACCGTCATAACTCAGATAAGAAAACAAGCGCGTAAATAATCCCTCATGATCTTCCAGCCAATGAAGACAGGCATTGGAATAAATCAAATCAACAGGCCCATCCGGTTTCCATGTTGAGACATCCGCCTGCTGCCAACTGACATCAGGATAAGCAGCCTTGGCCTTTTCCAGCATATGGGGTGAACTGTCGATTCCGGTTACATCCGCATCCGGCCAGCGTTCTTTTAAAATCTGCGTGACATTACCCGGACCACAGCCCAGATCAACGATAGTGCGCGGGTTCTTCAGATGGACTTGCCCTATCAGATCAAGGGCCGGGCGCAAGCGCGGGGCATCAAATTTCAAATAAGTCTCAGGATTCCACGTCGCCATTTCCATTATCCATCACAGGCAGGGTTAACCGAAAGCAGGTCCCCTTTTCGCCCGTATGAATAAGCGCCAGGTCTCCGCCATGGGCCTGCAAGATATCACGCGCAATCACCAAACCCAAGCCTGTGCCGCCACGTCTGGCCGATCCTTCAAACGGTTTAAACAGATTTTTCAAGGCAATCTCGGGCAGGCCGGGGCCATTATCAAGCACATCAATGGCTGTCACCCCGTCTTCGGGTTTATTCAAACACGAAATTTCCACCCGCTTGGCCCCCATCTGGATGGCATTACGGGTCAGGTTGCCGAGCACGCGGCGCAACTGGGTGACATCGCCTTCGGCTTCAGCCAAATCATCGACCTGATTGATGACTTCACAATCTCGATTAAGCAAATCTTCTACATGGCTGTATACTTCATTCACCAGATCCTGCACATAAAACAGTTCCTTATCCAGACGCGGGGTACTGTTGGCGACATAGTCCATGGTTTGGGAACAAAGATCGATGGCTTGATCCACGGTTTGGGACAGTTGCGGGGCCAGTTCACGCACCTTGGCATCCGTGCTGCTCGCCAACTGGTCCGAAATCAGCATGCTTTTCGCCAGACTGTTGCGCAGGTCATGGTTGATCTTGGCCGCTGCCGCCCCAATGGCCGCCAAGCGATCTTTTTGGCGCAGCATTTTACGCAATTCGCCCTGCATTTCGCGCAACTCGTCTTCCGCCAGCCCAATTTCATCTTTGCGACCAGATGGATGAATGGTGGAACAATCATCTTCCGGGTGGGTTCTGAAATCAGCCATGTTTTTGGCAAGACGTCGAACCGGGCGCACCATCAGTAAATGAAGGCTCAGGTAAATCAGGACAGCCGTAATCAGGGAAATCACCAGCGACAGATTCAAAATCCGGCGTGAATAATCCACCATCTCCATCTTCAAGGGTGCTTCGTCCAGAATGACTTCCATATAAACATCTGGATCACGCGGGCTTGGGCCGACCACGCGTAGTACGCGATTTTCGCTCTGCCACATGGTATCAAACGCGCCAAAGACCATAGCGCCCCATTTTTCTTCTGACAAATCCACCGTCAGATTGGTCTCGGGCGGCATGTCTTTGGATAAAGCCAGCATCCGCTTCTGCCCTTCTACCAAAACAACACCATAGGCTTCGGCATGTTTTAGAAGCTGATTTTCAAGGGATTTATCCACCATATGGCCGGGCGCTGCCTCAAGTGCCAGCGCGGCCAGATGGGCGGTTTCCATATGTTCTTTAAAATAAACGTCGCGATATCGTGCAATGGACGGCACGTAGATGAAGGCTTCTGCCAGCAAAATAAAGATAATGGTCAGGATCAAAAGCCGTGCCGACAGGCTGACACGTATATCGCGCATGTTCGTCATGGTAAAAGATTATCCAAAGCTCAGCAGGAAGCGAACAATTTTCTTCGTCTTCTCACTAAACAGCGATGGCGTATAGAAAGACCCGGCCGCGCGTTTGGACACTTCACCCAATGTTGGATAAGGCGCAACGGTGGAAGCAATATCACCAATCTTCATCTTTTTCGCCAAAGCAAGTGTCCAGACCTGGATTAGTTCCCCCGCATGTGGCCCAACGATGGAAGCGCCCAGGATCAGACCTTTCGGCGTGGTCACAACCTTGACCAGACCATCGGTTTCACCTTCAGCACGGGCACGATCATTTTCAGAAAACGGCCAGCGCAGGATGCGGATTTCACCATGTTTCTTTTTCGCCGCCACTTCATCCATCCCAACGGTCGCCAGTTCCGGTGCCGTATAGGTCACCCAGGGCATGGCGGTATAATCCGCCTTCGCAGGAAGACGGAACAAGGCATTGCGAATCACAATCCCCGCATCATATCCGGCCTTATGGGTAAACTGGAACCCGCCAGCCACATCGCCAATGGCAAAAATCTTTTTGTTAGATGAACGCAGACGCGCATCGACTTTAATGCCACGCGGATCATAGGCCACATTGGCCGCTTCCAAATCAAGCCCATCCACATTGACGCGACGACCCGCCGCAACCAACAGGTGGCTACCTTGGATTTTCTCTTCCTTACCGTCACGTTCAATGGTGACTTCCACACCATCAGCTGTTTTGGTTGCACCCACGACTTTAACGCCTTCATGCAGGTTCAGACCTTCATTCTTCAGACGGGTGCGCACGATATCAACCAGTTCCGGATCATCTTTCGGCATGATGGTGAACATCTCAAGGACGCTCACTTCACAACCTAGATGTCGATGGGCCTGTGCCATCTCAATCCCGATAGGCCCACCACCGATAACGATCAGATGTTTCGGCGCTTCAGTCAGATCAAAGATATTCTCGTTTGTATAATATGGCGTTTCATCCAGACCGGGAATCGGCGGGATCATGGCACGTGATCCGGTCGAAATCACAAAGCGCTTGGCCTGAATGCGTTTGCCATCCGCTTCAATTTCTTGTGGTCCGGTAAATTTGGCCGCGGCCTGAATAACCTGAACGCCCAGACCTTCAAACCGTTCTACTGAATCATGCGGCGCAATGCCTGCGATCACGCCTTTGACATGATCATGCACAGCTTGCTGATCCACACTATCCAGTGTCGCATTGGCACCAAACTTTCCAGCATGACGCACGGCTTGTGCCGCATGACCGGCGGCCAGCAGGGCTTTGGAAGGAACGCAACCGTAGTTCAAGCAGTCGCCGCCCATTTTTCCTTTTTCAACCAGGACAACCTTGGCCCCCATTTGGGATGCGCCCGCTGCAACGGAAAGACCGCCTGATCCACCACCGATGACACAAATGTCTGTTTTAATGATCTCGCTCATGCCTTCCCCCGGTTTTTGATTTTTTTATAGACTACAGGAACCATCGCCAATAAGGCCAGTCCAATAATAGGTGTGATGATTTCAGGGCTGAAGATAATGCCCAGATCAGGTGTCCCGCCTTCATCAAAGACTGCACCCAGACCACTGCCGACACTGGCGTAAACAAAGGCCCCCGGGATAATGCCAACGAAAGTCCCTATGGTGTAAGTGCGAAGCTTCACCCCCAGCAAAGCAGGCACAAGGTTCACCAGCCAGAAGGGGAACAGGGGCACAAGGCGCAGCACCAGCATGTAGCTGAGCGCATCTTCCTGAAAGCCTTTTTCCATTTTATCCAATGTCTTGCCGACCTTGGCATGGAAGAAATCATAAAGCGCATAACGCGCCAGCAGGAAGATCCCGATGGCACCCGCTGTCGCCCCAATGACGATATAGGCCGTTGCCTCAAAAGTGCCGAACATAAATCCGCCTGCCAGAGACAGCCAGACTGCACCGGGCAGCGAAAACATTACCGCCACATGATAGGCCACCACAAAAGCCAGAACGGCCAGCACATAATTGTTTGCTGTCCAATCCAACAGGGCAATGCGGTTGTCGCGTAAGGTATCAAGGGAAATATAGTCCGCCCCACCCAAAGCAAAGAAGGCAATAATACCCCCTGCGAGAATAAGTAATGGCAGTATATTTAGTTTCTTTTTCGGCTTCGGTGGATTTGTATCCGTCATTTCGTTCACTACAGTCATGGGGGGAATGTCCAAATTCAGTTAGTACTTGTCCCCTATTCTACTCAGCTTTGCAATCCGTACTAATCACACCTGCGTGAGGAAGGCGTGAAAACCCACTGGACCGTCGTTTCCTTTCCCATTACAAACGTTCCATGAACAGTCGCGCGCCACATGTCTTTAGCATTTCCCCCAATGTCTCTTTTGCAGATGCCTTGGCCCGTGGCATTGTGTCCAGATTTGGTGATCGCCCGGAAAAACTCTCGGAAGTCACGCTGTTGTTACCGACCCGACGGGCGTGCCGCACTGTGCGTGATGCTTTTCTACGCTTTTCTGAAGGCAAACCTTTGCTTTTGCCGCGCATGCAGCCCCTTGGCGATCTGGACGAAGATGAATTGGCGCTGACCGGATGGCAGGATATTGGCGGGATCAATGCCATCAAGCCAGCGATTTCCCCGCTTCGTCGCCAGATGCTGCTGACCCGGCTGATCCTGGGATTCGAAGGCGATAAAACAACGGCAGATCAGGCCGCCCAATTGGCAGGCGAACTCGCCGGACTGCTGGATCAGGTCCATACCGAAGGACTTGCCTTTCACGATCTGAAATCTTTGGTGCCGGAAAACTACGCCGAACATTGGAATATCACCCTCGATTTCCTGAAAATCCTCACCGATCACTGGCCCGTGATCCTGGAATCCGAAGGCGTCATCGATCCGGCAGATCGCAGAAATCGCCTGCTGGATGCCCAGCGCCGTGTGTGGGAGGAAACACCACCCCAAGGCCCGATTATTGCCGCTGGTTCCACCGCCAGCATCCCGGCCGTTGCCGGATTGCTTGCCTGTATCGCGCGCCTGCCCCAAGGGATGGTCGTGCTGCCTGGGCTTGATACCTATATGGAAGATGATGACTGGGAACATCTGGCCGCAAGCCACCCCCAGTTTGGGCTGAAGCAACTGCTGGATCGCCTGCATATGGGACCGGAAGAAGTCGAAGATTGGGGCAACCACGGGATTGAAGGATCACATCCGACGCGTGCGAAATTGTTATCCGAAGCCATGCTGCCTGCCAAAACAACCGATAAATGGCGATCCATGGATCATCCCGTCGGCAGTGTTTTGGATGGGGTTGAACGGGTCGATTGCCCCACCCCGTTTGAAGAAGCAGGCGCCATTGCCCTGATGTTGCGCCAGGAACTGAGCCATCCCGGACAGACCGCCGCCCTTGTGACGCCAGATCGAAACCTTGCACGCCGGGTCGCATCCGAACTGCGTCGCTGGGGCATTGAAATTGACGATTCGGCAGGAACACCGCTGCAACATAGCCCGACCGGGACCTATCTGCGGCTGATGGCCCAATGTGTGGCGGAAGATTTCGCCCCCATCCCGTTTTTGGCCCTGTGCAAACACCCGTTAAGTGCCGCCGGGCAAAGCCCCATGGTCTTTCGCCGACTGGTGCGCCAGCTGGAACTTAAAATCCTGCGTGGCCCCCGTCCCGGCCCCGGCATTGACGGCATGCGCTTTGCCCTGGACCGTCTGGAAAGTGACTGGCGCAAACGTACCAACCGCCTGAATACCGTTCAGAAAAAGATACTGGAAGATTTGCGCGGGCTCCTAAGTCACATCGAAACCGCCCTTCATCCTTTCACCAAGGCGATGAAGCGCAAAAAAACCGATGTGATCAAACTGATCGAAGCTCACGTCAAGGCTGCTGAAGCCTTTGCCGCAACCGATATGGAACCCGGCGTGCAGCGCCTCTGGTCCGGCGAAGCAGGGGAAGCCTCAGCCGATTTTATTTCTGAGCTGATGATCGCTGCTCAAGGATTTGGGGAGTTGGAACCGGATCATTACCCCGCCCTGTTTGATGCCTTAATGCTGGGCAAAGCCGTGCGTCCCAAGTTTGGCGCACATCCCCGCCTTGCGATCCTTGGTCTGTTTGAAGCTCGACTTCATTCCGCTGATTTAATCGTACTTGGCGGACTGAACGAAGGCACCTGGCCACCGGATGTGACCGCAAGCCCGTGGATGAGCCGCCCAATGATGCATGATTTCGGTCTGCCACAACCGGAATTCCAGATCGGTCAAACCGCTCATGACTTCACCCAAAACTTCTGCGCCCCGCGCGTCATCATCACCCGATCTGACCGGGTGGATGGCACACCGACCGTGCGATCTCGCTGGCTGCGCCGTCTGGAAAATCGTTTGTCCGGTACTGAAATAGCGGACCAATTCTCAGGCTCTTCCGGGTGGCTTTCCTGGCAGGCAGCCCTTGATTACGTGGCGAAAATTCAGGCCGTCGGCCCACCTGCACCCCGCCCGCCTGTGTCTGCACGCCCACGTGAAATGTATGTCACACGTGTAGAAACATGGATGCGTGATCCTTACGCCATTTATGCCAGAAATATATTAAACATCAAGGCACTGGATGCCATTGACGCTGACCCTGGTGCAGCGGACTATGGTAATATTATCCATGAAGCATTAGAAATATTTATGGAAAAATTCCCCAAGGATTTGCCGAACAATGCGGACCTGGAACTGCGCGCCATTGGCCGCGAAGTCTTTGGTGGGGAGCTGGAAAATCCCGGCATCTGGGCCTTCTGGTGGCCACGGTTCGAGAGGATTTGTGACTGGTTTATCGAACAGGAAAATGATCGCCGTGCGTTAATTGCCAAAACTTACAGTGAGATTGAAGGCACCATCGCCTTTGATGCGCCAGGTGGACCGTTCAAACTTTCCGCCAAAGCAGACCGCCTGGACTTATTCAAGGACGGTGAGATTTCCATCATCGATTATAAAACGGGTGTGCCGCCGACCAAGAAAGAAGTCGAAGCCGGGTTTGCCCCGCAACTGCCATTGGAAGCCGCCATCGCCATGGAAGGCGGGTTTAAAGAATTCGGCCCGCGCGAGGTCAAGGAATTGGAATTCTGGCGTTTGCGTGGCGGACAGGTTGCCGGACAGAAAGTGCCAGCAACTGACAATCCCGCTCAGATCGCTGAAGATGCACTGGAAGGTCTGAAAGGGCTGGTCGCGGCCTATGACCGGGTCGAAGCGCCTTATGGATCACGTCCAAATCCGGAAAATGCGCCGAAATATTCCGACTACGAACATCTGGCCCGCGTTAAAGAATGGTCCACCGCTGCCCCGGGGGAAGATGAATGATAAAGCAAGCTTTATTCACTCTCCCTGTCATCCCGCACCTGTTGCGGGACGACCTTGGGAAGGCGCGCACCTGCATCAACCGATTGTCCCGGAATGAATCCGGGATGACAGGTATGAGAGGGGGCAAACGATGACAACCTTTCTTGACCCCAATATCGTACAGCGCAAAGCCTCTGATCCGCGTGCATCGGTCTGGGTAGCCGCAAACGCAGGCACAGGTAAAACCAAAGTTCTGACCGACCGGGTGCTCTCGTTAATGGTAACGGGCACCAAGCCGCAGCATATTCTGTGTCTGACCTTTACCAAGGCCGCAGCGGCTGAAATGTCCAACCGGATTGCCGATAAGCTGGGGGAATGGTCGATCATGTCGGATGCGGCCTTGCAGGCCGCCCTTGAAGATTTATTGACACGCCCGGCAAAGCCCGAAGAATTCACGCTGGCACGTCAGTTGTTCGCCTATGTGCTGGATACCCCCGGTGGCATGCAAATCCAGACCATCCACGCCTTCTGCCAGTCTTTGCTGCGCCGTTTCCCGCTGGAAGCCGAGATCGCCCCGCACTTTCAGGTGATGGATGAACGATCCGCCGCTGAACTGTTGAAGAAAGCACAGGATGACATCTTGATCGATGCCCGCCTGGGCCGCACACCGGACCTGCATGAGGCCCTGCGCATCGTCACCAGCCATATCCACGAAACCGCCTTTCCCGAACTGATGGGCGCATTGGCCGGGGAACGCGGTCGCTTGCGCCGGGTGCTAGACTATCATGGTGGTGTGCGCAAACTGGTCGCTCGACTGGCCGAACTGATGGAACTGAACATCACCGATACGCCCGCGCGTATTATAGAAAAAGCATCTGAACAGGACAGTTTCGACGCGTTAGGCCTACGCGTTGCCATTGATGGGTTGCTCAACGGGTCCAAAACAGATAGGGGGCGCGGTGAAGTGCTGGCAGGTTGGCTGAATGCCACGCAAGCCGAACGCCTCGACAAGTTTGATGACTATGCCAATGCGTTCCTGACAGGCAAAGGCGAAGTGCGCAAAACTCTGATCACCAAAGGCGCAGCGGCAGAAACCCCATCAGCGGTCGATGTCTTGAACGTCGAAGCCTTGCGGATGATGCGCACCCTGACCAAGATCAAAGCGGCAACCACACTTCAGACCACCAATGCCTTATTACGCATCGGTAAATGCCTGCTGGACAGTTATGAAAAATATAAACGCGGCGCCGCCCAGTTGGATTATGACGATCTGATCCTGAAAACACGTGATCTGCTGACCCGGGAGAATGTGCCCTGGGTGCTTTACAAGCTGGATGGCGGGATTGAACATGTGCTGGTCGATGAAGCCCAGGACACCAACCCGGACCAGTGGCGCGTGATTGAGGCCCTGACGCAGGAATTCTTTGCCGGGATCGGCACACATGAGGAAGACAGCCCGCGCACCATCTTTGCCGTGGGTGATGTGAAACAGTCGATCTACAGCTTTCAGGGCGCGGACCCGGCAGAGTTTGAACGGATGAAAAATCTGTTTGCCGAACATGTCCCGCAGGCCGAACAGGACTGGCGCGAAGTCCCTATGACCGTGTCGTTCCGTTCTACCCGTGCCGTCCTGCAAGCCGTTGATGCGATCTTTAGTGATCCGGTCGTGGCCCAAGGTGTAGAGATTGACGACACCATCCACCATGATGCCTGGCGCGCCAAAGACGGCGGACTGGTGGAAGTCTGGCCTGCGATCAAACCAAGCCCGGCCAACCCCAGCCCCGCCTGGAAGCCGCCTGTAGAACGTATTCAGGCTGATAGTCCGCGTGCACGATTAGCCAAGCTTATAGCAAAACGCATTCATAAGATGCTTTTGACCAAAGAAACGCTGGAAGCCAAGGGGCGCCCCATTGAAGCAGGCGACGTCATGGTACTGGTGCGCAGACGTTCCGGCTTTGTGGAAGAGCTTGTGCGCGCCCTGAAAGAACTGGATGTACCCGTTGCGGGTGTCGATCGGATGGTGTTGAACGAGCAAATGGCGGTGATGGATCTGGTCGCGCTTGGTCGCTTCCTTTTGCAACCCGATGATGACCTGCAACTGGCTTGCGTCCTCAAAGGTCCGTTGTTGGGTATGACCGATGAAGACCTGTTTGATCTGGCTTATAAACGCAAAGGTTCCCTCTGGTCATCACTGCGGGATCGGGCAAAGTCCGACCTGCATTTCCATCAGGCCCACAGTTATCTGGCCGACCTGATGGGCCGCACGGACTATGTGCGACCGTTTGAATTGTTTACCTATGTGCTAACCGCGCTTGACGGTCGCAAAAAACTGATTTCACGTCTGGGCGTTGAGGCTGAAGACCCGCTTAACGAATTCCTTGATCTCGCCCTGCAGTTTGAACGCAGCCATGCGCCCGCTTTGGAAGGCTTCCTCGCCTGGCTGGAAACGGGTGATACCGAAGTAAAGCGGGACCTGGAACAGGCCAGCCACAATGCGGTGCGGGTGATGACCGTTCATGGCGCAAAAGGTCTGCAGGCCCCCATCGTCTTTATGCCCGATACCTTACAAGCCCCGACCATGGGGGCAAAACTCTTCTGGCCACGTGATCCAGATGAGGAAGAAGAGCTCTTCATCTGGCCGCCAAAATCAGAATATATGGAAGACCTTTCCAAGGCAGAAAAAGAACGGCTCAATCAGAAGCGGGATGAAGAATACCGTCGTCTTTTGTATGTGGCCTTAACGCGTGCGGAAGACCGCCTCTATGTCTGTGGCTGGGAAACCAAACGCGCTGCCCCCGCCAATTGCTGGTACAACCTGATCAAAGACGGGCTTTCCGGTGTCGCCGAAGAACTGGATGACGCTTTCCTTGACACTGCTGAAGAAAGTGACGAAAGTCAGCTTCTCCGCCTCACATGTGCGCAGGAAAAAGAGGTCAAAGTCGAAACCGGGCCGAGCCAGCTTGATCTGGTGCAGGAACCTTTACCTGACTGGGCGAAATCCAAACCCGGCATGGAACCCAGCCCGCCCAAACCGCTTGCACCTTCCAAACCGATTGAACCGGAACCCGCCACACGTTCACCATTGGGCGATGATCATGGCTATCGCTTCAAACGCGGGAATATTATTCATGCCCTATTGCAAACCCTGCCGGAACTGCCGGAAGATCAGCGTGATGGTGCCGCGCGCACATATTTGCGCGGCGCCAATCTGGATTTAAGCGAGACTCAACAGGAAGAAATCGCTGCAGAAACCCTGCGTGTTCTATGCGATGAAGAATTTGCCGAAGTCTTCAGCCCCAATTCACAGGCCGAAGTGCCGATTGTGGGGGAAGTGGCGGGTCGTGTGATTTCAGCACAGGTTGACCGTTTATTGGTCAAGGATGATGAGGTCGTCGTCATCGATTATAAAACCAACCGGCCCCCGCCGCGCACGGTTAAAAAGGTCCCGACAGTTTATATCAATCAGATGAAAGCCTATAAGCAGGCGTTGGAACTGATTTACCCGGACAAGCCCGTGCGCTGTGTGTTGCTTTGGACTGATACGCCCAAGCTGATGGAAATCCCGGATGGGATGTTGAGATAAACTGACGATTCTTTATCTTGGTGAAACACCGATATGAGTGGGCATTAACCCTTATCGGTGCCAATGGGCTTGCTGTATTGCAGTTGCGTATCCCACGGGAAGAAGACCCAGGTTTCCTGTTCGACCTCTTTTACAAAAGAATCGACCAGCGGTTTGCCTTCCGGTTTGGCATAAAGCGTGACGAAATAAGCTTTTGGCAGCATTTCGCGCACGACCTTGGCGGTGGTTCCGGTATCAACCAGATCATCCACCAGCAGCCAGCCTTCGCCGTCATCGGTCAGTGTGGCTTCTTTCATCACATTAACGGGCGAATCGTTCAGTTGTGCCGCGTCATCGCGGTAAGCTTCGCAACAGACTGTATCGATCAGTTTCAAACCCAGTTCACGTGCCATGATGGCCGCCGGGATCAACCCGCCACGAGTAATGGCGATAATGCCTTTGAATTTCTCACGTTTTGTCAGTTCACGTGCCAGTTTACGGGTGTCTTTATGAACTTCCGCCCATGAAACCACTTCTGCGACGATGTCGTCTTCCAAAGATGCCATCTTAGTTTGATCCTCTGATTGATATCAATTTGCCCCTCTAATAACTTGAACAGCTGGTCAAGTCAAAGGGGCAATAAAAAACCGACCCATATTTCTATAGATCGGTTTCTCATTTTAAGGAGTGTCAGGCTTAACGAAGATAAAGGTGAACTTCGTTTGTCTGCGCCGTTGCGCTGTTGCTTGCACTCAGACCAACGCGGCTTGGTGGCAGACCCATTTCTGTGAGGCTGCGCAGAACCTGTTCGGCCTGGCGACGTGCTTGTGTGGCGCCGATAGCTTGTTGACCCGGGGACACTTGTGACGGTGTCACTGCAACCAGATCAAAGACGGCATCCGGGCGACGATCCAGCACGCGCTTTACAGCTGTGTAAAGGGCTTGCTGGTAGTTCACTTTCGTGCGGTCAAAACGGATAACGGCCAGTGGGCGACGGTTTGGCTGTTGTGCGGTGCGCTGGAAGTTCGGGCGGGTCACGGTTGTTGTGATGCCAGTTGTCGGCGCAGCCATGCGGTTGGAAAGGGATGTCCCGTAAATCTCACCCGCTTTTACACCAGCAGCCAGTGTATTGAGGTTCGCACGTTCAGCTGCCACATAGTTTGTCTGGCGACGAACGTCTTCGGTTACTTCGCTGAGCAGGCGCTGGATCAGAACGACGGTCTGATTGACTTCATCCTGCAGGATAGCCAACTGACGGTGATCTTCATCAACTGCACCGGAAATACCAAAGGTCGCCTGAACGGATTCCAGCATGTAAGAAGACATGGTGGAATCTTCAGCAACTTTCTGTGCCAGTGAATTCATTTGGGCGATGTCGCTGCTCAGACGATCAAGATCAGCCAGAGAGCTGTTAAATTGCTGGACCAAAATCGGGTTGCCGGGTGTGGTGCCGACTTGCAGGCGCGCATTGATCGCGGCAACTGTGCCGTGATAACGCTGCGAATCCTGAACTGTTTTAGCACGCAGGTCCTGCAATTCCCCATTATGGGTACGAATCTGATTGATCAGTTGGCTGAGCTCTGCGCGCATCGCCTGAACTTTTTTACCAACAAACGTGCCTGTGGCTTCACCTGGCGTAATCGGCGCAGGTTCGAAGTTTGTTGTACCAAGAGCGGGTTGACCCGCGGCTTGTGTCGCTGCGACTTCCTGTCCAGCTTCTTGCGATGTCGCAGAGTTTTCTGCGGCTTCTTCCCCTGTCAGAGAAGGCCAGAGCGCTTCTTCTGTAAAAGAACATGCAGACAACGTGAGTGCTGTAAGTACTACCCCTGCCTTTGACCACTTAAGAACCATAGTGTACGGCTACCTTTTTTATAAGTCCCGAAACCAACTTAAAATAAATTGGTTAATTAATTATTTAGTTTCCCCTGAGGTAAAGCCTTGGTTCCCCCAGATAAATGCGAGCAAATCTTACCCTAAAGGAAACAACACAGACAAGGGCGTATTTGTCTTTTTTTGCAATCAAATAGCCTCAGATCGAACTTTCTGTAATTTTTTTGAAAAAAACTGTGTTTTTCCTCTTGACCGATGGGGTCGAGATCGCTACTTTCCGCGCCACCCCAACAGGGGATGGCTCTTCGGGGTCACGACATAAAGTATGCGCCCATAGCTCAACTGGATAGAGTACCTGACTACGAATCAGGCGGTTGGAGGTTCGACTCCTTCTGGGCGCGCCACTTTCAAAGCCTCAAGGTTAACGCCTTGAGGCTTTGTTCGTTTCAGGCCCATTGGTTTCAATTCCTGGTATTTATTGCCTATTTCCCATAGATCCTGCGGGTGGATCACCTGAATAGGGTATGCCGGGCATATTTATTTATGATATCTCAATTATAAATAGATATAAGAGAAGGTGATATGTGCTCAAAAATATTATCAAAGGCTAAGTTAATTCTGATCCCCCTTTGTGTGACGGTCTGTACTTTTCTAGGTTCTGTCCAGGCACAAACGCTGGAAAAGCTTTCATTAAAGCTGCAATGGCTACATCAGTTTCAGTTTGCCGGATATTATGTGGCAAAGGAAAAGGGATTCTATCGCGACGCTGGTCTGAATGTGGAAATTGTCCCTTATGAAGAAGGCAGCCAGAATGTAGTCGATTTGGTCAGAACCGGTGTGGTGAATTTCGGCACGGGGCGATCTTCGCTGGTGGTGGATCGATTAAATGGCAAGCCGGTTGTGGTACTGGCAGCGATCTTTCAGGAAAGCCCGTCTGTCTTGCTCGTGCGCAAAGGCAACGGCATTGAGAGGCTGACCAATCTGATCGGGCGCAAAGTCATGGTCAGTCCAGATGCCTTATTGGCGGCGGATTATTTTGGCATGTTTGCCAAAGAGGGCATTTCCCCGCATGATATTGTGAGTCAGAAGCATAGCTATAATCTGGATGATCTGATTGATGGCACCACCGACGCCATGGCCTGTTATATTTCCAATGAACCTTATGTGTTGCAGGAACGTGGCGTGCCGTTTTTGGCCTTCCGTCCCAAAGACTATGTGGAAGGTTTTTATGGAGATATGCTTTTTACCTCGATCCGGGAGACAATGAACCATCCGGAACGTGTGAGTCGTTTCAAGGCTGCCTCTTTAAAAGGGTGGGACTATGCTTTTGAAAATATAGAAGAAACAGCTGAGATAATTTTTAATAAATATAATAAGCAGAATAAAACATTAGCCAGTCTCATTTTTGAGGGCCATGAGCTAAGGAAACTGGCTTTGCCTCCTGACACGCCGTTGGGGCATATCAGTTTGCAAAAGCTGAACACACTTGCCAATCTTTATTATTCACAAGGATTGATCAGTGATACCAAGGGGCTGACAGGGATTGTCTTTTCTGACTAAGCCATCCTAGAACGGGATCTCATCATCGATGGGCGAAGAATTGTATGGTTGGTCCGTTTCAAATTCGACGGCACCGCTGCCGATGGGGGCGCCCTGGTCCTGACGCTGGCCGCGGTTTACCTGCCAGGCCTTAACATCTGTATACCAACGGCCATTATATTCACGGCTTTCAATGTCGATGGAAACAGTTAAGCGTTCGCCCTGTTTGATGGCCATTTCATCAATTTTGTCGCCCCAGACCATGAAGCAGACTTTCTTTGGATACTGGCCGTCGGTTTCCAGGATATACTCTTGCTTACTCCATTCCCCTTTTGCGGACTTGCCGGATTTAAGCGGGAGGACTTGTACGATTTTACCTTCGATTTCCATAAGAGCGATCCTGTTACATGACTTAGTGTGGATGCTTTATAGTCGAGTTCAGATGCCTTGGATAGGGGGCTTTTTAAGAACTGGTCCCTTCGCGGATGGCAATTTTGTAAAGTTCATCAGCGTTGGCGCGTGCCATGTCGAACACTTCTCTATCCAGCTGGCCATCCGCCACCATGCCTTCCATGATATTGATGACTTTTTCGGCCTTCAGACGCGCACGATAGGGGCGTTTCTGACAAAGGGCCTGGAAGATATCAGCGATGGTCAGAATTCGTGTGGGCAGATCGATCTGATCGGCTGACCAGCCAAAGGGATAGCCGGACCCATCCAGTTTTTCATGATGTTCAGAGGCCCATTTGGCGATGGGCGTATTGGGGAAAATGGCTTTCAAAACCCGTTTGCTGTCCAGCGGATGGCTGCGCATTTGTGATGATTC
Source organism: Terasakiella sediminum (assembly GCF_033100395.1). Taxonomy (NCBI): domain Bacteria; kingdom Pseudomonadati; phylum Pseudomonadota; class Alphaproteobacteria; order Rhodospirillales; family Terasakiellaceae; genus Terasakiella; species Terasakiella sediminum. The sequence continues at coordinate 71,033 of NZ_JAWLVJ010000015.1, read as the reverse complement.
ATCTTCTGTCAAGGCTTCGGGTTTTTCCAGAATTTCATCCGGGGTGCGCAGCTTTCCAACGTCATGAAGCAATCCGGCAATCCGCAAGGTGCGGCGGTCTTTTTCTTCCAGCCCCATCAGGCCGGCAATGGTGTAGGCGAGATCAGCCACCCGCAGGCTATGGAAATGGGTAAAGGGGCTTTTGGCATCAACGATCAGAGAGATCAGTTCCCCCAATGCTTCGACCTGATTGAAGCTGAGAGTGACACTGTGATCGGAATAAGCCAGTGTTTCAAAGATGGCTTCATCCAGATATTCATCGCGCAGTTCCAGCCAGAAACTGTCTTTTTGCACGGCTTTTCGCGCGGCTTCAAAAATCTTTTCAGAAAAGAGCGTACCGATAAAAGATTCAAGTTTGTTTAAGACAAACTCTTTCTTCTGCAGGATCCTGTATTTTGGATTGTTCAGGTTGAAAACGCAGAATTCCACATCCAGACGATCAGCCAGAAAGATGAGATTAGCGATTTCTTTGGTTTCGTCATCCAGATCGTCGGGCAGCTTTTCCCAACGTGTGTGATGGTAGCGAACAGCGGTTTTATAATGTTTAAAGGGTTCGAAGCTGCTGAGAAAGAATTCACCGCGTGCGCAATGTTCATCTGCACCAGACCATTCAATTTCATCCAGTAGTTTTTGATGGGTGGCAGTGGAAGAAACCCCGCAGTCATGGAGCATACCTGCCAACAGGCTGAAATGACGTTTGTCGCGGCCCCAGCCCAGATAATGGGAAATTCGATGGCAGATCAAACCGACGCGACGCCCATGACTTCTGTCATCTACGCCGACATAGTCCAAAGCCGTAGTAACGGTGTGGGCAGCGATTCCCACATCCATTTCAATCATTTCGAAGTCTTTTGACATATTCATCAATACCCAGCGCCCTTATTGTTATCCGATCATGAATGATCTTTAGTTACAAAGTTAGCACCTATACTCTTAAAAGAATATAGAATTACAACCTAGTTTGACCGACACCGTTATATTTTAAATTATTAATAAAGATAAGATGTCTAAAAATCAACTATATATATGCAAAATTATAACCGTTAGTTATTTTGTATTGGGTAGAGATACCGGCTATGCGGAAGTTTGGGCATCATCATCAATGATGTCGTCTTCATCCTGATCAAAAGAGTCAGGATCAAAGCCGAGTTCTTCATCAATTTTGGCATTCTTGCTGGGCCCTAGATCAAGGGAGACTTCTTGAGCGCGCATCAGGTTTTTCTCGGTCACCTGGGCAAGCTTTTGGGCATTGTGGGCCTGATAGACTTCAAGGGCAGCCTGGAAGGCTTTGACTGCGGCTTCGGCGGTTTCGGGTTTGCGGGTCTTCTGTGACAGCATGAAAAGGGCAGAGCCAAGATTATTCTGTGTTGCCGCCCACAACATGGGGGTCTGCATTTTATTGCGCACAGCCAAGGCTTCACGACAGGCTTCTGCCGATCGCGCGATCATGTCCAGATCGCCGAGCTGACTGCCCAGCGTTTGAAGGGCACGGGCCAGATTATGTTTGGCATCCCCCCATCTGCGCGGCGTGGTGGAGGCAGTATAGACCTGCAACGCCCCCTGGAAAGCAGCGATGGCTTCGCGAAGGGCGGTGTTATTTTCATCCATCTGGTCCTTTTTGAACAGTAACTGCCCAATGACGATTTGCAGGTCTGCCCATTCGTTGGGGAAGCCTCCTTTGGTGAAAAATTCGCAAGCTTCACGCAGGGTTTCGATGGCGGCTTCCAACAGGTTGGCTTCACCACCCTGATCAAACCAGGCGCTTTGGACAAATCCCAGATGGCGTTTGATGATCCCTTCCAACATGGGGGATTTGGTGCGCCGCATGTTGCGTAACGCTTTGTGGTAAGTTTCTTCGGATTCTTTTAGACGATCCGGTTTTTTCTTGGTGATCCCGCAGGTGGCAAGAAGATTGGCAAAACCGACTTCAAAGCGGACCTGTTCGTCCGGGTCCAGATCACGCATGCGTTTTTTCATGGCCGGTCGGGCTGCATCCAGTGCAGGACCAAGCACGGCTTCATAAGCTTCGCGCTGGGCCTTGTCTGCCGGGATCATAGCGCCGACACACATAGCATAAAGATAACCGGGGATGATCTCTTCCATATCAACCGGGATGTCGATGGCATCACAGGGCTGGATATATCCGGCGCGATCATGTCGCAGCGGGTGGCTTTGGGTCATGCGCAGATGCAGGGTCTGTCCACCTGCGCGTGCCTGCCCCCAGACCAGCAGATCGCCTTCCTGTTCCGTGAGCCAGTTATGCGCGTTCTTGCGTATTTGCCCCCAGACCATGGGCGTGTCGGAAAAATCAGCAAAGGCAAAGGCCGAATCGGTGCGGCGCACATTGATCAACCCGCCACCGATCTGTTCAGCAACGGATTTCAGCGTGTTATATAAAAGCAAGGTGGCTTTTTTATCGGGGTCATCAAACAGGTCGGCCACAACGATTTCAAAGGTGGCTTCGCGTCCTTTGTTGGAACTGAACAGACGCGACAAAAAGCCTTTCTTTTTCGGCTGCTGTCCGGTGGCGCCGGGTTTTGCTGGCGCACGTGTGGTGGACCCGTCAGCAGGGGACACACCAGCTTTCGCCAGCATATCATCGGCTGCGCGCAGACGTTCCACCAGTTTGGACATGACCTTTGATGATAAATCTGGATCGTTTTGAATACCGTTTAACAGCGTGTCCGGCGAAATCTCTTTTACAGCTGTCGGGCCAACGGCGCGTGACGTTGCGCTACGTGGGCTGCCGTCAATCACTCCCATTTCGCCAAACAGTTCTCCAGTCTTGAGTTTTGCCAGCAGAACAGCGCCGAATTTACTGTTTTTTGTCAGTTCCACACTACCTTTCATGATGACAAACGCAGACCCGCTCGGATCACCTTCTTTGAAGATAATCTCCCCGTCTTTGAGCTTGCGAATTGTCCCACCTTCGGACATCGAACTGACTTTCCTTCTATAAACTATTCAAGAGTATACATATTTTAGCTTAAGAGAAGCTTATCATTCAAGGCACTATAGAGTTTGTCAAATGCACTGTCCCAATCACCGGGACTGTCTTGGCGGAAAATACGCATGTCGGGATACCAGGGAGTGTCTTCACGATGAAGCATCCAGCGCCAGTCCGGCGTGAAAGGCAGCAACAACCAGACAGGCTTTCCAAGTCCGCCTGCCAGATGGGCAACGGACGTATCAATGGTGATGACCAGATCCAGCTGGTTGATGATGGCCGCAGAATCGGCAAAATCCTGAACATCACGACCTGCATCAATAAACAGGCAGGATCCGCCGGATTGCAGCAGTTCTTGGGCGCGATCCCCTTTTTGCAGGCTAAAGACTGTGACGTCTTTATAACCGGAAAGCGGCATAAACCGTTCGATATTGACCGAACGACGCCGATCATTTTGATGAGTTGGACTGCCGCCCCAGCAAATCCCTATGTTTAAGCCCCCTTTGGGCGCTGGGCGCAGACGAAAACGACTTTCAGTGGGGGGCGTGAGATAAGGAATGGTGCCCGGGATATTGTCTTCCACCACATCCAGCAAATGCCCCAGACTCAACAGGGGCACCCAGTAATCAAAGGCGGGCGGGGTGCTGCCAAACATGACCAGTTGATCCACGCCGTCCAGGTCTTTGAACAGTTTGACCAGTTCGGGCTGGCATTCCAGAATGATGGTTGCGTCCGTGCGTTTTTTAAGTTCGGGTAACAGGCGGACAAACTGGATGGCGTCGCCAAAGCCTTGCTCGCGGTGGATGAACAGGGTTTTACCTTGAATATTTTCGCCTTCCCAGCGTGGTTGCTGGAAATCGCGCGGTGGGCTTTTATCCAGATTCCAGCGCGCATCATAATTGGCAAAGCCGGTCTTTAAATCCCCCTTCATTAGATAGGTTAGCGCCATATCCCAGCGACAGTCTTTGTAATTGGGATCTTTTTCCAGAATGGTTTCAAAATCACGGATGGCTTCGTCACATCGCCCGGCGTCGCGCAGGACAAGCGCTTTGTTATAGAGATAAAGCAGGTCGTCGGGCTTGAGGGCAACGGCCTTTTCATGGGCTTCAATGGCTTGATCTATCCGGTCCAGGTCATTTAACACATTGCCCATATTGGAATAGGTCCCGGCATGATCGTCGCGTAGAGTTAAAGACTTGTGATAGCAGGCGAGGGCAGCGTCGAATCGCTGCAATTTGCGAAGGGCAACGGCCATATTGTTATAGGCATCGGGTTGGGCGGGGTAAAAGGCGACGGACTGGGCATAGAATTTAAGGGCTTCCCCAAATTGATTTTGTTTATGCAGGTGGGTTGCCTTGGCAAACAGATGCTGGCCTTTTTCTTTTGCGCTCAGGTCCTTAAACTCTTTTTGTGCAGGTTTCGTCATTCTTTATGCCGTCCCATGGAATTGTCTGAAAGCAGCTTAGCCAAAGAATCTTTTGAAAAAAAGAAATTTAGGCTTGCACTTTATTCGGCTAACCCTCAAATCAAAGGATATGAAAAATCTTGTTTTCGCATTTGTTGTTTGTATTGCACTTTTAGGTTTTAATTCTGTATCAGCAGAGGAAAAAACCTTAAAGGTGGGTGTTGGCCTGTCCATTCCGCCATATGTTATCAAGGAAGAAAATCGCGGGATTGAATTTGATATCTTAAAAGAGGTTCTGGCGTCCCAGGGCTATAAGATGCAGCCCGTTTATGTGCCGCTTGGCCGCACCCTTCATTTGATCCAGCATGGCAAGGTTGACGGCATCATGTCAACGGGGCGTGATGATTTACCCGGATGTTATACCGATACCCATATCACCTATTGGAATTTCGCCATCACCCTGAAGAAGAAGGGGCTGAAGATTGATACGGTTTGGGACCTGCAGGACAAGACCGTGCTTTCCTTTCAGAATGCCAAACATTATCTGGGGCCAAAATTTCATGAAATGGCACTGACCAACAAGCTCTATCGTGAAATTGCTGATCAGAGTGTGCAGAACAAATTGCTGTTCACCGGGCGCACCGATGTTGTGGTGGCTGATCGTTATATCTTTGAATGGTATCGCAATGATGAAACGGTCACCCAGGTGACTGATACCACACAGGAAGTCACCCATCATCGCCTGTTTGATCCCAGTCATTTCAGCGCCGTCTTTAAGGATGAGGCGGTCTGCAAGGCGTTTAATGTGGGATTAAAAAAGATGCGAGATTCCGGTCGGTATGACGAAATCATCGCATCTTATAATGTGGGCGATCCAGAATTACTGAATTAATCAACTGCCCAGGCAGGTTTTGAGCGTCGTACCAATGTTATTCATCATCTGGAAATAGTGCTGTGGGCCTGCATCAAAATCTGCGCCCAGTGGGTCCAGTTTGGCTGTCTTGATCTGTGTGCCTTCAATAACCGTTTTGACCATTTTGTCGGAGAACTGCGGCTCATAGAAAACACATTTGACGTTCTTGGTTTTCACAAGTTCACGCATATGGCGGATGTGTTTGGCACCCGGTGCAGACTCGGGGCTGAGGGCGACAACGCCTGCCTGGTTCATGTGATAGCGTTTGTTGAAATGGCCAAAGGCGTCGTGGAACACAACAAAAGCTTTATCTTCAACATCATGTAATTGGTCATGGATATCGTGATCCAGCTTTTCCAGCTTTACATGCAGGTTATGTGCATTTTTGGCGTAGGTTTTGGCACTGGCCGGATCAATCTTGCTGAGGCCAGCTTCAATTTTTTCCACCATTTCGATAGCCTGGCGGGGATCAAGCCAGATATGGGCGTCTATCTCATGGTGGTGGTCATGCTCATCATCATGACCTTTGTGATTATCATGGTGATCATGGTCGTCATGCTTGTCGTGTTCTTTATGATCGTCATGCTCTTCTGCAAGCATCACAAGGGACAGACCTTTGGAGTTCAGCGACTTTAAGGATTTCGCGAGGTTGGTTTCCAGTTCTTCCGACACCCAAATCACCGCATCGGCATTCTGCACTTTGCGTGCATCAGATGGTTTGAGGGAGAAATGGTGTGGGGACTGCACGGCTTTGATCAGAAGTTCAGGTTTACCAACCCCGTCCATCACACCGCTGACCAGCCCATGAAGTGGTTTGATTGAGACCACAACCTTGGGCGCAGCTTGCGCAACAGTGGAAAGAGCAAGGAAGGACGTAAGTGCGATAACGGGGAATCTAAAAGCCATGAAAGGGTCCATATGTTATAATATAACGAATTGTGTTATGTTATTACATATGGTAAGGGTCGCTTCAAGGAAAAAACAGGATTGCAATGCGGCGAATGACTGATTTTGATAAGCCATTGATTTCATTAAAAAGTGCGGGTGTTTATGAAAATGAACGCTGGCTCATTCGTGATGTGGACCTGGTGGTTCATCCCGGTGAAATTGTAAGTCTGATCGGTCCCAACGGGTCTGGTAAAAGTACCACCTTGAAAGCTGCCATCGGTCTGATGAAATTACGCGAAGGTGAGGCTTATAAACGCCCCGGTCTGCGTATTGGCTATGTCCCGCAGAAATTAAGTATTGATGCAACCTTGCCCATGACGGTGCGCCGCCTGATGAAACTGTCTGCGCATTATAATGATGATGTCATTGAGGATATGTTGCATAGTGTCGGCATGCTTGAACATGCCAATAGCCCGGTCCATGCGTTGTCAGGTGGTGAATTCCAACGTGTGTTGCTGGCACGCGCCATGATCGGACAGCCGGACCTTTTGTTACTGGATGAACCGGTGCAAGGGGTGGATTATACGGGTGAAGCGTTGCTTTATGATCTGATCAGCAGTTTTCGCGACAAGACGAATTGTGGTGTTTTGCTTATTTCTCATGATTTGCATGTGGTGATGGCACAGACTGACCGGGTCCTATGTCTGAACGGTCATGTTTGTTGCACAGGGACCCCACAGACGGTTGCGAATAATCCGAAATATCAGGAATTGTTTGGCGAACACGCAGCAAATTCTTTTGCCCTTTATCAGCATAAACACGACCATACCCATCTTGATGACGGCCGGGTCATGCATGCCGATGGATCCATCACCGATCATTGCCATCATGAAGACGGGCATCATGACCACGAAAAAGGAGATCGTCATGCTGGATGATTTCTTCTTCCGCGCGCTGATTGCCGGGATCGGGGTGGCGCTTTGTGTTGGCCCGCTGGGATGTTTTGTTGTCTGGCGGCGCATGGCCTATTATGGGGACACCATGGCCCATAGCGCATTATTGGGTGTGGCGTTGTCCTTTTTATTTGAATTTTCAATGACGTTGGGCGTGTTTGTCATTGCCTTGCTGGTCTCCCTCTTGTTGGTTGCCTTGCAGAGACGACGGTCATTACCGACCGATTCGCTCTTGGGGATTTTATCGCATTCTTCCCTGGCCATCGGGCTGGTGCTGGTCGCTTTTATGACTTGGGTGCGCATTGATCTGGAAGCGTACCTGTTCGGTGATATTCTGGCGGTGACCAAGACGGATATTTTACTGGTTTATCTCAGCACCTTCGTCATTCTGACGGTTCTGGCCTATCTATGGCGCCCCTTATTGGCGGCAACGGTGAATGAGGATCTGGCGCTGGTGGAAGGGTTGAAGCCACAACAGAGCAAACTGGTCTTTATGGTGTTAATGGCCGGGGTGGTGGCAATTGCCATCAAGATCGTCGGGGTGTTGTTGATCACCGCCCTGTTGATCATTCCGGCCGCCAGTGCGCGCAGGTTTTCAACCACACCGGAAATGATGGCCGTGTTGGCGGCTATGATTGGTGTGCTGTCGGTTGTGCTGGGCCTTTGGGGGTCTTTGCAATATGATACGCCGTCCGGGCCATCCATTGTGGTCGCAGCCATGATGTTGTTTGGGGTCAGCCTTATTCAGCGCAGAAAGGGGAAGCCATCATGAAAACGACATTAACCAAGAATCAGCAACTTGTGCTGGATTGCCTGAAACGGTCCGATGCGCCCCAGACGGCTTATAATCTGCTGGATCAGCTGCGCGATGAAGGTCTGCGTGCCCCGCCCCAGATTTATCGTGCACTTGATAAGCTGATGGAACTGGAACTGATCCACAAGCTGGAAAGTTTGAACGCTTTTGTGGTCTGTGCCCATGATCATGACCACAGCGGGTTCAGCGCTTTTTCTATCTGTAACGACTGTGGTGAAGTCGCGGAGTTTGAGCTGCCGAAAGTCTCTGCTTTGTTAAACCAATGGTCAAGCAGACAGGCCTTTGTGGCAGAAACCACCACCATTGAAGTGCGTGGTCATTGTTCGAAATGTGTGAAACCCTAAGTCTGCATAATTTCTTCGCTTTTTTTGCGAAACAATTCAGCCAGTTCAAGATATTGCGCATCCAGTCGGCTGTCGTTGCGCCAGACAAGCGCGATGTCGCGGGTCGGTCGATTTTGCGTCAATTTTTTCACGCTCAATCCATCGCGTCCCTTGATTTCTGACAGGATGTACAGGGTGGGGAAAAAGGAAATCCCGGCACCCATACCGACCATATGACGCAAGGCATCCAGACTGGTGCCTGCGTAATCATAAAGCAGTTCTGCCCCATAAAGGGTACAGAGGTCCTTTACCTGATTGTGCAGATGGTGCCCGGTTTCCATGGTTAGGACTTTCTCGTTCTTCAGGTCCTTGCCTTCCAGTGTGTCCTTTTGTGCAAACGGATGGTCGTTGGCCATCACCACATGCAAATCTTCACTGAAAATCAAAGCTTTATTCAGTTTGGGCGACACAATGGGGAGCGGACTTAAGGCAACATCCAGTTTGCCTTCGGCCAGTTGGTTCTGGATATCTTTGGGCGCCCCTTCGCTGACAAAAAGTTTTAGTTGCGGAAACTGGATATGAAGCGTGGGCACGATATGGGGTAGTATGTAAGGGCCCAATGTGGGCGGCACCCCAAGACGCAGACGGCCACTGAGCGGGTTTTCAATCTGTTTGGCAAATTCCACCAGGTCTTCTACATCCGCCAGAATTTTGCGGGCGCGCGCGATAATTTCCTGACCTGCCGGGGTGGGGGAAACGCCTTTTCTGGATCGATCAAACAGGCGGGTTTCCAGGCGATGTTCCAGCGTGGAAAGTTGTGCGCTTAAGGTCGGCTGGGCCACATGGACCCGATCTGCCGCCCGCCCGAAATGGCGTTCATCATCGACAGCGACGAGATATTGCAGTTGACGCAGGGTTGGCATGGGGATCTCCTATTCAATAGTTATGTCCTATCATAAATTGGTATTTCTTTCTATTATATTTATCAAAAAAATCACATTACCATAGGTTTTAACGATTAAAACCACCAGGAATGTAAGAAATGACAAATGTATCAACGGAGCAAAATGGCTTCATAAATAAGGAGACAGCCGGCGGCCTGTTGCTGATTGGCGCCGCGTTTTTGGCTCTGATTGTCAACAACAGTGCGCTTTCATCATGGTATATGGCCTTGTTGAACGCGCCTGTGATTGTGCAAGCAGGCCCGCTGGAGATTAACAAACCGCTTTTACTTTGGGTGAATGATGGCCTGATGGCCATTTTCTTCTTCCTGGTGGGGCTGGAGATCAAACGTGAAGTGATGGAAGGTGAACTGTCCACCTTTGATCGCGCTGCCTTGCCGCTGATTGCGGCGGTGGGCGGCATGTTGATCCCAGCCCTCGTTTATCTGGGCGTGAACCTTTCAACACCTGAAAATTTCTCCGGCTGGGCGATCCCGGCGGCAACGGATATCGCCTTTGCGCTGGGCATTCTGGCCTTGCTGGGCCCGCGCGTCCCTGTTGCGCTGAAAGTCTTTTTGCTGGGTATTGCCATCATTGATGATCTGGGGGCGATTATTGCTATTGCGCTTTTCTATACAGACAATCTATCGACCACATCCCTGATGTTTGGGCTGGGTGGCTTTGGTCTATTGGTGGCCCTGAACCGTATGGGGGTTCGTGCACTCGCGCCATATGTACTGATTGGCCTTGTCGTTTGGGTTGGTGTGCTGAAATCAGGCGTTCATGCCACTTTGGCAGGGGTGATGATTGCGCTGACCGTACCGCTGGCGGAAAAAGGTGGTCATTCACCGCTCAAGCATGTGGAACATGGGCTGCACCCCTGGGTCGCCTTTATGATTATCCCCATCTTTGCCTTCTTTAACTCCGGTGTGTCTTTCGCAGGTATGTCTTTTGCCAGCCTGTTACAGCCACTGCCGCTGGGGATTGCGCTGGGCCTGTTTGTCGGCAAGCAAATCGGGGTCTTCAGTTTCTCCTGGATTGCGGTCAAGATAGGGATTTGTCGCCTGCCGCGTGGTGTCAACTGGATGCAGGTCTATGGCGTGGCTTGCCTGACCGGGATTGGCTTCACCATGAGCCTGTTTATCGGAACGCTGGCCTTTGAAACATCCGAACAATTAAATGCCGTTCGCCTGGGCGTGATTATGGGATCGATCCTGTCCACCTTTGTGGGTGTGATTGTCCTGAAACGCAGCCTTGCGGATAAGAAACAAGCTGTGCCTGCGGGTGCGACTTCTGCAACCTAATGAAGGGATAGTAAAATGAAACGGTTTAAGAACATACTTGCGATCTATGATATGGGCATTGGGGCAGAAGAAACGCTGGATAAAGCCATCTCGCTTGCCCGCCAAAATGAAGCGGACCTTAACGTGCTGCACGTGGTCGATCAGAAAATCGATATGAAGGCCATGGTCGCCGAACGCAAACACCTGATGCGCCGCCTGTTTCTGGGCGTGGAACTGGAAGGCCGGGTTAATGTGATCGTCAAATCCGGTGATCAGCTGGAAGAAACACTGGCTTGCGTCGAAGAAGAAGCCTTCGATCTGATCGTCACCCCGACGGAATATAGCAGTGGCTGGGCACAGTTGTTGGGCACAGACCTGACACCGGAATTGATGCGCCGGACCAATTGCCCCATCTGGGTCGTGCGTCCAGGTCAATCCACCAACTATCGCAAGATTGTTGCTGCCGTGAATGCGGGTAAGGAAGATGCGCTTACCTGTCCGATCAATCGCCGCATCCTGGAAATGGCGTCGTCTCTCGCAAAACGTGAAGGTGCTGCGCTTGATATTCTGTTTGCTTGGGAATTTGAAGGGACTGAACGCGACATGTTATTAAGTGAACTGCCCGATGAAGTTCGTTTTAATGTGTCACAGGAAGCCCATTATCAGGCCTTGGAAAAGGTCGTCACCCTGACCAAACAGGTCTTGGGGGAGCCTTTAGTTGGCACCCCGATTGCCAAACATGGCGATATGGAAGATGTGGTGATTGATTACTTAAAAGAATCCACGGCTGATTTATTGGTCACAGAAGGCTCACCGGGCAATCCGTTGGTCAATGCGATTGTTGGTAACCGGACCTTGCGGCTGATCAATCAGGCCCATTGTTCTGTCTTGATTTCACGGCCGGAACCTGAATCGGCCATGATGCGTCGCTTGGGACGTCATCCAAGCCGCGGCGTCGACTTCGTTGATATTGATCGTCGTATTTAGTCCCCTCCACCTCATAGAAGATCAGGCCCTGAGAGTTCTTTCTGCCTCCAACACCCCGTTGTCAGGGTCTGGTCTTCTCCTTTTTTTTGTCTAAGGTTTAGAAAAGTGGATGGGGGCTTTTGCTGGCTTCAATCAACAGCGAAGCCCCCAACATGGTGATGAACAAGCCACCGACAAAGGCGGCACTTAGTGACATATTCTGGATAAAGTTGCCCCCTTGGCGATCCGCCAGGAATAATGCACCACGGCGGAAGTAAACAGCCAGAATAGCCAGCGCACTGACGGTAAGCGCCGTGCCGAAGGAAATGGCGAAAACAGCGCCGATCCCAGCCCAGCCCAGCCCGATAATCTGGGCAAAAACCAGCATCAGGACAGAGCCACTGCAGGGGCGGATACCAACGGAAACAATGATGGCAAGCGTGTCGCGGATACTGGTTTGTTCTTCCAGCATTTCCGGTGTGGGCGCATGGGAATGACCACAGGTGCCGCAGACATGATCGTCACCGTCATGGTGATGATCGTGGTTGTGGCTATGGTTGTGATCATGACCATGATGATCGTGACCATGTTCGTGGTGATGATGTCCGTGGTCATGGTGGGTATGATTATGACTGTGTTTCTGATGCTGATAGCGTTTCCACAAGGCAGATAGTGCGCGTTTCATCAGAACGATTCCGATGACAGCGATCAGACCAAAACTCGCCATTTCCAAAATCGGCACAGTGTCCTTTGCTTCACTGCGCGACCAACCCAAAATGCCGACAAGACCCATCACCAGGAAAATGGCGCTCAAGCCTTGCACGAAGGCGGAGGCAAAAGACAGGTAAATGCCGCGCTTTAACTTGCTTTCATGACTTAACAGGTAGGTACTGATCACCGCTTTGCCATGACCGGGGCCTGCCGCATGGAAAACACCATAAAGAAAGCTGATGCCGATCATGCCCCAGATGGCAGCCATGCCACCGTCCTGAATGGCGCGGATGGCGCTTGCCAGTTCGCGGTGGAAAAGCTGTTGCTGGGTGCGGATATAATAAACCGTTTCTGTCCACAAGCCTGCCTCGCTGGCAAGGGCATCGACAGGGAAAAGTAAAATCGCAGTAAGAATTGCAAAGACTAAGAGCATGTCAGGATCACACGTTCTGCAAAAGAGACACCAATGCCGTCACCAGCCGTTTCGGTTTTATCCAGGGCTGCGGCCATGAGGCTCAGTTCCTTGGGTGGTTCGGGCTTTTTCAATTGATAGCCACAGCCGTTGGTATTGCCGACCATCTGGATCGGATCGCCGTCAAGGGCATGCAGCACTTCTACATAATAGGTCGGATCATAAACCGCATAGTCGACTTTGTGGGTTACAGGATCAATTGGGGTTTCCAGCATGACGCTGAATTCCATCCACAAGCGATGCCCGTCAACAAAGGTTTTGTAATCCGTCACCTTCTTATAGGTTTGTTGCTTTTCATCCGCACGGATGTAGGTGAAATAAGAATATTCTTCCAGATTGGTCAGGTTGCGTTCGGCGAGGGCATCCAGATCTTTCTGATCAAACGTGCCATCTTCATTGCGCGCGGTTTCTTCCAGCGTGTAGGCGGAATAGAAATCATCAAACAGCCAGCCGACCCACAGGCCCGTGACGCGTCCCTGATCATCAAACAGAAGTGTGGTTTCCAGATCAATCCAGCTGTGTGGATGAGCCTGCGCACGTACCGAGAAAAGCAGCACGAATGCACAGAGAAAAAATGGAAGAACGCGTTTTTTCATCACCTGATAACTTACCCTTGCAACATTTCAACACGGTCGGGGTTCAACCATGTTTTGAAATAAAGCTCAATTGTCTCTTTTGGTATGTCGCGTGTGATGAACACAATGGTCGTTTGTCGGTTATCGTCCGGCCAGGCGGGAAGTTCCGCCGGTTCATGGAAAACATGCTGCACACCATGGATAATATAGGGACGTTCCGGCACTTCCGCCAGATTAATTACGCCTTTCATGCGCAACAAATCCTTGCCCTGATTGCTGATCAGCATCTGCATGGCCAGAACAAAGGCTTGCTGGTTTACAGGTTCATCAATGGTGATGGTGAAGGTATGGATATTTCCATGGTGATGATGATCATGAGGGTGGTGATCATGACTATGCCCATGGTCATGGTGGTCGTGATCGTGGTGATGGTCGTACCCATGATCATGATTGTTTGATTTGATGCCTAACCAGTCAGACAAATCTTGATGACTGGCTTTTTCATCCAGTTCGGCAAATTCGAACAGGGCAGGCAGGTCTTTGCGTTCTGTTGGTTTGTCGATTAATTCCGCGATCTGGTTGATCTGGCGGGTTTTGACGTTCAGGTCATGCAGGGCTGCTGGGTCAATTCCCATATCCGTTTTGGTCAGCACGATCCGGTCGGCAAGTGCGATCTGTTTGACGCATTCGTCATATTGATCAAGGGTATGCAGACCATTGACCGCATCCAATGTCACAAGCGCGCCATTCAGTTTAATGTGAGACATTAACTGCGGGTGGGTTGTCAGCGTATGGATCACCGGGGCTGGATCGGCCAGGCCCGTTGTTTCAATGATGATCTGGTCAAAGGCTTTGATATAACCTTCTTTACGGTTTTCCAGCAGATGGAGCATGGTCTCGGTGATATCGCCACGCACGGTGCAGCACAAACATCCCGTTGTCATTTCAACGATCTGTTCATCGCTATGGACCACCAGAAAATCATCCAGTCCCACTTCGCCAAATTCATTGACGATGACGGCCGTATTGCCGAATTCCTCGGTCTGCAGAATGTCGGAAAGCAAGGTGGACTTGCCACTGCCTAGAAAACCGGTGAGGACGGAAACGGGGATTTTATCAGCCATGGGAACTCCTTTGGCCTAAGTGTTATAATATAACACACCCCGTTTCAAGCTTCTTCTTCTTCTCACGATTTCTACGTAGCAGGTGCCTGCTTTCCTGTCTGGGTTTGGGAGATAATGGAAATGGCAATTCCGATAGCAATGATCCCGGCTCCGAGCCAGGTGGCAGAGGGATAGATTTCACCCAAGAATACGGTTGCAGCGACAAGACCGACACCTGCTGCGATATAGCCGATCTGGCTTAACAGAACAGGCCCGCCCTTTTGTTGCAAACGGAAGAGAACCGGGAAGGTTAATCCACCGACAATGAGCTGAAGGAATGTCACTGTGGGGGCTGCATTCAAACTTTCCAATAGCAGGCTTCCATCCTTAAAGAACAGGATGATAGCGAAAAAAACTACGCTGGCAACATGGCTCCAGAAGGCCAGCATGTCCGGGGTTGCACCTTCTGGCCAGTCAAGGGTGCGATAGATATTGCCGCAGGCCAGACTGACGGGCACAAACAGGGCGGCCATGATCCAGATAAATTCTGGCGCATCCGGTGCCGTGCTGCGTGTCAGGGTGACAACAATGGCCCCGACCAGCCCGACCGTGATGCCGAAAATACCCAGCATGTTAGGTGTCTTCATGGCGAATAGCACGGCAAAGCCCAGGGTAAAGACCGGGGAAAGCGCATACATCAACCCCATATAACCAGATCCCACATAAGCCATGACTTTGAACAGCAGGATATTGGGGATAACGTAGGAAATCAGCCCGGAGATGAGGACATAGCGCAGCATATGACGTTTGGGTAGGTGCAGGCGTCTTTGTTTTAACAGGATCGGTAAGAGGATCACCACTGCTCCAAGCGATACCACCATGGCCCAAAGAATGGGGGAGATTTGATTGAGGCTGGCGATTTTGCCAAGCGGCAGATAGAGGCCAAGGAGAAAGCCTGTCATTAACAACAGACTGACGGGGTTTTCCAGCAATTTAGACATGAGTTTGCTTCTCCCACCGTATTTGAAGGTATGTCATCCCAGCGAAGGCAGGGGTCTCGCGATGGAAGATTCCTGCCTTCGCAGGAATGACGAGGAAATTAAACATTGGGAAGGCCTTTTTTAAACGCGATTTCGTCAAAATCTTTACGTTGGCTTGGGCTTTCCATCTGTTGCAGATGTTTTGGTAGATCAGATGGATCACTGCGTTTGCCGACGGCGATGGCGATTTCCAGTTTGAAACGATCCGGTGCGTTTAGTTGCGCTTGGGCTTTATCGAACAAAACGCCTGCCATAGCATGCGCGCTATATCCCATCTGGGTTGCCTGCAGGGCCAGCTGTGCCCAGGCAGCGCCCGCATCAAAGCTATGGTAATTGGAAGGGCGTGGTTCTGTTTCGCCTTCGCGATCCACCAGTTTATCCGACAGCAAAAAGATCAGGGCAGAAGCTTCTTTCGCCCAGGCAGCGTTGAATTCATCCAGAAGTCCGACATAGTCCGGCCATTGGCTGTCTTCACGCTGAATATAGACAAAGCGCCAGGGCTGAATGTTATAGGCACTGGGCGCCCAGCGGGCAGCTTCAAGCATGCTTAAGATGTCTTCTTCAGGCATAGGTTGGGCATCAAAAGCACGTGGGGACCAACGGTTGGTGAAGAGGGGATCGACGGGGTGAGCGCTTTTTCGGATCATATCCATGGTCTTATCCTTTACATAAAGGGGCTGAGAGGCTAATTTGAGTATGTAATTCGATGTAATATAGTTTGATATCGAATTACTTTACATCAAGCTATATAGGATAAGTCTGAGATGAGTCAAGCTTCGGGCACAAAAAATATTGATGATATTCTGGCGCAATGGCGAACGGAACGCCCCGATATCGACCCGACATCCATGGCGATCTGCGGTGATATTTGGCGTGCGGGCGAAATATTGCGCCAGGGCGTGATGGCGAATTTAAAGAACTATGACCTTGATTTTCCACAGTTTGACGTGATCCTGACCCTGCGCCGACAGGGCCGTGGTGAAACACTGTCGCCATCCGTTTTGGCAAAAGAAATGATGCTCTCCACCTCTGCCATGACAAACCGTCTGGATCGTCTGGAAAAACGAGGGCTGATTGAACGGATTACGGACCCTAACGATCGTCGCGGCCTCAAAATCGCCCTGACTGATGCGGGATTCGAGATGGTAGAAGGATTGGTGGTCTCCCATGTCGCCACCGAAGACAAAATGTTGGAAAATTTAAGTGCAGAGGAAAGCGAAACACTGCGTAAATTGTTGGCGAAGATCAGTTAACTTGAAAACTGTTAGAATAATTATTCGTTACTATTTACGGCACAGTTTAAACAATTTTATAGAGAATATAGAATAGTTTATTCGTTTATTCAAATCTTGAAATATATATTTACGAGTATGATTATTTTAAAGTATATTTTTGGTAAATTTTAAACAAGGTTAAGTTTGTTCCGACAATTGTTCAGGAGTTTGATACATGCCAAATGATAAAGTTTCGGTGAAAGTCCCCCCATCATTGTCGGTAAGTGGTTTGCCATTGTTTGCCTCGGAAAAAAGCGCTGAAATTGACGGCATCGGTATGGGCGTTCTTACTAATGGTGTGCCTTATTTGACACAAGCTGGAGTGGCACGACTATGTGGAGTAGGTGCTAGTTCAATTAGGGCTCTTGCGGGTGATTGGAAAAATGAAAGGGACAAACCGCGAGGGCTTTTTATTAATGATATTCTTAAAGAACATAAATATTTCGATGACAACCTTTTCATCAAAGTAGAAGTTGGAACCAATCAAGAGATTAATGCCTTTCCAGATGTCGTGTGTATGGCAATACTTGAGTACTATGCATTTGAAGCACGGACTGAAGAAGCTGTTAAAAGATATAGGTTTTTAGCACGTAAAACCCTACGGGACTTTATTTATGAAAAAGTAGGATATGATCCAGCTCAAGCATTAAATGATAGCTGGAAGCATTATACTGACCGTGTTTCTATACTCAAAGATAGCGTACCTGTGGGGTATTTTTCGATATTCAATGAATCAAATGGAATGATTGTAGATATGATCAAGGCGGGAGTGATTATCAATGATAAGACCGTGCCAGATGGCAGTGTTGGTATTCACTGGGGAAACCTGTGGAGAGATCAAAACTTGGCTGATAAATATGGTGAACGAATTGAATATGATCATTTTTATCCAGAAGCTTTCCGGCAATCTCGTTCAAATCCTCAAAAAGCGAATGCTTATCCAGATGCAGCCTTAGGTGAATTCAGGCGTTGGTTCCGCGAGGTGTATTTACCTACTAAGTTTCCAAAGTATATTCTTAGTAAGCATAAGGCGATTCCAGGCGGCAAGGAAGAAGCAAAAATGATAGCTGACATATATAAGCCGAAAGCGATCAGTTAAAGGATGCTTTCATCCAATCCATGAAGGTTTGACGCATGTCGTCATGCTTTGGGTTTTCATGAAGGTCGGGATTGGTCTCTTCGTCGCGGTAGTTCATCTGGTCTGGTTTTCCTTCGTGGCCTATTACATGACGCATGGAGCCTTCAAGGCCTCGATGTTTAGACCGTAAAGCAAAATTGAAAAAGTGGCGGGGCTATGTCTGCTGGGGCTGGGTGTGAAGTTGTTGGTGAGCCGTTGAGGTCGGTTAAGGTAAGCGTTCCAGTTCGCCTTTGACACGACGCAGCGGTACGGACGTTTCGATGGTTTCCACGCCGGGGATTTTGTTGAAACGTCCGGTCAGGAATGTTTCATATTCGCGCAGGCCCGCTGTTGCAACCCGCAGCAGATAGTCCCGGTTTCCCGTCATCAGCCAGCAATCCACTACTTCGGGAAAAGCTTTAACGGCATTTTCAAACGTCTGCAGCGCATTATCGATCTGTCGGTTAAGGGAAACGGAGATAAAGACAGTGAAAGGATAGCCGGTTTTTTCTTCATCCAGTCGGACGCTATAGCCCGTGATCAGTCCGCTTTCTTCCATGGCCCGAAGGCGACGCGCTACTGGGGTGGGGCTTAGATTTACCCGCGCACTCAGTTCCTGAATACTAAGGCGACCATCCTTTTGCAGCTCAGCCAGGATCGCGCGTGATGTTTCATCGATGTGGTGTTTATCACTCATAATATATAATTTCTTGGTTAATGTCGCTAATAATTGAAAATTTGTAGTGATAATAGCTGAGAAGTGGCGGATTGGCACGCGTATAATGAAAGGGAATAAAGAATTGAAAATATGTGTGCAGAGATTTTGAACAAGGACGAAGACAATGACCATTTCCCATCTGAAAACCATCGAACAACGCTTGCTGTGGCTGTCTCACTGGATGATCCACAATGCCAATAATCTGCGTGTCAAAGAAGATGGGGTCAAAGTCGGCGGTCATCAGGCCTCTTCTGCATCCTGTGTCTCGATCATGACGGCGCTTTATTTCTCTGCGCTGAAACCCGAAGACCGGGTTGCCGTAAAGCCCCATGCCTCGCCCATCTTTCATGCCATGCAGTATCTGATGGGCAATCAGGATCTGGACCGGATGAAGAATTTCCGTGGTTTTGGCGGGGTTCAATCATATCCGTCGCGCATTAAAGATATCGATGATGTCGATTTTTCAACAGGCTCGGTTGGGCTAGGCGTTGCCATCACGGCCTTTGCCTCCATCGTTCAGGATTATGTCGAGGCCAAGAAATGGGGCAAAGACATTCCCTTTGGGCGCATGATTTCACTGGTTGGCGATGCGGAAATGGATGAGGGCAACATCTATGAATGTCTGCAGGAAGGCTGGAAGCATGACCTGCGCAATTGCTGGTGGATCGTTGATTACAATCGTCAGTCGCTAGATGGCGTTGTGCGCGAAGGGTTGTGGGAACGCATTACAGGCGTGTTTCATTCCTTCGGCTGGGAAGTTGTGAAGATCAAATATGGTGTTTTACAACAAGCTGCCTTTCAAAAACCGGGGGGTGAGGCGTTGAAAAACTGGATCGATGCCTGTCCCAACCAGCTTTATTCCGCCCTGACCTATCAAGGTGGTGCGGTCTGGCGTGAACGGTTGCTGGATGATCTGGGGGATCAGGGCGAGGTCACGGCCCTGATTGAAAGCTACAGCGATGATGAATTGGCTGGCCTGATGGAAAATCTCGGTGGGAACTGCGTTGAAACCATGGCGACTGCTTTTGATGCCATTGACCATGACCGCCCGGTTTGCTTCCTGGCTTATACGGTCAAAGGCTGGGGCACGCCTCTGGCAGGTCACAAGGATAATCACGCCGGATTGATGAACAAAACCCAGATGGCCCAATGGCAAAAAGATATGGGTGTGCCTGAAGGGGAGGAATGGGACAAGTTCGCAACGGTAGATCAAAAAGATGAACTGCAGGCCTTTCTGGATGAAGTGCCATTTTTTGCCAAAGGAATGCGGCGTTATTCGGACAAGGTGATTGAAGCACCCATGACCACAGCCTCGTCTGATCGCGAGATTTCCACCCAGATGGCCTTTGGTAAAATCTTGGACGAAATTTCAAAAGGCGATACGGAACTGGCGGAACGGATTGTCACAACCTCACCTGACGTGACGGTGTCCACCAATCTGGGACCGTGGGTGAACCGTCGCGGATTGTTTGACCGTCACGTTTTGAAGGATACATTTCAGGAAGAAAAAATCCCGTCCACACAGAAATGGACCTTCAACAAGGATGGTCAGCATATTGAACTGGGCATTGCGGAAATGAACCTGTTTTTGATGCTGGGGGCAGCCGGGTTATCCCATTCCCTGTTTGGCAAACGTCTGTTGCCCATCGGGACGGTCTATGATCCGTTTGTCTGTCGCGGTCTGGATGCGTTGAATTATGCCTGTTATCAGGATGCGCGATTTATGATTGTCGGCACGCCATCAGGCGTGACTTTGGCACCTGAAGGTGGTGCCCATCAATCTATCGGCACACCGTTAATCGGCATGAGCCAGGATGGTCTGGCCTCGTTTGAACCTGCCTATATGGATGAACTGTCCGTCATTATGAACTGGTCGTTTAACTATATGCAGAAAGACGGGGAAGGTGACCCGGATGAACGGACCTGGTTGCGTGATGAAACGGGCGGTTCAGTCTATCTGCGTCTGACGACGCGCCCCATTGAACAACCGGCCAAACGTCTGGATGATGATTTCAAGCAAGGCACCATTGACGGTGCGTACTGGTGGCGCAAACCGGGGGCGAACTGTGAACTGGTTATTGCTTATCAGGGGGCAGTAGCGCCTGAGGCGTTGGAAGCCGCAGGTTTTCTGGCCTCCCAACGTCGTGATATTGGCGTTTTGGCGGTAACGTCAGCGGATCGACTGAACGCGGGCTGGACGGCGGCGCAAAGAGATCGTGCACGCGGTAATGATCAGGCCACCTGTCATGTGGAGCGACTGTTTCAGGATTTGCCGAAACATTGCGCGATTCTGACGGTGATTGACGGTCATCCGGCAACCCTGGCCTGGCTGGGTTCGGTTGGCGGGCATCGCACGGTTCCGTTAGGTGTTGAACATTTCGGACAAACCGGAACAGTGCAGGATCTTTATAAACATTACGGCATTGATCGTGATGGGATCATCAAGCAAGCCCTGGGTGCCTTGCCTGCATAACGAAAATGCCCCGGTCTTTGACAGGACCGGGGTTTTCCTTGGTCAAAGGGTGACCTTCAAATTCTGCATGACCTTGCCATATCCGCCTGCCATCAGGTTCTGGATTTCTCCGTCTTTGATGTTGAGCTCAACCGTGATCAGGCTGGGTGAGGGGGTATCCATAAATTCGCCCTGTTCAATCAGGAAGGTATCTTTCTTGATATTCAGGTGATCATAAAGCACGCAAGCCAGTGGCCCGGCGGCCATGCCTGTTGCGGCTTCTTCGGCAATTTCATAGCGCGGGGCGAACATGCGGGTGGTGGCGTCACTTGTGTTGGTTTGTGTGGTGAAGATGTAATAGCCAATCAGGTCCAACTTGTCGCTGATCTCTGTGATCTGATTGGGTCTGGTGATCAGTTTCTGCAAGATGGTTTGATCTTTCACGCCGAGCACAAGGAAGTTGTTTCCGGTATTGACTACAAACGGTTCGACATCACCTGCAAGGTCGCCTTCTTGCAGGCCAAGGGAGGTTAACACATCATCCAGCGTTACCCCGTCTTTTTCCCAATCCTTCGCATTGCGATATGCAGGGGCCAATTGTTCCATAAAGGCGGCCCCTTCTTTCAGGATGATTTTGCGTGGGCCGTCCACGGTTTCCTTGGACGTCTCCCCGTCTTCAACCAGTCCAAGGCTCGCCAGATAGGAAAAGGTCGCGATGGTGGCATGGCCGCAATGGGCGATGCGGCGGTTGGGGGTGAAGAAATCCAGCTTGAAGCCCGCAATGTTCGACGCAGAGACAAAGGCCGTTTCAGAAAGGCCAACTTTTTTGGCGATGCTCAGCATGTCAGTGTCTGTCAGGTCATCCGCATTTAAAACCACGCCTGCCGGATTGCCGCCTTGTCCATCCTTGATGAAGGCATTGACGATCTGGATATTTAATGGGTTGGTATTTTCGTTAGATAAATTCATAAATTCTTCCTGATTAAGTTTAGCTATCTTTATAAAAACATGCATACTGAATAGAATTCCATTCATATATAAGTGAGAAAATATCATGAATATGGCAAGGGGTGCGTTTATTTCCAAAATGGGTCAGTCCGCCCCCATGGTTGCTGCCCTTGGCAAGACAGGCAGTTTCAGCAAGGCAGCAGAACTGTTGGGCGTGCAGCAATCGGCCATCAGCCACCGCGTGCGCCTGTTGGAAGAGGCCTTGGGGTTTGCCTTGTTTGAACGTACCACCCGGGTTGTGCAGCTGACCGACATGGGACAGATTCTGTTCGAAGCGGCAACGGATCAGCAGCAACGCTGGCATCAGGCCTATCGGGCGCTGGAAAATTTCAAAACGTCGGAAACTATTCGGCTGTCTGTTTCTTCCTCTCTTGCCATGAAATGGGTTCTGCCGCACTTGTCGAAGGCACGGGAGGCCGGGTTGGATTTGGCGTTGGATATCAATGATGAGGTGGTTGATTTTTCATCCCAGCAGGCAGATGTGGCGATCCGGTTTGGGCGCGGGCCTTATCCTGGGCTTCATTCGACCTTTTTGAAACAGGCCTATCTGGTGCCTGTGGCCTCGCCTGCTTATGGTGATGATGTGTTTGAAAATGCACAGACCCTTTATTTACAGGATCATACGGGACGTGAAGATAAAACCGATTTCAGTTGGTCTTATTATAAATCCCACTGCGGATTTGATTTCCAGATGACCCAGCCAGCAGTCGGGTTTGATCGTGCCGACCTGATGCTGCAGGCTGCCATCAATGGGGTGGGGGTGGGTCTCGGGCGTACCTTGCTGATTGAACAGGATATGGAACAGGGTTTTTTGAAGCTTGTGGGTCCTGCCATTTTGATGGATGCCGCCTACTGGTTGGTTTGCTCGCCTGGATTCGCCGAAACTGCCAGATATAAAGCCCTTTTGGCCTGGCTCAAGGTTTTGTTGAAAGAATGACCCTTAGCTGAGAATTGCTTTCCACAGGGCCTTGGCAACGGGGCCATGGACTTGTGTGCGCTTGCGCATCAGCATCAGTTTGGAATGGCGCACGGGGAATTGTTCCAGGTTAAGGGCAATCAGGTCGCCGGATTTTAATTCATCCTCAATCAGATGTTCCGGCAGACCGCCCCATCCCATGGCTGACATAATGATTTGTTTTTTAGACGCAAAATCAGATACGCTCCAACGTTGGTTTTCTTCAAACAGGTTGCGACTTTGCTGATAGGCGGGTGTGCTTTTATCCGACACAACAATCTGTGGAAAATCGCGCATCTCTGTGCTGACGATTGGCCCTGAAGCTTTCGCGGGTGGATAGTCCTTGTGGCAGACGGGGTAGATGTTGATGGTTTGATAAGGCGCGGAAACCACTTTTTCCGGCACCACCCCGTCAAAAGTTGCGATGATCATGTCCGCGTCATCTTCCATCAGCTTTTCAATCGGTCCACCCATTGCCTCAATCGATAGGCGGATATGGGTGTTTTTAAATCGGCTGCGCACTTGATCGATGATGGACAGCAGCGGGGCAAGCTCACAAGTTGCGGTTATGACCAGATGTAGCTCAGCCTCTTCCTGACCGGAAAGATCATGCGACAGTTCGCTAAGTTCACGTGCTTCCTGCAGGACACGCAGGGCTTTGCGGTGAAAAATTTCGCCAGAGGGGGTCAGGGTCGGGCGGTAGGACGCGCGCGAGATCAGATCAACACCGACTTCTTCTTCCAGTTTCTTGATCATATGGCTAAGCGCGGGTTGGGATTTATTCAGGCGCTGGGCGGCCCCATGGAAAGTGCCTTCTGTGACAATGGCGTTGAGAACGCGCAGCTGTTCCAAAGTCATGGGATGCCTTATGGTAAATTTAAGTAATCATTTTTATGAATTTATAATATTATTTTTTTATAAATAAGCAACATAAGCTTTGTCCATTCCCAAATAAACCAAATGGATTGGACAAAAAATGAAACTCTATTTTAAACCGGGCGCTTGTTCGCTGGCTTCTCACATCATCCTGAATGAAATCGGTCTGGATCATCAGATTGAACAGGTGGATACTGACACCAAACAAACTCAAAGCGGGCAGGATTACCTGAAAATCAACCCGAAAGGCTATGTGCCTGCGTTGGAACTGGAAACGGGCGAAGTCTTGAGCGAAGGGGCTTCTATCCTTCAGTATCTGGCAGAACAGGGCACCGATTTCTATGCGCCAAAAAGCGGAACGATTGAAAAGGCGCGCATTCAGGAACATTTGAACTACACAGCCTCTGAACTGCATAAAGCTTTCGGTCCGTTCTTTTCTGCGGCGGCAACGGATGCGGATAAAGAAAAAGCCGGCAAACAGGTTGCCACAAAATTTGATTATGTGGAAAGTCTGTTGGCCGATGGGCGTGACTATCTATTGGGGCAGGATTTCTCGGTTGCCGATGCCTATCTGTTTGTGGTCAGCAATTGGGCAAATTTCGTCAATATCGACCTTGCGAATTGGCCCAATCTGTCAGAATTTGTACAACGTGTGGCGGGACGAGCGGCGACCCAAAAAGCCATGGCGGCGGAAGGGTTGGTGTGATGACGGATCGACGCGAGGACACCAACCAAATCTTTGATTTGCTTTCTATCTATTTCGATGCGCTTTATGAGGCAGATGCGAGCAAGCTGGCAACTGTTCTGCGCACAGACGGGATTTATGTCAGCACCACCAACGGGGATTACCTGAACCGCACCATCCCTGATTATCTGGCGGTGGTGACCGGGCGGGAACCACCGAAAGCGCGCGGTGAGCAGCGCGATGAAAGGGTCACCACCATCGAATTTGGCGGCCCGAACATGGCCTTTGTGCGTTTGAATATGTCTATGATGGGCCGACGCTATACCGATTTCCTCACCCTTTATAAGGAAGACGGGGTCTGGAAAATCATGGCGAAGATTTTCTCTTATAATCCGGAGGTTGCCTAGATGCCTTATGTAAATATCAAAGTCACCCGCGAAGGCGGCCCTGATAATCAGGGGCCGAGTGCTGAGCAGAAGGCAGCCCTGATTAGAGGCGTCAGTGACTTATTGGAACAGGTTTTGAACAAAGATCCGACCACAACCTTCGTGGTCATCGATGAAGTCGCCCTGGAAGACTGGGGTATCGCTGGTTTACCCGTGCTGGATTACCGAAGATCGAAGGACTGAGAATGTAAAAGGGGTGGAGGTTTCTGCCCCTTTTTATTGTGTTGAAGCAGGAGGTATGAATAATGCAGATATCAATATCTGCCCTGACCCTATGACGCCGTCTCTTTCCTGAAAAAATCAAGCGAAGCAATGACGGCACCGCCTGTGATCAAAAGACAAGCCGCACCCAAAGCCCAGGTGGCACTTGCCTGTCCGGTCATGGTGAGCAACAGGGTGCTGAGCAAGGGCGCGCCATAAGACAGAACTCCAAGCATTTTGATGTTGCCGTGTTTGGTGCCAAAATCCCAGGTGTAGAAGGCCGCACCCACAGGGCCAATACCTAAGCCGAGAATGGCAATCCATTGCGCGGGCGGTGGCGTGACCCATTGTTCAAACATAAGGTGACAGAGAAAGGCCAGAAGGGCGGTCAGAATGCAAAACCCGGCCACCGTTTCAGTCGGTACAGACCCTTGTGTGCGGTTCAGGACGGAATAGATCGACCATGTCAGCGCGCATCCAACAGCAGCGAGATAGCCGAAGCTATAGTCTGCGGAAAAAGACAGGTTGCCTTTTTGAAGAACAAGTAAAGCAGCGCCACATAATCCGGTCAGGGCACCTGCCACATGAAACCATTTAAGACGTTCCCCGGGGAGAAAGGCAGAGAACAGCACGATTAACAAGGGCCAGAGATAGGCGATCAGACTGGCATCGACCACAGGGGCGTTGGACAAGGCGGTGAAATAGAGGAAGTGATAACCAAACAATCCCCCCACCCCAAGTGCCCAGGCCGAAAGCGGCTGTTTGAGTTTCTGGAAACCTTCACGCCCCCGTCTGAACAGATAAATCAGCCCGACGGTGCCACCAACCAGGAAGCTTAAGGCGAGCAGTTGGAAAGGCGGAATACCTTGGGTATGGGCGGTGAAGAGGGCGAGAAGGGACCACATGATGATGGCGCTGATCCCGGTAAGTGTTGCTTTGTTTTTCATGATTGAGACCGTGTTCGATAAAGATCTCAGAATCTTGCATATGATTGAGGGAAGGGTCTCTGCAGAGGCTACGGTTTTTTGGTTTCAAGCTCTTGTTTGCGCCATTTGGCGGGCGACAGGCCATAGGTTTTCTGAAAAGCGCGACCAAAGCTGCTTTGATCGGCAAACCCGACATCCTGTGCGATGGTGGAAACAGTATCGCCCTGCAGTAAAAGCCGTTTTGCCATTTTCAAGCGCGATTGCGTGAGATACTGCTGGGGCGTGACCCCGGTTGCCTTTCGAAACAATTCGTAAAAGCGTGCGGGCGACAGGCAACTGGCATCTGCCAGGTCCGCATTACTGATCTTTCGCCCGAGATTGGCTTGCATGAAATGAATGGCTTTTTCGATGCGCGCAGGCAGGGCGGGCAGATCGTTGACCAGATCACATTCCAGTGTGGTGAGGAAAAGCTGCTGCCAGGTTTCCAGCCAGTTGCCCGGCATGTTGTCCTTTGCGCAGAAAGCGGCATAATCGCTTAAGCTCAACAACGCCTGGGACATGGTGTGAAAAGGGGTCTCGCTGGCTCGTACCCAGATATCTTCCAGTTCATGCTGGGCAAAGCTTTCATCAATATCCATGACCAGAAAGCTGTTGTTGCCCTGGGCGCGAAAGGCATGGCTTTCGCCTTGCGTGACCATACCGATGGTTTGCCCGGCAACGGCCCCTGCCTGTCCGTCAATTTCCAGTTCCAGATTGCCGGTGATGGGCAGGATGATCTGGTGAAACCCGTCATGGCTGTGACAGGTTTCAGCACTTTGATATTTGCGGATAAAATCAGACATGGGATCATGATAGCATCAATACTATTGATTTTCATGTCACAAACCATATGTCTCAATCGTCTTGGTTAAGTGAAACTCATTTGCCAATATTCTGTGCTTATTTTGCAGTTTTAAGATTGTGCGCCTTCAGAACTTCATGGAGAAGCTCATCTTTTTTGGCGAGCTCACCCAGAATGGTTTCGACGAGAATAGCAAATCGGCGATTTTTGTAACTGGACAAATGCATGGCGACAATGGACCATTCGCCCTGTTTATCTTTTTGCAGAATTGGATTACCGGATATAAAGGCGTGACCGCATTTGCTGGATATTAACGGACCGTGTGTGTCATAGTTGCAATGGGTATTGAAGGTGATTTTATGTTTTTCTGTCAAGAGATAGCCCATATTTAGTGTGGTTTCGGCCTCTGATGAAAAGGGACGGAAGCTGGGAGGCGGGGTACTGAGGTTGACTTTCTTTTCCAGCCTTAAAAGAGCCCAATTGTGTTTCTGTTGCCCAAGCTTTTTGACTTTTGTGAAGTCAAATTCGTCAGGGAAGATCATTTCGCGACCTTTTGCGTGCATGATAAAGGCACCACGCTCATATCCTTGCAGAAAATGGAGTGTTTCAGGCGCAACCAGGGTGCCATCTTTTTTTGTGGAATAAAAACAATGTCCTCCCGTAAGTACGAGATCAGGCACAATTAAAATACCTGTGCAAAAACCCCCGATTTCTTTGTTCAGGCGACCTATGTATTGGACAAGTTGTTCCTGTTCATAAGATTTTCGCAATGGGTTTTTGTCGATTGTTGTATGTTGTACATTGCAGGCCGATAGTCCGAATAGGGCGATGGCAATACCACTCAGCCTAAACCACAATTTTATCAGTTTTATCAATTTTATCCTCTTTGATATCTGTAAAGTCCCAATCGACGTCACCGGGTTGAGAGAGTTCGTGTTTGGGATGTAACCTTTGAAGAAGGCGAATGAGATAGGTTCTGGTTTCACGTGAAAGGCTTCCACCAAAATAAGCATCTATGTTTTTGCCATCTATGGCGATGTAATAAATGTCTATGGCATTCCTTTGATTGGCATAATCGTGGCAATTCAAGCCTTCGTAAATTGAAGTAGCGTCCTGCCAGTCAAAGTCTGTTGTCGAACTGACTAATCCGGCTTCTGAATTGGCTTTTCCCCTGATGCCGTCGGTTTTTATAACAAGACGGCCTTTGACGGGCCAATAAACTAGCAGGTAAAAGGCAAGGCCACTCACATATAAAACGGTGTAAAAAGTGAGTGCTGCTTCCATTGAAAATCGTGGTGGAAAGAAGGTAAGAAGCGCGATACCGCCCACAATGGCAAACATTACAAAACGAACGAGTTTAATCGTTTGTGGGCGTGATCTGGGGATTGAAATTGAAAAACCGCTTTGACGATAGGTCAGGGTTAAATCTTCAGGGGGCGGGAACATGCCCAGCTCTTTTAAGTTCTTATTGGACTGTTCTTTTTCACGTTTGATCTGTTTTTTCTTTTGTAACTTTTCAAGTTCCTCTGAAAATTTGTAAGACGTACCGCATTGGCTGAAAATTCTCTCATCACGATGCATGGTGAGCCGCGCATCATCGGACGGATGGGCGCATTTGGGGCATTCAACAGATTGTGTTGGCGTGATTTGCATGGGAAATTGTGAACGCTTTTGCGGCAGATAAAAAATTGGGGTGTAATCAAGATGATCACACCCCAAATGGAACGGTTTTCTCTTATTCTGCAGGTGCTTTAATCTCATCCGTCAGAACGAGTTCGTCACCGGTAGCGGCAATCGCCGGGGCCGGAGTATCGGACTGCTGATCCGTCAGCGTGTCAGACAAAGCAGCCGTGATGCTGTTGATGTCCCCACCATTGATGCCAACTTCTTTCAACAGAGAGTCGAGCAGTGGTGCCTGCGCGCGATAACGGAGAGCGCTGTTGACCACATTATCAGCCAGGTTGCCGCCGCCAGATGCGCCAGCACCACCATTTCCGCCAGAGCCGCCACCGGTTAGACCATCGACTTGAACGATCTTGATGCCATCGATATTTTCCATCGGTTTGACGCTTTCGCGGATGATCTGATCCAGATTTTCAATCAGTTTAACCTTGATCTGCATGGCGATTTGTTCAGCTGAGAGAACGTTTTGAGCCTCGTTGATGGAACGTGTCCCTTCCGCATCGACCTTATAGCGAATTTCCGCAGCTTCAGCGCGCAGTTTTTCTGCCATGGCTTCACCTTCTGCTTCTTCGCGAAGGGCTTCTGCTTTGTCGGCTGCGGCCATTTTTTCAGCTTCGGCGGCAACCTTGATACTGATTGCCTGACGTTCAGCTTCTTTGCGTGCTTCGATCAGTTCAATCGCTTTATGGCGTTCCGCGATTTCGTTTTCACGGGCTGTCACAACTTTTTCTTCCGCCTGCACCGCTTTGGCGCGTGCTGTGTCGGCTTCGGATTGTGCTTCGGATTGTTCTTTAGATTTTTCCGCAATGGCAATGGCGCGAACCTGTTCGGCCAGCTCTACAGATTTCTGCTTTTCAATCTCTTTTTCACGAACCAGTTTTTCCATTTCGATACGTTCTTCAGAAACGGCTTTGTCCGCAGTAATTTTGGATTTTTCTACATGCTGAACAGAAGAGATTTCCGCCTGTTTGGCTTCTTGTTCTTTTTCCGCACGGTGCTTGGAAATTTCGGCAGCCTGGGCGGCTTTGCGGACTTCGACTTCGCGTTCTTGTTCCAGACGTGCGTATTCTTCTTCACGCTGGATATCCAGACGCAACTTTTCACTTTCCAGGTTTTTGGTTTTGATCTGGATCTGTGTGTCCTGTTCAATGTCGTTGCGGATTTTCTTGCGTTGTTCAATCTCTTCGGTCAGACGGGTCAGACCTTCGGCGTCAAACGCGTTGGACGGGTTGAAATATTCCATGCTGGTCTGATCAAGACCGGTCAGGGAGACAGATTCCAGTTCCAGACCGTTTTTCAGCAAATCTTCGGTCACTGCCTGTTGTACTTTTTGCACAAAATCCGTGCGCTTTTCATGGAGCTCTTCCATGGTCATTTCAGCAGCTACGGAACGCAGGGAGTCAACAAACTTACCTTCAACCAGTTCTTTCAGCTGATCCGGGCGCATGGTGCGCTGACCCAATGTCTGGGCGGCAGCTGCGATGGATTCAGCGGTTGGCTGGGCGCGGACATAAAATTCAGCGACCACATCAACACGCATACGATCACGCGTAATCAGGGCCTGATTATTGTCACGGCGCACTTCAAGGCGCAGGGTGTTCATATTGACCGGGATGGTCTCATGAAGAACCGGGAACACCAATGCGCCGCCATTCATAATGACACGCTGGCCACCAAAACCGGTACGTACAAATGAAATTTCTTTTGATGCACGTACATAAAGACGCATCAGGATCATGCCAATTGCCAACAGGGCGACAACAATAATTACAGCGGTGGCACCTACGCCCACAATGCCGTCAAACATGTTACCTATTCCGTTCATTTTTTAACTCCAAGTTATTTAATCGTTATGTTTATTCATCTGACAAGGCATCAGATGTGTTTTGGATACCGAAGTATGTGGTGTTATCGCGTCGTACCAACAAAAGGCGACTGCCTTGTGTGAAAGTTTCATGATCATTATCTGGGCAGATCATGATGTAGTGAGTCTGATCATATTCATCTTTGACCTTGGCCTGAGCGGGAAAGTCTTTTTTGGCTTCTCCAAGGGTGATTTCGGCCATTTTCCCGATCAGACTGTCCTGCGAAACGGCTGAGGTTTCATCCTGGGGGATAATCTTGGATAAAATCGTATTGCCAACGCTTAAGACAGGCAGCGCCAATAGGGTTGTCGGGATCATGGCAATCAGGACAGGCAAGGGACTGCCAAACACTGATTTGACCATCCCCTGGAGCGAAAGCCCGATCAGGCCAAACGACACCAGAAAGACAATGAGAGAGATGATTACAGGTACTCTGTCAATGCGAAGCCAGGTCAGCGAGCTTCCCAAAATGGAGGGATCACTGAAATCGGGGGCATCCACATCCACTTCCAGATCAACATCCGGGAGAAGGGCGTCCAGGAAGCTGAAAATGCCGACTCCGACCAAGAGGCCAACTCCTTCAAGGGCAGCCAGAATGGTGACAACGAACAAAGCAACGGAGAAAGGAAAATTCGCTGCGTCGTTGAAGTAAGACAGAAATACCATGCGTTTTATTTGCCCAGTTTAGATTTAATGGCGGCCAGTCGCTCATTTACTCTGTTTTTTTGCGTCAGTTGTTCAAGTTCCTGAAGCTGTGCTGCTGATTTGGGTGACGTCATGCCGCCCGCAATTGTATTGCCCTGGCGTTCCATCACCCGTTCAAAGGCTTTTGTTGCTTTGGAAACATCACCGCCGGGGGTGCCAGGGGTCGCTGTGCCTGCCGTATCAACAGAACTGGCAATTTTTGCTTCACGAAAGGCTTTCAGTTCTTCCTGCATTTCACGCTTGCGGGCCTGCAGGGCAGCCACATAGCCTTCCAGTTCGCGTTCTTTTTCTGCAGATTCAGAGATACTGTGTTCCAGCACCGGAATTTGCGCTTCGATATCAAGCTGATGAGACACCGCAGCTTCGGCCAGATCTTCACGATTTTCTGCCAGAGCGATTTCAATCTTTTCCGTCAGGCTCTCATGCTGAGAATTTTTGTCGGAAAGTTTTTTGTTTGCCAGATGTTTGGCCGCAATCACTTTACCCAGTTCTGCGCGCACTTCTTCAATCGCATCGTCCACTTCGCGAATGGATTGTTCCATGATGGCTTCGGGGGCAGCGTCTTCCACGGCATCGAGGATGGCATTTAAACTACCGCTGATAATGCGTCCTACGCGGCTGGTCAGTCCTTCAGTCATGGGCGTTTTTCTCCTTGGTTTTGAGAGTCGATAATGTGCGCAAGTTCAACGATACGTTTGGTGCCCTTTTTCATCAAATCAGGGGCAAAGCAGCGTGCATCGTCTGTAATGGCCAAGCGCAGGCTATGTTCGGTTAACTTAAAAATCTGCTTGGCGAGCCTGGCTTCGAACTTGTCCATATCTTTTTCTGAAGACGGACCGGTCTGAAATTCAGCCAAAGCTTCACAAAGCCATTCACTCATAAAATGCAGGATTTCTGATTCTTTATCCTGTGCGCGTTCCAACTCCCGGATCCGGTCAATGGAGGGGCGCAGGTTTTCCTGAGACGACTTTAGGTTCAGGTTGTAATCCTGTCCGGTTTCGTTTCTCAGGCGGGCCTCAGAAATGATATGACGGATTTTGTCGCTGGGCGTTACCGCGCCCGTAATATTTAAAGACGCAACAAATTCAGCATCATCCTGTGATAGTCGAACGCTAAATGGGACTGATTTATTTGGCAAATTTCAACTCCATATACTTTCGAATAAACTCTATAGCATTAGCATCGTAATTAAAACGTGAAATTATATTGGTACAGCTTTTAAGGGTTGTCAATGACAATTGTAAACATTTGTATACAAATCAACAAAAGTGTAATTATTTCTTAATCTTGCTGGAGGGGTGTTTGGTTCTTAAATGTCAGAAAAGGCAATATTCCAAGGATGACAGCCATGGCGAAATATAAAGACCGGGTCCTGGAAAATGTTGATGGCCCCTATTATGTGGATAAAACCTGTGTCAATTGCGGGGTCAGTCGCCATTTCGCGCCGGATCATTTTGGCGATACGGGAGACTTCGCCTTCGTCAAAAAGCAGCCCACAAGTTGGGTGCAAGAACAAGATGTTCAACGCGCCTTACTCGCCTGTCCAACTGCCTCCATTGGCATGCAGGGAAAACGATCACTGATTGAAGCGAAAAACTCCCTGCCGTTGGAATTGGCACCGGATGTTTTTATCAACGGTTTTAACCATCGTGACTCCTTTGGGGCACATAGCTATATCGTACGTTCAGATGCAGGAAACTGGCTGATCGATTCACCGCGCTTTACCATCCATCTTGTTGACAAATTCAAAGAGATGGGCGGGATTAAGTATATTTTTCTGACTCACCGTGATGACGTCAGCGATGCCCATCTCTATGCCAAAGAATTCGGGGCCAAGCGCATCATTCATGAATGGGATGCAGAAGCTGCGCCGGATGCAGAGATGATTGTGAAAGGGGATGATTCCGTCACACTAGACAGTGCGGAGCTTCATCTGACACCCGGCCATACCCGTGGCCATATGGTGATGGTCTGGGCGGGGAAATATCTGTTCAGCGGGGATCATTACGCCTGGATCATGCGCGATCGTCGTTTTGGTTCGTTCCGGTCGGCCTGCTGGTATTCCTGGGAGGAACAAATAGCATCGGTCGAGAAGATGAAGACGTTCAGCGACATCGAATGGGTCTTTCCCGACCATGGCCGCTGGGGGCCTGTTGCTAAGGGAGCCTTCCCTGAAATAATCCGCCAATCTGTGGCGCGGATGAAAGAACAGGCAGATTAAATGAATTTAGGGTCAGTCGAATGGCATTAGGTTTGAAACCTGCATTGTGACAGGGTAAAAAGACGCGCCTTCAAAGAATCAATGGTTAGGAATGAGGATATCGCAATGGCTGATAACGAATGGGATGACTATGCGCAAGACTGGGATGGAAATCCGCAGACAGGCCTCTATGCCGCCAAAGCTTTTGAAGAACTGCAGAAAATTTCGCCCATAAAAGGTCTTCGCATTTTTGATTTTGGCTGTGGAACCGGACTGTTGAGCGAGAAAATGTCGCCAATGGCAAATGAGATCGTTGCTTTGGATGGCTCCGCTAAAATGATAGATATTCTGAACAACAAGGCACTCTCCAATGTCAAAACTATAGCAGATTTTCTAAGTGCTGATCTCCTGAAGGCACAAAGTGACTTACAGAATAGCTTCGATCTGGTTGTCGCCTCCTCTGTCTGTGCCTTTGTGCCGGATTATCCCGCGACCTTGAAACTGCTGAAATCCCTGCTCGTTGAAGGGGGCACATTTGTGCAATGGGACTGGCTGGTCTCAGAAGGCGAAATGGGTTTTGCCGCTGAAGAATTGCGATCTGAACTGCAGAGCGCATCCTTCTCAAATATTGAAATCACAGTTCCTTTTCAGATTGAAGGCAGGCAGGTGGTCATGGCTTCTGCGGTGCATTTGTAAGGTCCATAATCATTCTTTTTCGTCACAGCCAATTAACTTTCCTTTTCGCAATCGGTGGCGATGAAAAATCGAGTAGTGTACAACTGCATGGTTCTGAGCGAAATCTGAAAGAGTTGATGCAATAAGGGCTCTATGATACCTATCGCTCATTCCTAACATGAGATTTCTCCCATGCTTAACTACGACATGCCGCTTTACCGTCCGCCGTCTGAAGGCAATAATCTGATTATTCAGGCGACGCTTGGGTGCAGTTTTAATCAGTGTTCTTTCTGTTCCATGTATAAGACGAAGGACTATGTGGCGCGCCCGCTGGAGGATGTGTTTGCTGATATTGATCAGGCCGCGCGTGTTTGGCCGGAAGCGCATCGGATTTTTCTGGCCGATGGTGATGCCTTGACCTTGCCGATGGATAGCTTGCGTGCCATTCTGGATAAGCTGCATGATACGTTCCCGAACCTCAACCGGGTATCAGCCTATGCCACACCGGGCAATATTTTGAAGAAAAAGCCGGAAGAACTGAAGGAACTCGCAGAGCGCAAGATGCCGCTGTTTTATGTGGGCATTGAATCCGGTGCGCCTGTAATGTTGAAAAAGATCACCAAGGGGGCATCACAAAAAGGTATTGCGGAAAGTCTGATCAAGGCGCGCGAATGTGGGTTGAAAATCTCTGCCACGGTGATCCTTGGGCTTGGCGGGCAGAAATATTGGGAAGATCATATTGATGGCACTGTGGAATTATTGTCCATGGCACCTGTGACCTATCTTTCCACGCTGCAGCTCTATCTGGAAGAAATCGCTTATGATGAGTTCATGACCAAATTTGGCGAACCGTTTGAACCGCAGGAAGATATGGCGATCCTGGCAGAACTGGAACGTCTTCTTACGAACATCAAACCACCCGCACCCGTAATTTTCCGCTCCAATCATGCCTCAAACGCGCTGGCGTTGGCAGGAAATTTGCCGAAGGATCAGGATCGATTGGTCAGGCAGGTGCAAGGGGCTATGGCCGGGGTGCATGCAATCCGGCCAAGTTTTATGCGCCAACTTTAGCCGACCTCTTGGTTCTTCAATTCTGTTATAGAAGATTACCAAACAATCGGCATGACACCGATAATCGGTTCATGGGCATGGAATAGACCAACCCATAAGACAATCGCGACAAGCCAGCGAAGAATGCCAATATGTGGCAAACCTGTCTCTGTTTGATCGACCAGAGCCTGCCATTGTTCTCGTCCCATTTTTTTCTGGCGTTTCTGGTTCAATGAAAAGGGGCCATAGAGACTAAGCGCGCCCATCAATCCGAAAAACACAACAGATGCCAGATCTCCGTTTGGCAGAATATGTGCGAATGACCATAGCGCAAAAGCAACAAAGGCCGGATGTTTGGTCAGGGATACAATGCCCGGATTTTTAGGGTCAAATCCTTTTGCCCCTTTTCCCAATGAAAAAGGATTTGGTTGGGAAAAGGTGCAGACCAAAAGCAAGCAGACAAAAAACATCACGCCGATAACCACATGACGCATCCAGTCTTCAATCATCCATAACTCAATATAGGGCGCATCCAGATAGGTCATGATCAGCCAGACAAACATGACGAGTGAGATCACCCCATAGACCGACATAAAAATGCGTTCCCCCATTTTTGATACCAATGCGTGGCGCAGGGGCTGATAGGATGGGATGATATGGGCTGCCAGGAAAACAGCGGTTGCAAAAAGAAGATCAGACATAATCTTTGCAATATACCTATGAGAAAGTTACTGTGGAGATAACTTATAGAACAAGGGGACCGATATGGCCAATAATGCCGAACTTGCAGCCAAACTTTTACGTGCTGCTTCCAATTTTTTCCGCGCAGTCGGCGAACAAAACCCCGATCTCAAAGAACAAATGACCACCAATGCCGAGGCCTGCGATTTAATTGCAGATCGTGTCGAGGTTGATCCGCTGGGCGAACCTGCGGAAGGTGAGACACCGACGCCGGATCAGTTGAATTAGGCCTAAACCTCCGTCACAAATTTTTTCACATTGTTACGCTGAACTGGTTAAGGGGATGATTGGGCTAAATTAACATTTGACGGTTGTAATTTCCCCTGTCTATAGTCCCACCCACATAGCCAACAGGTGCCGTGACCGATCTGGGTCAGGGATAATCGGGAAAGCGGTGAGAGACCGCTACGTGCCCAACGCTGTAAAGGGGACTGTTTTGATGTTATGACCACTGAACGTCGGTTTGGGAAGGTTTTCAAAACGGGAAGATCCAAAGTCAGAAGACCGGCCTGTCGGAATTTTAGGAACGACATGGATACTCGTTACCTGCATGCCATTGAAGGGGAATATCAAATGGATGCACATGTTTTGCCGACTCAAAAAGAAATCGATTTTTGTGATGACCACCGCACCGGGGTCTATCGCGCCATCTTTGAACGCCGTGATGTGCGTGGACAGTTCTTGCCGGACGAAATCCCGGATGAGGTGATCAGCCGTATTTTGATGGCGGCACATCACGCCCCATCCGTGGGCTTTATGCAGCCCTGGGATTTCATGATGATCAAATCAGGAGATGTGAAACAGAAAGTTCATGGCCTGTTCAAAAAAGCCCATGATGAAGCGGCTGAAATGTTTGATGAAGAACGCCGTGAAACCTATCGCAATCTCAAGCTGGAAGGCATTCTGGAAAGCCCGCTCAATATCGTGATCACCTGTGATCGGGATCGTTCCGGCCCTGTCGTTGTGGGCAGAACGCATCAGAAGACCATGGACCTTTATTCCAGTGTCTGTGCCGTCCAAAACCTGTGGCTGGCTGCCCGTGCCGAAGGGTTAGGTGTGGGCTGGGTCAGCATTATGGATGAACCTGCCTTGAAAGAAGTTTTGGGCATCCCCAAACGTATCACGGTGATTGGCTATTTGTGTGTCGGGTATGTGTCGCACTTTTACCAGAAGCCGGAACTGGAAATGGCCAAATGGCGCGAACGTCTGCCGATGGACAAGATCATGCATTTTGACCAGTGGGGGAATGCGGAGGAAAATGATCTGACGGAACAGGTCAGGAAAGATCAGGCTGTTGCCCAGGAAGGACGTTTTCTGGAAGACGTGGTTTAGAAACAAAAAGGGCGGCTCTGGATAAAACCGGAGCCGCCTTTTTATTTCATCATTATTATCGTAATCCAACCGTCACTCCTGCGCAGGCAGGAGTCTTGTCCATCATGAGATTCCTGCCTGCGCAGGAATGACGGCTGAGTAGATAGGAATGACGGGTGTTTCTTAACGCATCAGGTGTCGTTCAACGAAGCGTTCGACCGCTTCATCGTTGAGACCCTGTTTTTTCAGGTCTTTGCGGATGTTGTTGATGTCCACGTTTGGATAGGTGTGGCAGTCTTCAATTTCGTTGGTTTTGGCATCGATGATGCGGAAGTCATATGCGCGTTCTTCGCTGCGATAGACGTCATATTTCAATACCTGATCAACTTCGTTATCTGGCAGATACGTCAGGATGGTGGGTTGCAGGTCGTAAAGGTCTTCAGGCTTCAGGTAATCAGCAGAACAGATGATGACCTCGTCACCTTTTTGGCACGTTCGTGCAGCGGCGCCATTGAGGATACAGCATTTGGAACCAGGTTCGCCAAAGATAACGTAAGTGGAGATACGCGCACCGCTTTGTTTGTTCCAGATATCGACAAATTCCATCGGATAGATGCCTGCGAGTTCGCATTGTTCTGGGTCTAGGGTGATCGAACCGTGGTAGTTCAGGTCTGCACCGGTAACGCGGATGCCATGCAATTTGGCGCGCACAACTTTCATCATGGTTTTTATCTCTTAATGGTCGTGTCGAATGTTCGGACGTAAATCAGTTGATGGGGTTATAGCGTTTTTTCGCTTTTGAGCCAGCATATTTTATACATTCTTTACCAGTGACGCGCTAAAAATATGCAGTTTTATGATTTTTAGGGAAATATGATGGCCTTGCTGCGCTCCATTGCGACTGTCGGTGGCTTTACGATGCTGAGCCGAATTCTGGGCTTTGTGCGTGATATTCTGGTCGCAGCCATTCTGGGGGCTGGCCCGGTGGCGGATGCGTTTTTCATCGCGTTCAAATTTCCCAATGTGTTTCGCCGTCTCTTTGCCGAAGGGGCCTTTAACGCAGCCTTTGTGCCCTTATTTGCGGGCAAGATGGAAGAAGATGGGGCCTCGGTTGCCAAAGAATTTGCCGAAAAAGCTTTTGCCTTCCTGTTCTGGATTTTGCTGATCCTGCTCCTCATCATGGAACTGACCATGCCGATTATGATGACGTTGTTTGCGCCCGGCTTTATGGAAGATCCGGCGAAATTTGATCTGGCGGTTCATCTGACGCGTATCACTTTTCCGTACCTGCTGTTTATCTCGCTTGTCTCTTTAATGGCAGGGGTGCTGAACTCGCTGAATAAATTCGCAGCGGCTGCGGCGACCCCGGTCTTGTTAAATATCTGTCTGATCGGGGCCATCCTTGGGCTGACACCCCATATGGAAACACCGGGTCATGCCCTGGCCTGGGGCGTGTTTGCGGCAGGCGTGGTGCAGTTTGTCTGGTTGTTCTGGAATTGTATGAAGAACAATATGACCCTGAAATTGCGCCTGTTCAGCTGGGGTGAAGACGTCAAGGTGATGGTTAAACGGATCATTCCGGGGGCCATTGGGGCGGGTATTTATCAGGTCAACATGCTGGTCGATATGATCATCGCGACTTTGCTGCCGACCGGGTCGATCTCGTTTCTGTTCTATGCCGATCGGATCAACCAGTTGCCACTGGGCGTGGTCGGGGTGGCAGTCGGCACGGCCTTGTTGCCGATGTTGTCCAGGCAGCTGCGCGCTGGCGATGATGCGGCTGCCATGAACAGTCTGAATAGAGCGTTGGAGTTTTCCCTGTTTCTGACTTTACCCGCAGCAGTTGCCTATATGGTGATTGCGGACCCGATTGTCAGCATCCTGTTTGAACGCAATGAATTTACGGCCACAGATAGTCAGGCGACAGCGGCAGCCTTGTTTGTCTATGCGTTCGGCCTGCCAGCTTATGTGCTGAACAAAGCCCTGACACCAGGTTTCTTTGCCCGAGGTGATACCAAGACACCGATGATTATTGCGGCCATTTGTATGGTGGTGAATATTGTCTTTAACTTGATCCTGATGGGCCCGTTCCTGCATGTGGGTCTGGCGATGGCGACCGTGATTTCTGCCTGGACGAATACGGTGTTGCTGGCCGTTGTGTTGAAGAAACGCGGCTATATGACCCTTGATCGTCGTCTGAAATCCAAGGTCTGGCGGATCCTGCTTTGTTGTGTTGTGATGGGGGGCGTTCTGTTTGGTCTTCAGATGAACATGACAGACTTTATTTCTGGTTCGCAGTTGGAGAGAATCCTGTCCCTGATCACGCTGGTGATGGTTGGAATAATCACCTATTTCGTGTGTGGGCATGTCACAGGTGCACAACGGTTATCCGAGATTAAAAAGCTGATGAAACGCGGATAGAACAGGCGTTTTGGCACCAAAGGACTAAGTCATAATGATGGGGTCTTTTGTTATTTTTTTGTTACAAATAGATGAACTTCCTATGTCCTTATCTATCTTGAATTGACATTGATATTGCGGCGCGTCATCTACTACGTAAGTCCACGTAGGACGCAAAAATAATCATTTAGGTGAATAGAATATGGCTGCCGATCGTTTGTCGATTTCCCATCGCATTTATATGGGATTTGGATTTTTAATTTGTGCGTTGTTGGGTCTGGGGGCATTTGCCACCGTCCAGTTTGATGAAATGGCGGGCTCGACCGAGATCATTGGCGAGAAAATTACCCTTGTGGGTAAGGCCAATGATTATGCGCTCAGCCTGCAGGAATTGTCGGATGCTATCCTGCTTTATGCGCAGTCCACAAAGGCAGAAGATCGCAAGACTGTCGATAAACAGTTGAAAAAAACCAAGGCGGTTGAACTGGCCTTTGTTCAAACCCTGAATGAAAAAGGTCTCGCCAGTAAGGCCAAAGAGGTTGAAGTCTCAGAAGCGGCTTATCTTGAAACGCTGGACCCCCTGTTGCTGCGTATCGAAAATATTGGCGCGTCGGCAGATATGATCCTGATGGGGGCGAACCAGTTGGTGTTGTCTTCCCCGGAATTGGCGGTCAAGCTGAATAAAATTGCGGTTGAAAAGCCGGATTATGAAGGGCTGTCCGCACTTGCCAGCCAGATCATTGTGGCTTCCAATAAAGCTTTGCTGGAAACCATGACCTACGCCATCAAGCCAAGCGAAGAGACACTGGCAAATGCGCGAAGTGCGACTTCGGCTGTGGATGATGTGTTGGCTGAGACCAAAGAAGGTATGAAGGGCCTGTCACGTCGGGACCGTAAAGCGTTGAAATTCCTGGGCCGTGACAATGATTTGCTGAAACAGGGCTATGTACAGTTTCAGGGGTCAAATCTGGGTCTGATCCAGTCGTTTGACGCTTTCCGCGTTGCCATTGAAAACACCATGAAACTGGCATCTGATATCCGGACCACAGCGATTGAAGAACAGAATTCAACCACTCAGATGGTGTCGCAAGCCTCTGAATCCACCATCACCAGCTATATCATCACCATGGGCGTGGTGGCTGTGATCGCTGTTCTGCTGGGGGCGGTGACGTCACGCAGTATCCTGGGGCCGCTTAAGCGTGTGACAGGGGACATGAAACGTCTGGGCGATGGCGATACTGATATCGAAGTGATTGATCGCGAACGCCGCGATGAAGTTGGCACCATGGCACAGGCGGTCGTGATCTTCCGCCAAAACGCCATGGATGTGGAACGTCTGACCCAGCAGCGTCTGGAAGACCAGAAACGTGAGGAAGAAAAACGCAGTGCTTCTTTGATGGCGATGGCCGATACCATTGAATCTGAAACAGGCGTTGTCCTGGAAAAAGTGGCGGTCCACACCAAAGAACTGGGGGATGCGGTTGGCACTATGGCAAGTTCATCCCAGCAAGTTTCGGATCGCGCCGATGATGTGGCCGATCAGGCGAAATCTTCGTTGGAACTGGCTGAACGTGTTGCAACGGCGGCGCAAAATCTTGCAGGCTCCATCGACATGGTGTCTGAACGGGTGGAACGTCAGCGCAATATCGCCAATACGGCCATGACCCAAGCGGGTAAATCATCCAAATCCGTTGAAAGTCTGAGTGTGGCAGCAGACAGTATCGGCAGTGTGGTTGCGATGATTAATGATATTGCCGCCCAGACTAACATGCTGGCGCTGAATGCAACGATTGAAGCTGAACGTGCTGGTGCCAGCGGGAAAGGCTTTGGCGTGGTTGCTAATGAAGTGAAGCAATTGGCC
The DNA here is from genome assembly GCF_033100395.1 of Terasakiella sediminum. Lineage (NCBI taxonomy): Bacteria > Pseudomonadati > Pseudomonadota > Alphaproteobacteria > Rhodospirillales > Terasakiellaceae > Terasakiella > Terasakiella sediminum. The sequence continues at coordinate 29,670 of NZ_JAWLVJ010000015.1, read as the reverse complement.
AAACAAACTTCTAAAGCCACGGCTGAAATTTCCCGCCAAATCGCCGATGTGCGCAATGTGGCACGACAGTGCACAGCCTCCATCGAAGAAGTGAATACGATCATTTCTGATATGGCGAATATTTCCGCTGATGTGTCCAGAAGTGTGGCTGAACAATCGCAGGAAACTCGTCAGATCACAGCCAATATTCAGGATTCCTTTGAAGTTTCAGAACGTCTGAACAAAAATATCACCGAAGCTTCCCATGAAATGCAGGGTGTGCGCAGTCTAAGTGATCAATTAGGACAAGTGTCCCACCGTGTGTCGTCCATGGTGGAAAGCCTGCAGATGTCTTTGAATACGGCTGTGCGTTCAGCCTCCAACACCATGACGCAGCAGGAAGAAAAGTACATTCTGGCCCATCAGAATGTGAAAGTAACCCTGAGCGGTGAAAAAGGCACCTTTACGTCTGATCTGCTGGATATTTCCAACAATGGTTTTGCGCTATATCCACCGGTGGATGTGCGTGTGGGTGATGAATTCTCTGCCCGTATTGATGGGTTTGCCGATGAATATCAGGTGGAAATTCTCAGCAAGCGTGGTCTGGAATCACCCAAAACCCGCATTCGTTTTGTTGCGGACATGGAAGAACGTGCCGAGGTCGTCCAGTATGTTATCAAACTGTGGGCGGAAAGCCTGCGTGATGAACTGTTGGGTGATCATGAAGTGGTTAATCTTTCAGATTACCGTCACGCGGCAGAGTAATGCTTGACCCATTGAGGGTGGCATTGCATAAGTTGTCCCACATTTAATTGGGTGCGTCTCCACAGCGCACCTTCGGGACATCTATTTGAAGCGGGACACATCCAATGGATCGCATTTTTTCTGGCGTACAGCCATCTGGTAATCTGACTTTGGGCAACTATCTTGGGGCAATTCGCAACTGGGTAAAACTGCAGGACGACTATGAAAGCATTTTCTGTGTCGTTGACATGCACGCCATTACCGTCTGGCAAGATCCCGAAGCGCTTCGCCGCGCCACCCGTGAAGTGGCTGCTGGCATGCTGGCCTCTGGCGTTGACCCGAAAAAGAACATTATTTTTAACCAGTCTGCGGTTTCCGGTCATGCGGAACTGGGCTGGGTGATGAACTGCGTGGCCCGTCTGGGTTGGTTGAACCGCATGACCCAGTTCAAGGAAAAAGCAGGCAAGCATAAAGAGAACGCATCCTGCGGCCTTTACGTTTATCCAAACCTGATGGCGGCGGACATCCTGCTTTATAAGGCAACCCACGTTCCTGTTGGGGATGATCAGAAACAGCACCTGGAACTGGCGCGTGATATTGCGCAGAAATTCAACAATGATTTCGGCAAGGAAGTTTTCCCACAGCCGGAACCGATGATTTTCGGGACAGCCACACGTGTGATGTCTTTGCGTGACGGGTCCAAGAAAATGTCTAAATCTGATCCATCGGAAAAGTCACGCATTGGCATGACGGATGATGCGGACACAATCGCTTTGAAACTTCGCAAAGCCAAAACTGATCCGCATCCAATTCCGGCGTCAGTGGAAGAATTTGAAGACCGTCTGGAAGCCAAAAATCTGATGAACATTTATGCAGCGCTCAATGATCAGAAGCTGGAAGATGTTTGCAACGAGTATGGTGGTCAGAGCTTTGCCGATTTTAAAAAGGCGCTGACGGATCTGGCAGTTGCCAAACTATCCCCGATTTCACAAGAAATGCAGCGTTATATGGATGATCCGGCTCAAGTGGATGCGATCCTGCGCGATGGGGCAGAACGGGCAAATACGATTGCACAACCTGTTCTGGATGAAGTGAAAGACGTGGTGGGTTTCTTGCGCCCTTAAGATCCATCTGGAAAAAAACAAAAGGCAGAGAAAGGACTTTCACTTTCTCTGCCTTTTTTTATTTAGCTTCCAAAGATCAGGCTGCGGCCAAAGACCATAAACAGGATCAGGAAGATCAGGCCAAACACATAAAACGGTAAATTGCCGTCACTTAACAGTTTGGCAAGCCAGTCGCGTGGATTAAGCAGCATAACAAACCCCCATGTTGCGTTGCTTCCTGACTATATATTAGCATTTTATGTATAAGTCGAGCAAATCCTCTTTAGCGTTCTTGACGTCATGCATACCATTCAGAAAGACGGGTAGGTTGGACTATTGTAATAAGAGAGAAGCCAGGTCGCTTTCTCATTGCCAGCGGCTTCAGCTGGTGTGGCTTCTTTCAGTTCGGTGAATAGAATCGGAAATGTGGCTGCAATCAAAATCAGATTGTTTGCATGGATCAATGAACACGACGGTTTCATAGTTGAAAAGCGCCTCGGATTCACTTGCCTAGAAGCTGGGCAGAACGTTCCATCATCAGGACAAAAGCCTGGCGGACATCCGGATTTTTCAATGCATCGAAGTGTTTGAGAAGATTGATGGATTCTTTGTTCAAAAGAGGCTCGTAAGAGGTCTTTGGATCCTCGCTTTCCTGTAGTCCATTCTTGTTAAAAAAGAAAGCAACATTGACCTGGAATATCTCTGTGAGTTGAAAGAGTATACCAGCGGGGATCGATTTTGCACCGGATTCAAATTGTCCGATCTTTATGCGTGAGACACCGAGCATTTCGCCCAGTCTGATTTGACTGTACCCTTCCAGTTCTCTTTTAAGCCGCAAGCGTTGACCAACAAACTGATCGATGGGATCAACAATTTTCGACTGACGTTGCATGCTTAGCGGGTCCCCATATTTATAACACCAATAACGTGCGCCTGTTTTTCATTCACAAATTGATGCTATAACACGGAGGGGGCGAAAGCCAAACAAACTATTTCCTTTTGGAGGTGTATTGATCAATTTTACTATCTATTAGTGTTTTCTTGATGTGGGTGTATTGTTTTTTAGGCATCGTTTTCAGGACCGTCTTCGTCGTGGGGGTGGTTGGTCATACTGTTGGCGAGCGCACGCATGAACTGTCCCACGCGCTGCCGCAGTTCAGTATCGGGGATACGATGGAAGTCATGAACCAGTGAAATGGATTCACGGGATGACAAAGGGTCGTCATTAAAAGGTTCGGTTGCGGATTCAGTGAGCCCGAATGGGTCAGCGTTGGACGCTTCATACAAATCTTCTGGCATGTCTTGGAAGAAATATTCTACGAGAGTGCCTAGTTGGCGTGCGATCTTGTAGAGATTGCTCGCTCCAATACGGTTGGTGCCGTTTTCATATTTTTGGATCTGCTGGAAGGTCACGCCAATCGCATCGCCCAGTTTTGTCTGTGAGATACGTAAGCCGACGCGGCGCGCCCGTACACGCGAACCCACATATTTGTCAATGGGGTCGGGTGATGTTCTGGGTGGTCTTCTGCTCATTTGAAAATCTCATCGCGTAATTTAGACATAAATATATGTTTTACTCGCAAACATAGGTGTATGGGCAAGTGATAGCACATATTATCGTTGTAATGCATTACATTTTTCGTTCATTTTCAAATAGATAATGATAAGTTGAATGAAGTTTTAAGATGCGCGATGCAACAAGTGATTGTATTTGCAGCAAGAATTCAGGTGCGCCCGCTATAGTCGAAAAAAAGCCAAAAAATTAGGTTTGGATTTTGAACAGATAAAAAGAGTGATTTTCAACTAGAAAATGCGTACACTACAAATGAAAGTATTATAATTTTTTTGTTACTGGATAAGGCAATGCTCGAAATCGGACAACGTTTCAGCGAAATACGCAAAAATTTAGGTTTGACGCAAAAAGAATTTTCACACCAATTAGGTGTATCAATTGGTTCAGTCCAAGGTTATGAGCGTGATCAAATCCCGAAGGGGGATGTTTTAAAAACTTTATCCGATTGGGGCTATGATCTGAATTGGTTTTTCACCGGTTTGGGCAAAATGAAACTGACTGATGAAACAAGAACGGCCAGCCTTCAACGTGATGTTGCATGGAACGTGGCGTACTATTTATGCAAACGCACAGGCGCTGCGCGCGATGCAGAGAAATTCGCCGATACTTTTATGGAAATCCACGACTGGATCGCTGAAAATCAGAGCAAATCTGAAAAAGAACGTGCGCCGGAAGATATGACAGCGAAAATTATCGACTTTGCCATGTTGCGCCTGAACGCCGGCTAAATAAGCGACCACCCCAATAAAGGGTGGTCGCAGTTTAGAATTTAGGCAGTACGTTGTAATTGTTGATGACTGAAGTCAATTAGCTTGCTTGGCTCAAAGTGGACCATCCCATATTCCGGGATATCGACATTGTTGATGCGCCGATTCCGTGCGATCATTTTTTTGAAGCCAAGCCGTTCATACCAACGCCAAATTTTATTTTTTTGGAATGCCCAGCAACAAATGGGGGACAAATCACGCTCGACTAGGTACTTTGATAGCGTGTATGCGGCAAGATAACTCACACCAAAGGTGCGTGCCTCGGGCAACACATAGAGTGCGTGGATTTCACCGCGTGCTCCGATGAGCGTGTCATCCTGATTTGGTTTGCACATACAAAAGCCGATGGTTTTGTTCTCCTGTTCGAATACAAAAAGACCTTCATCTGCGTCCATTTTGTTTTCATTGAACCAGTTTTGCCATTGTCTTGCTCTGAAGTTCTTGTCCCGTTTGTTCAGGACTTCATCGGGCATGAAATTATAGGCATCACGCCAACAAACCTCATGAATATGTGCGATGGTGTTAATGTCCTGTGGGCAAGCAGCACGTATGGTAAGCATTTTTATTCTCCTTTTCGTGTTAAAGTAAGGATAAAAATGTACGAAAAATTTTGTTCTTTTGCTGTTCGCAATCTATGATAAAGTGTTAAAACGTGTTATGCATAGGGATGCTTAAAACTAAAGAGTGTGAAATGATTAATCATGACATCCAAAAAGCCTTATCTGAGTTGGACGCTGGCTCCAAGGCTACCCGACATAATCGCTATTTGATGGGCGCCCTGTTTGGATTCGCCCTTGTCGTCTCTGGACTCGGTGTTGGGTTTACGTATAAGCAATCCGGTCCCGACGTCAGCACTGAGCATCTATCCCGTCTTATTGTTATTGCATCCAGAACCAGTAAAAATGATCCTGTGCGTCTGCTGGGGGATGTGGAACGTTACATGGGAAAGCGGGTTCATACCCTGTCAGGGGAGGAACGTATGGCCGCCTTAGGTTTCCTGATCAAGCATATTGAGCTGAATCATAATAAGCAGGAATTGATCACCTATTAAACTTTGGTGCCCACATGTGCAACTGGTCTGGATAATTGTACGGCCCGGCAGCTTATTTGTATCTGGAATAGAGCAGGACAAGACCGAAGTCTGCAATTTTCACCCAGATGGTATCTGTATCTAATCCATTGATTTTGTAGGGAAATTGCACGTTAGCGGTGTTGTTGCGCATCAATGTCTTTATATCATGACGGTGCTGGCTCTGCCCCGGGAAGGTCACGAGGTTTTCTCCACTCGTTTTATAAATGGAGACCATGCATTTCTTACAGATTTTGTCGCGCTTGAGAAGTTGATCCGGGATCATAATCCCCGCCACAACGCCTCTGATTTCGCCTTGCAGTGAGAAAATGGGTTTTGAAATGGGTAGGCTTGCGAAGTTGACAAACTGATTCTTAAGCGGGGGAGAGATCAAAAGCTCGCGCGCGTCAAGACCGAAAGCTTCTTTAATATAGTTACGCGATTTCAAGTTTGTATTCAGGGTCGGATATCTGAAACTGTCATTGCGCAAAATTCCCTGTGTATCGGTCACGATAATGGCGCGCAGTCCCGGAACCCGACTGATATAGCGGTTCAGGGTTTCATGAATGATCAACTCGTCAATTTCATTGATCTTTTGTTTGGCGAAAATGTCGATGACGCCATGTAAGGTAATGTCGGTTGCACGGATCAGACTTTCTGCATGGATTGCCTGATAGATTGCAGACAGCTTGATATTGTCGCGTGCCAAAACGGGCGACGTGATAATCAGGCTGCCTATCAGGACGAGCAGAAATTGAAAACAGTACCGAGACATCTGTATGCTTACTGTTCTGTCATGAACGTGCTGACAATTATGCTGAGTGGAAATTTCTCAGAATGGATCACCCAAGAATGAAGTGTTTGACCATTGGTTTGGGCTTCGTGAAATCCATTTTTTTTGGAGTCCAAAAAGGCATTAAGCGACTCGACTTTATAAGACGCCGTAGAAGGATAGGTGATCAGCGGCGTGTTATCATTGCGAAAGACGCCTGAAAAACACTGGTTACACAACATATCCTGCTTAATCAGAATTTCCGGTGTCAGGATGCCTGCAATCACACCGTAGGCCTTGTTATTGCGATCAAGAATCGGCTGAGAGATTGGTACAAACGGCACGCCGGAGCTGCGGCCAACAACAGGCTTGCTGATATAAAGCTTTTGTTCTGTTGAATTCATAGACTGTTTTACATATTCACGATCTTTAAGTTTTATCTTGCGTGCGGGGTAGGTGAAGCTGTCTGCCTTGAGGTCACCTTTCTCATTGACATATATAATGGCGCGCAGCCCTGGGGTACGATCCACATATTTTGCCAGCGTATTGTGTTGAAGCATTTCATCGGCTTCCGGATTACGTCCCAGAAAGTCACTGGTTTCTGTCAGCGAGAGACTAATTGCTTCCATGGTTGTTTCAACGTAAAGGGCCTGAAGTTCAGCATATTGTTTAAGTTCATCATCGCCAAAAGCCTGTGGGATGATGAACAAGGATGCGAAGATTAAGAATAAGGCGCGCATAATTCATCCATTGATCGTGTTTTCCTTAGCATAAACTAATCTTCTTTGAATCGCAAAACAAGCGCACTTTTGCTTGACTCTTATGTATGTACCCCGTAAAAGGGCGCACAAATTCAATACCTCTTTGACATTTTTGTCACCTTAAGGGGTGCCGTCAGTCCTCGAGTTTCGAGCACTGGCGCGTTTTGCGTTGGGATAATTTTTGTATGTTTGAGAACTTACAGGGTCGCCTGGGCGACATTTTTGACAAGCTGACACGACGTGGTGCTTTATCTGAAGCTGACGTAAATGAGGCTATGCGTGAAGTACGCGTTGCTTTGCTGGAAGCCGACGTGGCGCTTCCAGTCGTGAAAGACTTCGTCAAAAAAGCCAAGGAACAGGCCGTTGGTGAAGAAGTTCTCAAAGGCATCAACCCTGGTCAGATGGTCATCAAGATCGTTCATGACTGTATGGTGGAGATGCTGGGCGCAGAAGAAACAGCGATCAATCTGAAAGCTGTTCCGCCTGTCGCCATCCTGATGGTTGGTCTGCAGGGTGCGGGTAAAACCACCACTTCTGCCAAGATCGGCCTGATGCTCAAGAAGAAAGAGCGTAAAAAAGTTTTGCTGGCCAGCCTGGACGTTTATCGCCCGGCGGCCCAGCAGCAGCTTGAGGTCCTCGCCAAACAGGCTGAGTTGACTTCGCTGCCGATTATCATGGGCGAACAGCCTGTTTCCATCGCCAAACGCGCGATGAGTGAAGGCCGTAAAGGTGGCTATGACGTTGTCATTCTGGATACCGCGGGTCGCCTGCATATCGATGATAAACTGATGCAGGAAGTTGCAGATGTTCGCGATGTGGCAAAACCAGCGGAAACCTTGTTGGTGACAGATGCCATGACCGGTCAGGACTCGGTCAATGTAGCGAAAGAATTTAATGACAAGATAGGTATCACTGGTATTGCGCTGACCCGTGTGGACGGTGATGCGCGCGGTGGTGCAGCCCTTTCCATGAAGGAAGTCACGGGCGCGCCGATCAAGGTCATGGGTGTCGGTGAAAAAATCGACGAACTGGAAGCCTTCCACGCAGACCGTGTTGCCAGCCGAATCCTCGGCATGGGTGATGTGGTCTCTCTGGTGGAAAAAGCCCAGGAAACTATTGAACAGGATAAAGCGGAAGCGCTTGCCAAACGGGTCATGAAAGGCCTGTTTACGCTTGAAGACATGCTCGAACAGCTCAACCAGATCCGTAACATGGGTGATGTTGATGGCTTGCTCGGCATGCTGCCAGGCATTGGCAAAATGAAAAAGCAGCTCGCTGAAGCAAAAGTGGATGACAAGATGATTGCCCGCCAACAGGCCATCATCCTGTCCATGACGGTGAAAGAACGTCAAAATCCAAAACTCATTAAAGCCTCACGCAAGCAGCGTATCGCTGCGGGCTGTGGCCTCTCGGTTCAGGACGTAAACAAGCTGTTGAAACAATATCAGCAGACTGCGACCGTCATGAAGAAAGTTGGAAAGATGAACAAGAAAGGTCTGCTCGGCAAAATGGGCGCCATGATGGGCGGTGCAGGGGGGCAGATGCCACCCGGCGGTCTTCAGGGTATGCCCGGACTGGATGGACTTGGTGGCGGCCAGGGTGGATTACCACCGGGGCTTCCCCCCTTCAAAAAGTGAAGACCTGACCTGTTTCTGAATTTCGATTAATTTTTTTACTAACCCAAACCATAGGAAAGACCAACACATGGCTCTTACAATCCGTTTGGCACGTGGCGGGGCTAAAAAGCGCCCGTTCTACCGTATCGTTGTTGCTGACAAGCGCATGCCGCGCGATGGCCGTTTCATTGAGAAACTGGGCACATACAACCCGATGCTCGCCAAAGATAACGAAAACCGCGTTCAGATGAACGAAGAACGTATCGATTACTGGCTCGGCCAGGGCGCTAAGCCTTCTGATCGTGTTCTGCGTTTCCTCGTTGCTGCTGGTAAAGCAGAACGTGCGATCCCTCAGCAAACCAAGAAAGCTGAACAGTCTGAAAAGACTAAGATGCGTATCGAAGAAAAAGCTGAAAAGAAACGCGAAGCTGAAGAAGCTGCAAAAGCTGCTGCTGAAGAAGCCGCTGCTGAAGCTGCCGCTGCAGCAGAAGCACCAGCTGAAGAAGCTGCTGAAGCATAAGTTTTTTCAAGAATTTTCCAGATTTGAGATAAAGAGTTTCAATCTATGTCATCCAATACACACAGCCCGGATAAAGATGATGCGCGCGTTTGCGTCGCTGCCTTTTCGTCTGCGCATGGCGTGAGCGGGGCATTGCGTCTGAAAAGCTTTACTGAAAATCCGGATGATGTTGCCCAATATGGTCAGCTGGAAAGCGAAGATGCCAGTAAAATCTATGACATTGAAGTCGTCAGCCACACCGGCAAAGGTGAATTGATTGTCAAGGTGGATGGTGTTGAAAGCCGCGATGCAGCTGAACTGTTAAAAGGCGAACGTCTTTATGTCTCACGCGCCAAACTGCCGGATGCGGGGGAAGAGGAATTTTACCATGCTGATCTGATCGGCCTGTCTGTGAAAACAGTCAGTGGCAAAACCCTTGGAACCGTGCGTGCCGTGTTTGATTTTGGTGCGGGCGATATGCTGGAAATCTTGCCGAAAGAAGGTGCCCTGATTATGGTCCCCTTCACCAAGGAAGCGGTTCCGATTGTGGATATTGAAAAAGGACGCATTGTCGTCGATCCACCGGAAGGACTGCTGCCGGAAGCAAAAAAGAAGAAGAACAAAAAGCCCAAAAAGGCAAAGAAAGAGGAGCCGGACACATGAGCCCGCAACTCTTGCCCTGGAAGGCCTGCGTTCTGACCCTTTTCCCGGAAATGTTTCCGGGGATGCTGGGGCATTCTTTGGTTGGACGTGCATTGGATGAAGGTCGCTGGTCCCTGGATACCATCCAGATCCGTGATTTCGCCAATGACAAACATAATACTGTGGACGATACCCCGTGCGGGGGTGGTGCCGGTATGGTGATGCGTCCGGATGTGGTGACCGGTGGACTGGATGAAGCTGTAAAGCGTTATCCATTGGCCAAAAAGGTGTTTTTGACACCACGTGGTCGTCCGCTGACACAGGAAAAAGTGCACGAACTGGCCGATGCGCCAGGGGTGATTTTGCTCTGTGGTCGCTATGAAGGTATCGATCAGCGTGTTCTGGATGAACATGATGATATCGAAGAGATCAGCATTGGTGACTATGTTCTTTCCGGCGGTGAATCTGCCGCAACCGTGCTTCTGGATGCCTGTGTGCGTCTGTTGCCTGGTGTGATCGGCAAAGAAGCCAGCCATGAAGATGAAAGCTTTGAAGCAGGGCTTCTGGAATATCCGCATTATACCCGCCCCAGAAACTGGCGCGGCCGCGAAGTTCCCGAAGTTCTATTGTCCGGACATCATGAGAAAATTCTGACCTGGCGTAAGAACCAGGCACAACGCATTACACAGGAACGTCGCCCTGATTTATGGGCGAAATACTGTGAAGAAGTAAAAGGAAGTGCCTGAGATTGGCACCTCTCCATTTGTTAGAGTTCACCCCTTTTTTAGAAGGTCGAGACCATGAATATTGTTGAACAAATCGGCAAAGAGCAAATTGCAAAGCAAACTGCCGAGCGTGAAGTACCAGAATTTGGCGCAGGTGACACCATCCGCGTTCAAGTTAAAGTAAAAGAAGGTAGCCGCGAGCGTCTGCAGGCGTTTGAAGGTGTTTGTATTGCCCGTAAAAACGACGGCATCAACTCTTCTTTCACACTACGTAAAATCTCTTTCGGTGAAGGCGTGGAGCGTGTGTTCCCTGTCTACTCACCAAACCTGGCAGAAATCAACGTCGTACGCCGTGGTGACGTTCGTCGCGCGAAACTGTACTACTTGCGTGGTCGCACAGGTAAAGCTGCTCGTATTACTGAGAAGAAAACCTGGTAGTCATTTTTGTGCCCCGGTGCAGACCGGGGCCTTGATGATCCTGGTCCCGATCTTTTTTTCGGGACAACCTTCTCGGTCTCTCTTCTGATAGAGAGCCAGTGTTGATACGCCGTGTCTTTTGCTCACATGTCGAGCGCAAAAAGGCACGGCGTTTCCTCGTTCTGAAACCCGTTTTTCCTAGAGAACGGTTTTTCCAATCCAGATCACATGGCCGATGATGGCCAGATGGTGCATTTCTTTAATCGGGATTGTGTGCGGGGGATAGAGCGATTTATTGTCGCTGACAATTTCAAGCCCATCCAATGTCTGGATCACACGCTTGATCGAAATCACATCCTTGAAAATAAAGGCCATCAGCCCGTCGGTCAGGGCCGTTTTGCTGCGATCTACCAGCACGAAATCGCCATCTCTTGCAGTGGGTTCCATGGCATCGCCACTGATTTCCAGGATACAGAGCTGATCATGGTCTTCGCGGTGCAGTCGTTTGTTTAAAAAACTGGCCGAAAAGGGGACATGGTCATTAACCACAAGCCGTTGCAGGGGCTGGCGTGAAGATGTTTTTAGTGTGGGGGAGATCAGCGGGATTTTGACTGTGTCTTCATCACTATGACGGCGTGAGCCCAGCAGCAATTTGGGTTTGGCACCGCTGACAATCCAGTCAATGGTGACGCCTGCAGCATTGGCGATGGCTGAGATACCGATGATTTTGGGTTCGCTTGACCCAGACAGCCAGTTGGCAAATGTGCGTTCTGAAATGCCTGACTGCTCACACAGCGCGCGGTTGCCGCCACATTCCTTTGCGAGTTCTTTTAAGCGCGATTGAAAGCTGTCAGTCACGTGCAATCTCCAAAGACGCGATTATTTCTGAAATCATTCTATCGCAAAGGGTAGATTGGGGGTGATTAATAAAATCTCTGGCTTTATTTTTCCCATATATGGCATACTGTCCCTTGCGGGATGAAAAAGCTTGCTTATCAATATGGTCAGGCATGGAGGTTGTCCCGTTCGTGATAGTCTAAACCTTAAAAAAACCGACCACAAAGGTCGGTGACCACTATTGGGGTCCATATGCCGTACTCAAATAACCCTGCCCACAATACACATCCGGAAGACGTGAAAGCGGCAGTTCGTAAGAAGTTTGGTTCCTTAGCAGCCTTGGCAAGGCAACATGGCGTATCGGACTCAGTTGTCCGCGCCGCGTTGATCAGGCCTCAACCTACTGGGAATCGTCTCATTGCCGACTGTCTTGGTTTGCCTCTCCACGAATTATGGCCGGAATGGTACAGGGACGACGGTAGTAGAATCTCCTCAAGTGATTGATAAGATCATAAGCATAGAATCGCTATTTTCCAAACGAGAATAGAGCGTTGCGCAAGAAAAAGACTGCATCCAACTTACGGGTTCTTTTGATGTATTGCCTATCAATTATAAATTTAAAATATAGCAATAAATTCAGGGCACTACGACGAATTTTGTCAAAACCTTACAGGATTCAACAACTGTACAACTTTCCGAAAGTCCTGTTTAATTTACCGTCTCAATCATAACTCGTAACGCAGGTAAGAAATCGACCGATTCGCCCTATAATTTTGGTATATTGCATCCATCCAGCGTTGATTTTTGAAAACAAACTTCACATAAACGCCTTTAGTCCCTATCTGAGAGTAAAAGTGCGTGACCTTTCGCTCCAAAACTTCTATAGAAGGGGCGCATTTCTTACATGTAAGCAATTATATCTGACTCATTCGGAGAAGAACGAAAATGGGCAACCCCCGCACACTTTTTGACAAGATCTGGGACAACCATTTGATCGAAACCCAAGAAGACGGCACAAGCCTGATCTTCATCGATCGCCACATGGTTCACGAAGTCACCTCCCCGCAGGCCTTTGAAGGGCTACGTATGTCGGGTCGCAAGGTGCGTCACCCGGAACTCACCCTCGCTGTCGCTGACCACAACGTACCAACGTCTGACCGTTCCAACGGTATTGTGATTACCAACGAAGAATCACGCGTTCAGGTCGAAGCACTGGAAAACAACGTTGCTGAATTTGGCGTTCCTTATTTTGCGATGGATGACCTGCGTCAGGGTGTTGTGCATATTGTGGGTCCGGAACAGGGCTTCACGCTGCCCGGTGCGACAATCGTTTGTGGGGATAGCCACACAGCGACACACGGTGCGTTTGGCTCTCTCGCCTTCGGGATCGGCACGTCAGAAGTAGAACACGTTCTTGCGACACAAACGCTGCTGCAGAAAAAATCCAAAAACATGGAAGTCCGTGTTGAAGGTTCCCTGCCAGAAGGCGTTACTGCAAAAGACTTGGTTTTGGCCATCATTGGTAAAATCGGCACAGCGGGCGGCACAGGATGCGTGATCGAATTTACAGGTCAGGCGATTATGGATCTGTCCATGGAAGGTCGTATGACTGTGTGTAACATGGCGATTGAAGGCGGTGCACGTGCTGGTTTGATCGCGGTTGATGACAAGACAATCGATTATGTTCGTGGCCGTCCAATGGCACCGAAAGGCGCAGCCTTTGAAGCGGCTGAAAGCTACTGGCGTACGCTGACGTCTGATGAAGGCGCTGTTTATGATGAAACAGTCATCATCAAGGCGGAAGAACTCGTTCCGTTCGTCACCTGGGGCACAAGCCCGGAAGATGCGCTGCCAATCACGGGCAAGGTGCCTTCCCCTGCTGATGCGCGTGACGAAGGTAAAGCAGGCGCGATCGAACGAGCTTTGAACTACATGGGTCTGGAAGCAGGCACACCGTTGAATGAAATTCCGGTGACACGCGTCTTTATCGGATCCTGCACAAACGGCCGTATCGAAGACTTGCGCGCTGCAGCGGCTGTTGCCAAAGGCAATAAAGTTGCAGAAGGCATGAATGCGATGGTTGTTCCTGGTTCCGGTCTGGTAAAAGAAATCGCTGAAGAAGAGGGTCTGGATCAGATTTTCACAGATGCTGGTTTTGACTGGCGTGAAGCAGGCTGTTCCATGTGTCTGGCGATGAATGATGACCGCCTGGCACCCGGGGAGCGTTGCGCCTCCACATCCAACCGTAACTTCGAAGGTCGTCAGGGCCGTGACAGCCGTACACACCTGGTCAGCCCAGCAATGGCTGCCGCAGCGGCGATCACAGGTAAACTGACAGACGTTCGCGAATTCTTGAAGAAGGGGAACTAAGAGCATGGAAAAGTTCACCACACTGACAGGTGTTGCTGCACCTATGCCTCTGATCAACATCGACACAGATATGATCATCCCGAAATTGTTCCTCAAGACCATTAAACGTTCCGGTCTGGGTGCAAACCTGTTTGACGAAATGCGTTTTAATCAGGACGGTTCTGAAAAGCCGGACTTTATCCTGAACCAGGATGGGTACCGCAATTCTCAGATCATCATCGCTGGTGACAACTTCGGTTGCGGATCAAGCCGTGAGCATGCCCCATGGGCCATCGCTGACTTCGGCATCCGTTGCATTATCTCAACCAGCTTTGCTGATATCTTCCACAACAACTGTTTCAAGAACGGCATCCTGCCGATCCGTCTTCCAAAAGAAGATGTGGACAAGTTGATGGATGATGCGTCGCGTGGTGCAAATGCAACCATCACCATTGATTTGGAAAACCAGGAAATCAAAGGCCCGGATGGCGGCGTCATCAAATTTGACGTTGACCCGTTCCGCAAGCACTGTCTGCTGGAAGGCCTGGATGATGTAGGCCTGACCCTTCAAAAGAAAGAGAAAATCGAAGCTTTTGAAGATCAGTACACACAATCCATGCCCTGGATGGCACGTTAATTAAATTATTGTCATTCCCGCGAAAGCGGGAATCTAATCTGGGTCCCCGCTTTCGCGGGGATGACGCTTTTTAAGGAAATAAAGAATGTCCGACGCTAAAAATCTATTGTTCTTGCCGGGTGACGGCATTGGTCCGGAAGTTATGGGTCAGGTTCGCAAAATCATGGAATGGTTGGCGAAAAACCGCAGCGTAAACTTCAATATCAACGAAGGCCTGGTGGGTGGTGCTTGTTACGAAGCCCACAAATCTGCTGTGACTGACGAAACGGTACAGGACGCACTGGATGCTGATGCGGTGATGCTGGGTGCTGTTGGTGGTCCACAGTGGGATGATGTTGAACGTCACGCGCGTCCTGAAGCTGGCCTTTTGCGTCTGCGCAAGGAAATGGATTTGTTTGCCAACCTGCGCCCAGCCATGGTGTTTGATGCGCTGGTTGATGCATCTACTCTGAAAGACGAAGTTGTACGCGGTCTGGACATCATGATCATGCGTGAGCTGACATCCGGTGTGTACTTTGGTGAACCGCGCGGCACCGAAGATCTGCCAGGTGGTGGTCGCAAAGGCTTTGACACACAGGTTTATACTGATGCTGAAATTATCCGTGCAGCTGATGTTGCGTTCGATCTGGCGAAAAAGCGTAACAACAAGGTTCATTCCGTTGAAAAAGCCAACGTGATGGAATCCGGCAAGTTCTGGCGTGAAATCGTCACAAACCACCATGCGGCAAACTATGCAGATGTGGAACTGGAACATATGTACGCTGATAACTGCGCCATGCAGTTGGTGCGTAACCCAAAACAGTTTGACGTGATTCTGACAGACAACCTGTTTGGTGACCTGCTGTCAGATTGTGCGGCCATGCTGACAGGTTCTTTAGGTATGCTGCCGTCTGCGTCTTTGTCCGGTAAGGATGAAAATGGCAAGGTACGCGCGATGTACGAACCGGTACATGGTTCTGCCCCTGATATTGCAGGTAAAGACCTGGCCAACCCACTGGCAACCATTCTGTCCTTCTCCATGTGTCTGCGTTACAGTTTTGACATGGCTGCAGAAGCTGATCTGCTGGATCAGGGCGTACAAAACGTCCTGGCTGCTGGCGTTCGTACAGGCGATATCATGCAGGACGGCATGAAACAGATCGGTTGTACAGCCATGGGCGATGCCCTGATTGCAGAGCTGGATAAGCTCGTATAATCAATATATTATAGCTTTCTTAAAGCCCGGTGGGATGTGATCCTGCCGGGCTTTTTGCTGCACTGCACAAAAAACTTCACAAACTTTGGGGCGAAAGTGGTATAGTGTAGTTCTTATGTTAGAAGAAACACTCAATGCCTTGGGCTTGGGCGACAACCGCTACAAGCAATTAAACCTCGCACTGCAAGGCGGCGGGGCCCATGGGGCTTATACCTGGGGCGTGCTGGACCGTCTGTTGGAAGATGATGCCATTTCCTTTGATACCATCAGCGGTACAAGCGCAGGTGCGGTCAATGCGGTTGCCTTGGCTGATGGGTATCGTCTGGACGGGGCAGCAGGCGCACGGGCCAAGCTGGAAGATGTCTGGAAAGCGATATCGAAAGCGGGGGATTTCATGTCGGTACCGACCAATCCGGCCGATATGATGAAATGGGCGGTCAATGGCATGATGATGCCGTTTGATCACAATCCGCTGGATTATGACCCGCTTCGTAAAATTCTGATAGATCACATTGATTTTCAGGCCTTGCGCAAGGAAAGCGACATTGGTCTTTATATTGCAGCAACGCAAGTCTCCAACGGGAACGCCAAGATTTTCACAACCGAAGAAATATCGGTTGAAACGGTGCTGGCTTCAACCTGCCTGCCATTTGTTTCCAAATCTATCGTGATTGATGGGGAGCCTTATTGGGACGGTGGGTTTTCAGCGAACCCCGCACTACGCCCCGTGATTTTGAATTCCAATACGGATGATACGCTTTTGGTGCAAATCAGTCCGGTGGATTATCAGCTGCCGTCCCACATCGGCGGGATGCGCACGCATTTGAACCACTTGACGTTCTCACAGTCGCTTCGTCGGGAGATTGAATTGATTGAAGAAGGGCGCGATGTGTCCAAATCCGGCATTGCCTTTGGGGAAAAGGCACGCAGGTTAGGGCGTCACCGTTTCCATCTGATCGATGGTTCCCCCATCACATCAAAAATGAACCCGGGTAGCGAGATGACACCGAATTGGGAAATGCTTAGTGAATTGTTTGAACAAGGGCGATTGGGGGCTGAAACTTTCCTGATCACCCATCGTGATGAGATCGGGCGTCAGTCCTCAACGGATTTGAAAGAACATTTCAGCCTTTAAGCATTAGCCTTGTTTCCAGGGTAGACCTGCTACTTTCCAGCCATTGATGGTGCCACGATGTTCGTCATCATTCTTGTCGCCTTCAAATCCGCCAGCCACGTTAAAACAGGTCTGATAGCCGCAGGCTGTCAGGGCGATGGCGGCATGTTTGGAACGAACGCCTGATCGGCACAGCAATAGGACAGGGATGTCTTTTTGCGGCAGAACGGCTTCTACGTCAGAAACAAAACCTTCGTTTGGCACACCACCGGGGAAACGGATCCATTCCACATTGAAATGTTGTTTACCCAGGCTTGAAAGGTCAGCTTGCCCAACCCAGGCCCATTCGGCTTCGGTACGCACGTCAATCAGAACGGCCTCTTTGTCGTTCGTTAACTTGTCCCATGCTTCTTGTGGGGTGATATCGCCTGCGTATGTATCTGTCATGAGGTTCTCCTGTTTCTCTTTACAGGTATAGAGGATTTCGTCAGACTGAAAAGAAAAAAACGGCTGTTCATGACACATGGGGACGTGACATGGTTGAATTATGCCTTTCACACGGACTGGCCTTCGAAGATCTTTATTCTCGTGATGGTCTTCAGAAAATCGATGTGGTTTTTTTTAAGCTGCTGGAACAACGCAGACCCACCCTTTATGAACGTTTGATGGCGGCCCGTGCCGCCCCTGATGTGATTTCCCGTCAGGAACGATCCGGTCTTTTATTGTCGCTGTCTCCCATTGTGGATGAATTTATCGCGGACCTTTTTCAGATCACGGACGTGCATCAGCAGGAAAAGGCCGATCATCTCGCCTTTGATGCCTATATTGAATGTCGCCGCAAATTCATCCAGCGAAAGGCGATCAAGGCCTATAAAGCCGACGAAGCGGTAACCTTTGACGGGGCGGCCCTTGAAAAACAACTGGGCGGGCCTTTTGACGACATCGTCTTTGCCCAGAAAGCCATGGGCTGGCTAACAGATGAAGTGGCCAACGCCGATATGCTGGAAGCCGCGACAAAATATGCCGCCTGGGCCTATCACACCAAAGCCTTCCCCAATAGCAAGCTTTTCTGGGCGGCGGGCAAGACGGATTATGACCTGCTGGTGGAAACCGATCATGCAGGGGCGGATGGTTATTATAACGATCCGGTTCATCTGGATGCGCGCGCCGGATTTTCCCTGACCGATAGCGGGTGTGACCGTACCGAGGCCATGGCCGAGGCGTCCTATTGTGTCCATTGTCATGAACGTAACCGCGATTCTTGCTCCCAAGGGCTCTATGTCAAAAAGACGGAAGAGATTGATAAAAACCCGCTGGGTGTGGCTTTGGAAGGCTGCCCGCTGGATGAGATGATCTCGGAAATGCATGTGGCCAAGCTGGGTGGGAACTTTATCGCGGCGGTGGCGCTGGCCTGTGTGGATAATCCGATGATGGCGGGCACGGGTCATCGTATCTGTAATGACTGTATGACCGCCTGTATCTATCAAAAGCAGGATACGGTAGAAATCCCCCAAGCCGAGACCCGGATTTTAAAAGATGTGCTGGCGCTGCCCTGGGGATTTGAGGTTTATAGCCTTCTGACCCGCTGGAACCCGTTGAACATTGATCGTCCCTTCGTCAAAGAACATAGCGGGCGTAAGGTGCTGGTTGTTGGCTTGGGTCCGGCTGGATACACACTGGCCCATCATCTGATGAATGATGGGCATCAGGTAGTGGCGATTGATGGCTTGAAAATTGAACCTTTGCCCATTGAAATCTCCGGTGTGGATGAAGCAGGCGCGCGGCATTCCTTTCAACCCATCCATGATATCAAAGCGCTTTATGAAGATTTGAACAGCCGCACTATGGCAGGTTTCGGCGGGGTGGCAGAATATGGCATCACCGTGCGCTGGGATAAGAACTTCCTGAAAATCATCCGGCTTTTGCTGGAACGCAGGCCACGCTTTACCATGTTTGGCGGGGTGCGTTTTGGCGGGACCATGACGGTGGAAGATGCTTATCAAATGGGGTTTGACCATATTGCGTTATGTGCAGGTGCGGGGGCCCCGACTGTGCTGGATATCCCCAACAATCTTGCCCCCGGTGTGCGTCAGGCTTCTGACTTCCTGATGGGACTGCAGTTGGGTGGGGCCGCGCGTGAAGATACCATTGCCAACCTGCATCTGCGCCTGCCTGTTGTTGTAGTTGGCGGTGGGCTGACGGCCATTGATGCCTGTACGGAAAGTCTGGCTTATTATCCTGTTCAGGTGGAAAAGTTCCTGAAACGCTATGAAACCTTATGTGAAAGCCTGGGCGAAGAGACAGTAAAGGCCAGTTGGACAGCGCAGGAAAGCGAAATCGCCGAAGAATTTATCAGTCACGCCCACGCCATCCGCGCAGAGAAAAAGAAGGATAAACCGAATGTCCTCGGCTTGCTGCAAAGCTGGGGCGGGGCGCAGATTGCGTATCGTCGCCGCCTTCAGGAGGCACCGAGCTATCGTTTGAACGCAGATGAAGTCACCTATGCCCTGAAAGAAGGGATTGTCATCAATGAACTTCTGTCTCCGGTTGCGGTGGAGGTGGATGACTATGGTCATGCCGCAGGCTTAAGGCTGGCGCGACAGCCTACAGGGGACGAAATCACCATGGCGGCCAAGACCATTATTGTAGCGGCAGGCACCAAACCCAATACAGTTCTGGCACGGGAATGTCCCGAGATCGGTCTGGAACTGGATGGTAAATATTATCAGGCATTGGATGAAGAGGGGCGGGTGGTTCAGCCGGAATGGACGCCGAAACCGAAAGAAGCCTATATGCTTGCCCATATTGCAGATGATGGCCGCGCGATCAGTTATTTTGGTGATCTGCACCCAAGCTTTGCCGGAAATGTGGTAAGTGCGATGGCAAGTGCCAAGCGCGGTTATCCGGTGGTCAGCCGCATGATGGCGAAGTTGCCAAAGAATCGATGTGATGGGCTGCGTCTGATCAAGGATTTGAACGAAAATCTGCGTGCCCGTGTGGTGAAAGTTATTCGCTTAACGCCAACCATCGTGGAAATCATCATTAAGGCTCCGGCGGCCGCGCGTAAATTTCAGCCCGGTCAGTTCTATCGTTTGCAGAATTTTGAAAATCATGCGTTGCGCGGACCGGATGGGACCTTGTTGTCGATGGAAGGGCTTGCATTGACAGGTGCGCATGTGGATGAACGTCGCGGGCTGATTTCCCTGATCGTTTTGGAAATGGGTGGGTCCTCCAATCTCTGTACCCATCTTAAAAAGGATGAACCTGTCATTCTGATGGGGCCAACAGGGGCACCGACGGAAATCCCGGATGGGGAAACTGTCCTGCTGGCAGGCGGCGGATTGGGGAATGCGGTGCTTTTTTCCATCGGGCAGGCCATGCGCGCACGGGGCAATCGGGTGCTTTATTTTGCCGCCTATAAAACGACGCAGGATCGCTATCATATTGAAAATATAGAAAAAGCAGCGGACGCCATCGTCTGGTGTTGTGATCAGAACCCGGGGTTCGTTCCGGGCCGGGATCAGGATTTCACCTTTGTTGGCAATGTGGTGCAGGCCATGCGCGCCTATCAGGATGGAGACCTGGGGGAGGTGACGATTGGTCTTGGTGAGGTTGACCGGATCATTGCCATTGGATCAGACATGATGATGCGCGCGGTGGCACAGGCCCGTCATGACGTTTTGAAAGACTGTTTTACGGATCATCATATGGCGATTGGGTCCATCAACTCCCCCATGCAATGTATGCTGAAAGAGATTTGCGCCCAGTGTCTGCAAAAACATATTGATCCGCTGACAGGTGAGGAAAAGGTGGTCTTTTCTTGTTTCAACCAGGATCAGGATTTGGATTCTGTGTCGTTTGATGTGTTACGCGCACGCCTGTCGCAAAACAGTCTGCAGGAAAAACTGACCAAGCTGTGGATTGCACGCAGTCTGGAAACTTAATCCAGGAAAAGCGTATCTTCGGGCAACCTGTCGATCAAATCAGGGGCAATTTTTGTCAACGACGCGCGATTGGCAAGGAAGCGGCCCTGCATGTTTTTGACAATTGGCTGGGCTGAGACGTCCGCCCCTTTTTCAATGGCGATTACTTGTTTCGCAAGATTTCTGCCTAAAGCACCATAATCACTATCGATTCCTAAAGGGAATCCTGCTTTGACATATTTGCTTTGTGATCCAATGCCCAGCATTTTTTTGTCCAGCAAATAATCAGCGATGAAGTTTGCTTCGGACAGCAGGAAGCTATCCCAGGTGCAATAAACCACATCGATTTTCTCTTCCTGTCCAAAGGCATAATCAAGCTGCTGCTTCAAGACTTGAGGGTCTGGTTTTGTGCGTACCGGGACAATCTCGATATTATAGGCTTTGGCGGTTTTGCTGAGACCATCAAGCAAGGGTGCGTTCTGAGGTTCGCGGATATTAAAGGGGACAGCTACCTGTTTGAGCGATAGCAATTTGGCAAAAGCATCAAAAAAGGCGTGGTCCGGGATGCTGGTTTGACCCAGAAGCAAGCGTTCTTTGCTGGTGGGACGTGCCGTAAAGGCATCCAGAAGTGTGCTGCTGTTGCTGAGCGCGACCAAAACGCCTTTGAAATCGGTCTGGGCCAGAGTTTTTCTGACCTGAATGGCGTTACGCGATCCAAAGGCAAAAAGATAATCCATCTCGGCCAGTTTATTTTTCCAGGTGACTTGAATGGTTTCGACCGTTTTGCGGATGTTTTGTGCGGCATTGGCTTGCGCCACTTTCAGGTCGGGATAGGTCTCTTTCAGGGTCTTTATAAACATCTGGTCCGCAGCTGTGGGCCCACGCCAAAGCATCACCCCGATATTCAGAGGTTGGGCGAGTGCAAACGTGTTCATTCCCAGCAATGCCACAAGCGCAAGCGCCATGACAGTCAGGAAAGGCGACCCGTTTCCCCGGTGTTTTTCTGTCTCTACCTTCCACATAGGATTTAGTATTTCAACAAATCATATCTACGTAAAGGTGATTTTGGGACATAAAGTATCACAAACCTGTGAAGGGTTGTGACATGCTTTTTATGAGCTACCTCTGTATCGTCTAAGAGAAATTGGTTCAGTTTATAAAAAGTAATCGATCATGGCGCTGTTTAAGGTTTTTTCCCCCCAACATATCATCGGAGCACTCTCCAGGTGCAGACTGTGTCGCCAGGTAACAGGTGCGGTCTTTTTGGCAATCCTGATCGTTGAAGGGGCAATTCTGATCTTCTCGGTCAATAACTTTGAACGTGATCGCTTGCTTGAGGTGGAACGCGAAGGTTTATCTGTTGTGCGTTCTTGGTTGCAGATCAGCAGTGAAAGTCCGGAAACCCTGAACAAGATGGCCCCGATGATCGGCAACGGATCGGTTTTACTGTCGGCGGAAGTGCAGGATAAAACGGGTCAGGAGATCGCCAGCCTGATGAATTATTCCATCCTCGCCCCGGTGCAAGAAAGCTTTGAGGTTGAGTGGGGCGAAGAAGAACTGGGTTATCCGCTCACCGTCAAAGCCATGCTGGATAAAACCGAAATCCCCAATCAGATTAACGATTTTATCTGGCGGATTGTCGGGCTTGTCCTTGTAATTTCTTTCTTTGTTACCGCCGTCACCATGGTGATTCTGGAACGATTTATGCTCTCACCCATCCGCACATTACGTGGGAAAATGAATGAGGCCACAACCGATCTGGCGCACCCTGAAGACCATTTGATGTCCAAAATGCGCGATGACGAGTTGGGCGATGTGGCGATTTCGTATAATGGTTTGCTGCAACGGCTATCTTCGGCCTTTGCAGAAATCCGTGTGCAGCAGGACAATCTGCTCAGTAACAATGAAAAACTGGAAAGCGAAGTCTCTGCGCGCACCAAAGAACTAAAAGCTGTTGTGCAGGACCTGCGCCGCGAAGCTGCGGAACGCGAACGTGCGGAAAAAGCGCTGGATGCAAGCAATGGCGCCATGTCAGCCGAGCATCTTAAAAAAATTGCCTATACCGATACACTGACCGGCCTTGCCAATCGTGATCTCTTTATGGATCGCTGTAACGTGATGCTGCGTCAAATGAAACGCACGGATTTAAGTGCCGCTGTGCATCTGATTGATCTCGATGGTTTTAACGCTATTAACCAGAATTATGGACAGCATGCGGGTGATACGGTCTTGCAGACTGTGGCGGACCGATTGAATGAATTGGTACGTGATTCTGATACCTTGGCACGTCTCAGTGCCGATGAGTTCGCGCTGGTGCAATTGGATGTGGAAGGCACTGATGGGGCGTCCATTCTTGCGCAACGTATTGTGGATCGCATCAGCCAGCCCATTGAATGTGACGATGAAATGATCGAAGTTACCTGTTCTATTGGCATCACGCTTCTGACCCGTGAAGATGATACGGCTGAAGATGTGCTGCATCACGTAACTTTGGCTCGCCGTCGCGCCAAAGAAGAAAGCGGGTCCAGCTATCAGTTCTATGTGGAAGAAATGAACCGCGAAGCCATGGAACGCCAAGCCATTGAGCGTGATTTGAAAAAAGCCATCGCCAACAATGAACTGGAAGTCTATTACCAGCCCAAGCTGGATGTGCACACAGGTCAGG
Source organism: Terasakiella sediminum (assembly GCF_033100395.1). NCBI lineage: Bacteria > Pseudomonadati > Pseudomonadota > Alphaproteobacteria > Rhodospirillales > Terasakiellaceae > Terasakiella > Terasakiella sediminum. Next base: position 6,283 of record NZ_JAWLVJ010000015.1, on the reverse strand, counting down.
TGTCCGGTATGGAAGCGCTGATCCGCTGGAACCACCCTGAACGAGGCTTTATGTCCCCCGGCCTCTTTATCCCGATTGCGGAACGCAGTTCCCTGATCGTCAGTATTGGTGACTGGGTTCTGCGTGAAGCCACCCGACAGGCACGTCGCTGGCAGGCCGAAGGTCTGGGCGAGCTGAAAGTTGCTGTGAATGTATCAGCGGTGCAGTTAAAAGAGATTTGCATGGTGACACAGGTACGTCAGGTCCTGCTGGAAAGTGGCCTGCAGCCTCACTTGCTGGAACTGGAAATTACCGAAAGTGCTGTGATGGAAGATGTGGAACATACCATTTCTGTGCTGGAAGATTTGCGTTCCCTGGGGGTGTCGCTGTCTATCGATGATTTTGGCACCGGATATTCCAGTCTCAATTACATCAAACGCTTCCCGGTAAAACGTATCAAGATCGACAAGGCTTTTGTGGATGAAATCGTTGATGAAAGCAGCGATGGGGTGATTGCGCGCGCCGTCATTACCATGGGTCACAGCATGGGGATGGAAATCACGGCAGAAGGGGTGGAAGACAGCTTCCAGCATAACTTCCTGTCAGCCCATGGCGTAGATGAAATTCAGGGATTTTTGTTTGGCAAACCGATGAATGCCACAGACTTTGAAGATTTTGTTATTCAGCAAAGCAAAGCCGCGCTTGCCGCCTAATGATTTAGGTGGACAAAACCTTTGAAAAGGCCATAATGCGCGGCGTTATTTTGCAATGCACGCAGGTCTGAAATTCCCATGACAACGCCTATCGAACTTTCTGTTGTTGTTCCGGTCAAAAATGAAGCGGAAAACATCCAGCCATTGATTGAAGAGATTATGGCGGCCCTTGAAGGCAAGCTGGAGTATCAGATCGTTTATGTGGATGACGGCAGTGATGATGACACGCCGCAACGTTTGTTGGATATGCAGGCCAAAACCGACCGCTTGCTGATTGTGACCCACAAAAATTCCTGCGGTCAAAGCACGGCTGTGCGCACGGGCGTAAAACATGCCTCTGGCCGTGTGATTGCGACATTGGACGGTGATGGTCAGAATGATCCGGCGGATATTCCAGCCCTTTATGACGTGTTGGTTCAGGCGGAAGATCAGGATTTCCTGCTAATGGCGGGCTGGCGTGCAAAACGTCATGATAGTGCGTTTAAGCTATGGCAGTCGCGCAACGCCAATAAAATCCGCGCTAAACTGCTGGGCGATGATACGCCTGATACGGGCTGCGGGCTGAAAGTCTTTACACGCGAAGCCTTTCTTGATCTACCGTACTTTAATCACATGCACCGTTTCCTGCCTGCGCTGATGATACGTCGCGGCGGACGCGTGCAGTCGGTCAAAGTAAACCACCGCGCACGTGAACGCGGTGTTTCCAAATACGGCATGTGGAACCGGCTTTGGGTCGGTATCGTCGATATTATGGGGCTGAAATGGCTTCAGGCCCGCGGCAAGGTGCCTGTCATCGTTGCGCCTAAGGATCCTTCATGAATTATAAGCTCTTCATTAAAGGGCTGATGTTTCTGGGCGTGCTGGCAGGCGCGGCCTATCTGCTGACCCATGGCATTGATGAAAGTTTTATCGACACCTATGTGCGCGGTCAGGGCCTGAAAGGCTGGGTGATCTTTATCTCGATCGGCGGCTTGCTGACGGCTGTGGGCTTCCCGCGTCAGGTTCTCTCATTTCTGGGGGGGTATGCATTCGGTGTGGTTAAGGGTACGACGATTGCGGTGCTGGCAACCGCCTTGGGCTGTTCGCTGACTTTTTTCTATGCGCGCTTTTTTGGTCGTGCCTGGGTGCAACGAAAATTCCCGCGCAAGATCAAACGCATTGATGACTTTCTCAGCGATAGCCCCTTTGCCATGACTTTACTGATCCGGCTTCTGCCTGTGGGCAATAATATGGCAACCAGTGCGGCTGCTGGTGTTTCTGGTGTCTCGCCTTTTGCCTTTATCTTTGGCTCCATGATCGGCTATATCCCGCAGACGCTGGTCTTTGCGCTGGCCGGAAGCGGGGTGGAACTTAATCCCGAATGGAATATTGCCCTCAGTGTGATCTTATTCATTGTCTCCGGTCTGTTAGGTGTGTATCTCTATCGTCGCTATCGCCACGGCAAGACGCTGGGGCGCGAGATTGAAAGCCAGCTTACTGGTGATGAAGAAGAAGCTGAAGCGATCGTTCGTGAAGGCGAGAACAGAGTTTAAAGATATTGTCATCTCAAGTTTTCATCGTCATCCCGGCGAAGGCCGGGATCTCGTTGATGCCTTGAAATGAAACAGATTCCGGCCTTCGCCGGAATGACAGCCTATTTTGAAATATAGATAAGTATTAATGCAAAAGAACTGGTCCCCCCTTACATTTACGCTTTTCTGGCTGATCCTTGTGATTGTGGCGGTTGTCACCCGTCCGGCCCTGCCTGTGGATGAAACCCGTTATCTCGCCGTTGCCTGGGAAATGTGGATGCGCGGCGATTTTATCGTTCCGCATTTGAATGGGGAAACCTATAGCCATAAGCCGCCATTGTTGTTCTGGATCATGAATCTGGGCTGGGCGGTCTTTGGTGTGAATGACTGGTGGCCGCCGCTTGTGGCCCCGCTTTTTGGCTTGGGCTGCCTGTTTCTTACCCGTTCCATGGCGCAAAAGCTCTGGCCGGATGAACCTTTGATCGCGGACTTGTCTCCGCTGATCCTGCTGGGGGCGGCGTTTTGGACCGTCTTTACAACCGTCACCATGTTCGACATGCTGGTCGCGGCCTGTACATTGTGGGCCTTGCTGGGTCTGTTGATTTCCTGGCGCGACGGGGGATCAAAGGGCTGGTGGTATCTTGCCCTTGCCATTGGTCTGGGCGTCCTTGCCAAAGGTCCGGTGATTTTGCTTCAAGTGTTGCCCATCGCCCTGCTGGCCCCAGTCTGGGACCGTGACGGGCTGATCAAACAGCATTATGGCGGCTGGAAAACCTGGTATCTGCGCATCCTGTTGGCCGTTTTGGGCGGGGCTGTGATTGGTTTGGCCTGGGCCATCCCTGCCGGGATTTATGGTGGGGAAGAATATCGCAACGCCATCTTCTGGGGGCAAACCGCAGGCCGTGTAGTGAAATCTTTTGCCCATGCGCGTCCCTGGTGGTGGTATCTGGCCGTCATCGGTCCATTGTTGTTGCCGTGGATGATCTGGCCGACCATGTGGCGTGCGGCCTTTATGCGTGGGCGTGCTCTCTGGTCGGAAGCTCAAGCGCGGTTCTGTATCCTGTGGTTTGTGCCAATCTTTGTGGCTTTCTCCCTCATCAGCGGCAAGCAGCTGCATTACCTTCTACCCATCTTCCCTGCCTGTGCTTTCCTGATCAGCCGCTGGATAGTAAAGGAAGATGTGTCTGACAGTCGTATTGCGCGCATCCTGCCTGCAGGTTTGTTTGTTGTTCTTGGCACTTTGTTGATCGCGTTACCTTATCTGCCGATCAAGAAACTCCCGGACTGGGCATTGGCGTTGCCGACTTACTGGATGGCCCTGCCTGTTCTCGCAGCCTTGTTCGTGATTGTCAGACCCATCGGGGCGTTAAAGAACACCATTCTTGGTTTGGTTGCCATGATGTCCCTGTTTGTTGTCGCGCTGCATCTGGTCATTGCGCCTTACCTTGCCAATGATTTCGACCTGAATGAAATGTCACGCCAGATCAAATCCTATCAGGATAAAGGCTATGACGTGGCCTTTGTGGGGAAATATCACGGGACTTTCCAATATCTGGGGCGTCTGGAGAAGCCGATTGCAGAACTGGGCAGCAACCGCACAGGCATTGGTGTGGAAGACTGGGTGAAAGATCATCCCAAAAGCATGGTGATCACTCTTTGGAAGCAGGACCCACCTGCGACTCCGGCTGTTGCTTATGTGCAGAATTTCCGCAGTAACAATTTCATCATCTTTGATAGCAGCAAGCTTGAGGGTGATCTTAAGCTGTTGCAAAGACGTGGGAAAAAGAAGAAATAGTTGCCTTGTGTTTTTGCGGCGCACAACAAGTTTTTCCCAAGAAATTAGATTCAAAACTTGACACAAATAGGTCGTCCGCTTACCTCTGTTAGCACTCGAACTGAACGAGTGCTAACACTGACTCGTTTGGGTCTTCCACTTTGGTGAATATCACGGAGTTAAAATTATGAAATTTCGTCCTTTGCACGACCGCGTTCTCGTAAAACGTCTGGAGCAAGAAACGAAAACTGCTGGCGGGATCATCCTTCCAGAAGCTGCACAAGAAAAACCATCTGAAGGCGAAGTTGTCGCTGTTGGTTCTGGTGTGCGCGGTGACAATGGTGAATTTGTTGCGCTTGACGTTAAAGCTGGCGATCAGGTTCTGTTCGGCAAATGGTCTGGTACTGAGATCAAGGTCGATGGCCAGGATCTGCTGATCATGCAAGAAAAAGACATCCTGGGTGTTGTTGAGAAGTAAGTTCTCGAAACCTCGTCACAATATTATTTTAAATTGACTGCTTAACATAAGGGTCTGGCTAAAATGGCTAAAGAAATCAAATTCGGCACGGACGCACGTGCTAAAATGCTCGAAGGTGTTGACCTTCTGGCGAACGCTGTAAAAGTAACACTCGGTCCAAAGGGTCGTAACGTTGTTCTGGACAAATCTTTTGGCGCACCACGCGTAACAAAAGACGGTGTTTCTGTAGCGAAAGAAATCGATCTGGAAGACAAGTTCCAGAACATGGGCGCACAAATGATCAAAGAAGTTGCGTCTAAAACAGCTGATCTGGCTGGTGATGGTACAACAACTGCAACTGTTCTGGCGCAAGCTATCGTACGTGAAGGTACAAAAGCTGTTGCTGCCGGCATGAACCCAATGGATCTGAAACGTGGTATCGACCTTGCTGTTTCTGCTGTTGTTGAAGACGTTAAAGGCCGTTCCAAGCCTGTTGCAACAAACGAAGAAGTTGCCCAGGTTGGTACAATCTCTGCAAACGGTGAAAAAACTGTTGGTGATCTGATCGCACAAGCCATGGATAAAGTTGGCAACGAAGGCGTGATCACAGTAGAAGAAGCCAAAGGTCTGGACACAACACTCGACGTTGTTGAAGGCATGCAGTTCGACCGTGGTTACACATCTCCTTACTTCGTAACCAACTCTGAAAAAATGATCTGTGAGCTGGACAACCCATACATCCTGATCAACGAAGGCAAACTGACTTCTCTGCAGCCTATGCTGCCCCTGCTGGAAGCTTCTGTACAAGCCTCTCGCCCTCTGCTGATTATTGCTGAAGACATCGAAGGCGAAGCACTGGCTACTCTGGTTGTCAACAAACTGCGCGGCGGCCTGAAAGTTGCTGCAGTTAAAGCCCCTGGTTTCGGTGATCGTCGTAAAGCTATGTTGCAGGATATTGCGATCCTGACAAACGGTCAGCTGGTTTCTGAAGAACTGGGCGTTAAGCTTGAAAATGTTTCTATCGACATGCTGGGTACTGCCAAGTCTGTTGTTATCACCAAAGAAGAAACAACAATCGTTGAAGGTGCTGGTGACAGCGCTGAGATCGAAGCACGTTGCAACCAGATCAAGGCACAAGCTGAAGAATCTACTTCTGACTACGACCGTGAGAAAATGCAGGAACGTCTGGCTAAACTGGCTGGCGGTGTTGCTGTTATCCAGGTTGGTGGTGCAACTGAGATCGAAGTGAAAGAACGCAAAGACCGCGTTGACGATGCCCTGCACGCTACACGCGCTGCTGTTGAAGAAGGTATCATCTCCGGTGGTGGTACGGCGCTGCTGTACGCAACACGCGCTCTTGAAGGTATCGAAGGTGACAATGCTGACCAGAAAGTTGGTGTTGATATCATCCGTCGTGCCCTGCAAGCCCCGATCCGTCAGATCGCTGAAAACGCTGGTCACGACGGTGCGGTTGTTGCTGGTAAACTTCTGGAAGGCGACGCTTCCGTTGGTTTCAACGCACAAACTGGTGAATATACTGACCTGGTCGCTGCTGGTGTTGTTGACCCTGTTAAAGTTGTTCGCGCTGCCCTGCAGGACGCGGCATCTGTTGCAGGTCTGCTGATCACAACTGAAGCTATGGTTGCTGACAAGCCTGAGCCTGCGGGTTCTGCACCTGCTATGCCTGACATGGGCGGCATGGGCGGCATGGGCGGCGGCATGGGCTTCTAAGCCACCCGCACCCTAGTAGCTTTAAAGCTGACCCGTCCTAAAATACGTTGACGGTTTTAGGTTAAGCCCGTTGCTTTTGGCAGCGGGCTTTTCTGTGCATTTGGTTTGGCGTTTTCAT
>NZ_JAWLVJ010000014.1:0-124198 GCF_033100395.1 Terasakiella sediminum | reverse complement strand
TAAACGCGTCTGATTTTTTGAGATTCATAAGTTCCTCCTGTTGATCTCAGTCTAACAGAAAGTATCCTCTATTTTATAGGGACGGGACCAGTAGGCGGCACGTTTATCTATTGGCAGGTTGCGACATTCATTCAGCGACATGCGCCACATATTTTTACGCAAGGAGAATAGTTTTCTGACATGTAGGATTATGAAAACAATGAGGACTATGATAAGTCCGCCCAATAGACGAACGGAGAAGTCAGGATCATCCTCCACAATTCTCTTGCTTAGAGTGTCAAGGAAAGTCGAGTAAAAATAAAAGCTAACCGGAACAGCAAGTAAGGCACCTGCTGCCAGTAGGAGTTTTATGTGCTTTTTCATGGATAACTTCTTTAAGGATCAGGAGGGTATCTCATGGAGAGGCAAAGTAAACAGCAAAAACTCTCCAATTGGAAGCGACTTTTTTTATATTCCTATGTTCGGAAAGTGTTGTTGACTAGCGCTTGGGATATTGAACTTCTAAGTAAGTTATTTAAATTTCAATTAGATAGGGAGTGAAATATTGTGTGCTACCAATCTGCTACTATTGGTTTATAGTCAATCAGTACTATTAAGGAGAGATATATTGTCGGATGAGGATTATAGATTTGGCCGCCCTCAATTAATGGCTACGGACCTTCCAATAGATGAAGATGTAATAATTAGAGACCCTAAGCATCCAAAATTCAATGAATTGGGTAAAGTATGGAAAGCCAAGGGTGATAGAGTATCAGTTCATTATGAGGGAGAAGTATACTCCACTGACATTAAATATGTAGTTCTTGCATAAAGCTTGGCCACCCTAACTTTAACAACAAAAAAACCCGCCTCCAAAAGGAGAGCGGGTTTCTTTGTATCCGTATGTCTCGGACAAGCAGTAAAGTGTAAACCTTAACGCTTGGAGAACTGGAAGGAACGACGAGCTTTTGCTTTACCGTATTTCTTACGTTCAACAACACGAGAGTCGCGAGTAAGGAAGCCGGCAGCTTTCAGCGCAGGGCGCAGAGCTGGCTCGTAGTTTTGCAGGGCGCGTGACAGACCGTGACGAACCGCACCAGCTTGACCAGAAAGGCCACCGCCAGTAACAGTTGCGACAACGTCAAACTGACCTTCGCGTTCTGTAACTTCGAAAGTCTGGTTCAGGATCATACGCAGAACCGGACGTGCGAAGTAGTTTTCAACATCGCGACCGTTGATGGTGATTTTACCAGAACCTGGCTTAACCCATACACGTGCGATCGCGTTTTTACGACGACCTGTTGCGTAAGCACGGCCTTGTTCGTCGATTTTTGGTTCTGCAGGTGCAGCAGCTTCTGCAGCAGGCGCTTCAGTTGTGGAAACTTCCGCCAGATCTTCCAAAGTTTTCTTTTCTTCAGCCATGGCTTATGCGCTCCGCTTATTCTTGTCATTCATAGAAGCCACATCGAGGACTTCTGGCTTTTGGGCTTCATGCGGGTGCTCAGAACCAGCATAAACGTGCAGCTTTTTCATTTGCTGCTTGCCCAGTGGGCTGCGCGTGATCATGCGCTGAACAGCTTTTTCAACAACGCGTTCTGGGTGGTCACCATCCAGAATTTGTTCAGCTGTGCGTTGCTTGATACCACCTGGGTGGCCAGTGTGCCAGTAGTACACTTTGTCAGTACGTTTTTTGCCTGTCAGTTGTACTTTATCAGCATTGATGATGACGATGTTGTCACCCGTGTCGATGTTTGGCGTATAAGTCGGCTTGTGTTTGCCGCGCAGATATTGCGAGACGATTGCAGCCAAACGGCCAAGAACAACGCCTTCGGCGTCGATCACGAACCATTTGCGTTCAATTTCGCTCGGCTTAGCAGTGTAAGTTTTCATTTCAGTCCACTTGCATACGGATTAATAAACTGGGTTTCACAGGGCCAAATACTGGACCTCCGAAAGGAGCGCGCATTATGTTGATTTTTGAGGATAAGTCAACAGCAAAAAAACGTTTAAAAACAGCATCTTAAAAATGCGGTATTATAATACCGTTTCTGTATAGGGCGGAAAATAATGGGGTTCGACAGGTTGTTTGAATTTAATGCTTTCAATGGGTTAGGGGTGGCCTGTGGCTGATCCGGGCGCTGTCACGGCTGTGGGAAGAGGATCAGAAAAGCACTGAGGGTAATCAGCGACAGGCTGGTTGTTAACAGAATCGCATTTCCGGCAATTCGATCTCCCACACCATAACGGGTGGCAAAGACGAAGGGATTGGCCCCGGTCGGCATGGCAGCGCCTAACGTCGCGATCATGGTCCAGACAGGAGAGGCCCCTAAAACATAGTGACAGAGGAGAAAGACGGCCAAAGGCATGATGATCAATTTTGCCACGGATGCCAGCAGAACGGAGAAACGGGTTTCTTCCAGTCGCAATGAATAACGCGCCATGCCGCCCCCTACGGCAAATAAGGCGCACGGCGGGGCGGCTTTGCTCAGCAGTTCGGTTGTGCGATCAATCACGCTTGGCAATTCTACCTCTGTTTCTGCCAGAACCCAACCGCTGACAAGTGCGATGACCAGCGGGTTGGTGATGACGCTTTTGATCGATCCCCAGATAATGCCGCCGATATTGGCATTGGGATTACGTCCGGTTTCCATCATGACACAAGGGATGGTGAACAGGATCATGGCGTTGAAGGTGATGAGTGTCATCAGGGGCACAAGGGCTTCGGGGCCATAGGCTGTCTGTACAATGGGCAGGCCGATCAGGGCGAGGTTTCCAAAGCAGGCAGAAATCCCGGTGACCACCGCACGTTCATGCCCCACACGTTTCGCCATGTAATAAGTCGCAAACAGGATCACGACCCCAACCCCGTAATAAGCAAGCAGGATGGAAAGTTCCAATCGCTGCGCCATTACACCACTGGCGGAGGTGCGAAACAAAAGGGCAGGCACGGCAAGATAAAAGATAAAGCGCGTCAGATCATCCACACCGCTTTGACTAAACAGCCCGCGCTTGACCATCAGATAGCCAAGGCCGACAACGGCAAAAACGGGGAAGATGACGGTGATGACTTGTTGCATGGGAGAAAGGTAATCGCTTTAGTGCTTAAAGCAATGGTTTTTCGTTGTTTTTACGTTAAGTGGTAAAGTTTCACATGATTGTAACTTTTGCCGGGGCATATGCTCCTTCATTTTAGAGGGATGACTTATATCGCACACATTCTACTGTTCCTGACCATCCCGCTGTTTTTTGAAGCGGTTATGAGCTATGCGCGTTTCAGCAAGCAAGTCGCGATTATGGCAATTGAAGATGAAGCCTTCAGCGCAGCCCATAACAGCCACCCCGACTTTATCCAGTTTTCCTACCTGACTTTATTGGCGGGGCTGTGCCTGATCTTTGGAGCGCTTCTTCTGAAAATGGTTTCTTAACGCACGGGCGGAATGGAATAAGTTCCGGTGGCGTGGGCCACGGGTTCGTCATGTCCATCGCAATGCAATGTCACATCCATAACGGCCAGTCGTTTGCCCAGTTTCAGAATTTTGCCTTCGGCCATCAAATCACCGGGGGCAGGGCGATGCATGAAGTTGATGTTGAAATTGGTGGTGACCGCCAGTTTGACTTGTCCAATGGCAGACAGGATCACAGCATACATACAGGCATCAGCCAAAGCCATCATGGTCGGGCCGGAAACCGTACCGCCCGGGCGCAGCATAGAGTCATCGAAGGGCAGGCGTAAAACGGCTGTGCCGTCGCCAATCTGATCGGTTTTCATGCCGATTTCCTGTGCCCAGGGCAATTCGGTTTCGATAATATGGTCAAATTCGTTTACGCTAATTTTCGCCATTTTCCTGCCTGTCATGTTATGCTTTGGTAAAGATGTTATATTACGTTTACGTAAACGTCAATTTGATATAGTCTGTACATCTAATAAAACTATGGGAGGATATAAAACATGACTGCACTGGCTGAAACCACATCCGAAGCTTTAGTGACCCGCGTTGATTCAGATGGGGTTGCCAAGCTGACTTTGAACCGTCCGAAAAAATTCAACGCGCTTTCCATGGCGGTGCTGGAAGCTTTGCTGGCAGAACTGATCAAGCTGGAAGAAGATAAATCTGTCCGCGTGGTGGTTTTGGCAGGCGAGGGGAAAGCCTTTTGTGCAGGTCATGACCTGAAAGAGATGCGCGAAGATACATCGCGTGAAGCCATGCAGGCACTGTTTGGCAAATGTTCCGAAGTGATGTTGAAAATCAGCCAAATCCCACAGCCCGTTATTGCGCGTATCCACGGGATAGCCACGGCGGCTGGCTGTCAGCTGGTTGCGACCTGTGATCTGGCTGTTGCTGTTGAAGAAGCACGCTTCGCCACATCCGGGATTAATGTTGGTTTATTCTGTTCCACCCCGATGGTGGCTTTGACGCGAAATGTTACGCCGAAAAAAGCGTTTGAAATGCTGGTAACGGGTGACTTTATTGATGCAGAAACCGCGATGCAGTTTGGCCTGATCAATAAAGTGGTGCCTGCTGATAAACTTGATGAAGCGGTGATGGAAATGGCGGGCAAAATTGCATCCAAGCCAGCGATCTCTATCGCCTTTGGCAAGCAGCTTTTTTATAAGCAGTTGGAAGCAGCACGCGATGCGGCCTACGATATGGCGGCGGAGACCATGACCTGTAATATGATGACCGAAGATGCCCAGGCTGGCGTTGATGCTTTTATCGCGAAAAAGCATATGCCGGAATGGAAAGGACGTTAATTAGTTGTGGAGTGATTTTTCCTGGGTGTAATCGACCTCGGTTTCACTCAGTACATCCATAACCGTGATGTGGTTCAACACATGCAGCCAATAATCAGAACTATCCCCGTCGGTTGCTGTCTGCATATTGTGAAACGCGATAAATGTGGCCTGCTGTAGCCCGTGTTTGTGGTAAAGATTGTAGGCCGTTGCCTTGACTTCTGACATTGTTAAATAAACCCGTTTCCTAAATTCTAGGTCATTATAGTTGCGAAAAAATCAACCAACATCACCCATATGGATGGGGAAACATGAAAAATTAGGTTCTGTGAATGTTTTTTTGTGTTTTCTGACTCTCCGGTTAAGCCTATATGGGGTGTGCGTGCGAAATTAAAATAGGGAAAATATGTCTTCTTTGATTTATGATGATGACTGGCTGGCGGACATCCTGAAATCCGTAAAAACCGTCGCTATGGTCGGGGCTTCTGCTAAATGGAACCGCCCGAGCAATTTCGTGATGAAGTACCTTCAGGGAAAAGGCTATCGCGTCATCCCGGTGAACCCGGGCCTGGCAGGCGGCGAGATTTTGGGGGAAACTGTTTATGGCAGTCTTTCTGATATCCCCGATGATTTCCAGATGGTCGATATTTTCAGAAATTCAGAAGCCGCAGGCAAGATTACCGAAGAAGTTTTGGGGCTAGTTGGCGACAAAGACATTCAGGTTATCTGGATGCAGTTGACTGTTATTAATGAGGAAGCCGCGCAAAAGGCAGAAGAAAAAGGTCTTAAGGTGGTGATGGATCGTTGCCCCAAGATTGAATATGGTCGCCTGTTTGGCGAGCTGAGCTGGTCAGGCATTAATTCCGGTATTATTTCGTCCAAAAGGTTAAAACGATGAGCAAGTCGCCCAAAGAATTCGGCATTGAAACCCGCACCATCCACGCCGGAAGCCGCCCGGATGCGGAAACAGGTGCGCGCAATACACCGATTTATCAGACCACATCCTATGTGTTTGATGATGTGGATCATGCCGCTGATTTGTTTAACTTGCAGACGTTCGGTTTTATCTATTCCCGTCTGACCAATCCGACAGTGGCGGTGCTGGAAGAACGCATCGCCAATCTGGAAGGCGGGCGCGCTGGTGTGTGTTGTGCCTCTGGTCATTCTGCACAGTTTCTGGCGTTTTTCTCGCTGCTGGAACCAGGGGATAGTTTTTTGGCGTCGCGAAATCTTTATGGCGGATCAATCACTCAGTTTGGTCAAAGTTTTAAACGCTTAGGCTGGCATGTGGATTTTGTCGATGCGACGGACCTGGATGCGGTGAAGGCTGCAATCAAGCCGGAACATAAAGCCCTGTTTATTGAACCACTTGCCAATCCCGGCGGGATCATTCTGGATACACAGGCGCTGGCTGATCTGGCCCATGAAAATAAAATGCCGTTGGTGGTGGATAATACCATGGCAACGCCGATCCTGTTTCGTCCGTTCGAGTATGGCGCCGATATCATTACCCATTCCACCACAAAATTCCTTGGCGGGCATGGGACATCCATGGGTGGTGCTATTGTGGAATCGGGCAAGTTTGACTGGGCAAAGGCGGGGAAATATCCGACATTGACGGAACCGGAACCGGCCTATCATGGGCTTACGTTCTTTGAGACCTTCGGTGATTTCGGCTTTTCCATGAAGACCCGCTGTGTGGGCTTGCGCGATTTCGGCCCGGCGATGAGCCCGACCAACGCCTTTAACACCATTACAGGCATGGAAACCCTGCATCTGCGCATGGAACGCCATGTGGAAAATGCCGTGAAAGTGGCAAGTTTCCTGGAAAACCACCCGGCTGTCAGTTGGGTGTCGTATGCAGGCCTGAAGTCCAGCCCTTATTATGATCTCGGCCAGAAATATATGCCGAAAGGCGCGGGTTCCGTCTTTACTTTTGGCGTGAAAGGCGGTTTTGAAGCAGGCGTGCGTGTGGTGGAAAACGTCAATCTGATTTCTCACCTTGCCAACATCGGCGATACTCGCAGCCTGATCATTCACCCGGCAAGCACGACGCATCGCCAATTAAATGAAGAACAGCAGATAGCCGCAGGGGCACGGCCAGATGTATTGCGTTTGTCGATTGGGTTGGAAACCGCTGATGATATTATCCGTGATCTGGATGAGGCATTGAGTTTGTAAATCGCTCGTTATTCCGGCGATTTACGCAAACCCAGCAGACTTCCCCTCAATCCAGCCGCGTAAAACTTCGGCCACATCTTTCCAGCATTTATCCAGCATGAGGGCGTGCGGGCCGCCTTTGATGATCGTGAGGTCGGCGCCGTGAAAGGTTGCGGTTTCTTTAAGCGCGGTAACCGGGATCATGACGTCGGCATCTCCGCCGATGACTTTGATCGGGAAGCCTTCTTTGGCGCGTTTGCGCGGTATATCGAAATAGGTCACATCATTAAGGGCACGCATGGATTCTGGCTGAAACAGTCCGTGGACTTCTGCCAAACTGGCCGGGTGGGTGTCATCGGTGACCAGCATGCGTTTCAACGCATCGAAACTGACCAGGTCCGTGCTGAACATCATGGCCTGGTTCAGCGTCCAGTAAAGCTCTGGGGAATGGGTCATCATGTGAACGATGGAGGTAAAGGCGCCGCTTGGGGGCAGGGAGTTCATCAGAATGGCACCCGCACAGTCATGGCTTTCAATATATTTCTGCACCACCATGCCGCCCAGGGAATGACCGACCAGAATAGGTGGTTCGCCAATTTTTTCAATGGCTTCGATTAGGTTATCGACGTAATCGTTGAGGCTATAAAGGTGAAGCGACCATTCTGATCCACTGCGGCCATGCCCGCTTAGAGAGACTGCATAACAATCATGCCCGCAGTCAGAAAAATAGGGCATAAAACGATAACGCCAGATTGGGGCAGAACAGAAGGATCCGTGGACAAACAGAAGAGGCGTTTTCTTCTTAACACCTGATTTCGCTTTGAGTTCAATGAGTTCAAGAGTCATAAAATTATTATTATCTTTTCAACTATCTATATATGTGCACCATCAAGCACGTTTTTGAATGAAAGTGCAAGGATTAAGGGTGGTTTTTCGCGCTTTCTTTACTTGCTTAAAAAAAGACTCTCAGGTAGTGTGCGCCCACCGTTTCAGGGCCTCTTTATTTTGCTAAAGGATCACTAGTCGATGACCTCGCATAAGGATATGGCGAACGCCATTCGTTTTCTTTCCGCCGATGCCGTTCAGAAAGCCAAATCCGGCCACCCGGGTATGCCGATGGGTATGGCTGATGTTGCTACCGTTCTGTTCACGAAATATATGAACTTTGACCCCAAGCAACCGAAATGGGCTGATCGTGACCGTTTTGTTTTGTCTGCGGGTCATGGCTCCATGCTGATGTATTCTTACTTGTATCTGACAGGTTATGAAGACATGACCATTGAAGAAGTGTCCAACTTCCGTCAGCTTGATTCAAAAACTGCGGGCCACCCTGAATATGGTCATGCAACCGGGATTGAAACTACAACAGGTCCATTGGGCCAGGGCATCACAACCGCCGTTGGCATGGCGCTGGCAGAAAAACTGCAAAATGCGCGCTACGGCACCGATGTTGTGAACCACTACACTTATGTTATTGCAGGTGATGGCTGTCTGATGGAAGGGATTTCTCACGAAGCGATTTCTACAGCCGGTCACTTGGGCCTTGGCAAACTGATCGTCTTCTGGGACGACAACGAAATCACCATTGATGGTAATTTGAATGTTGCGGCTTCTGACAACCAGTTGAAACGTTTTGAAGCGTCTGGCTGGGACACGCAGGCCATCGACGGTCACAACCCGGATGAGATCGCAGCAGCGATTGAAAAAGCACAAAAATCTGACAAACCATCCCTGATCGCCTGTAAAACCAAAATCGGTAAAGGCGCGCCAACCCTTGAAGGGTCCCACAAAACGCACGGTGCCCCATTGGGCGACGACGAAATTGCAACTATGCGCGAACAGCTTGGCTGGGACGCTGCCCCATTTGAAGTGCCGGTTGATATCCTGAATGCCTGGCGGGATGCAGGGGCGCGCGGTGCAGCCACACGTGAAGCCTGGCAGGAGCGTTTTAACGAGTTGGACCTGGATGCGCAGGAAACATTTGTTCGCACCAATGACGGTGGTCTGCCTGATGGTTGGGAAGCCAAGGCAAACGATTATAAAAAACAACTTTGTGAAGACGCACCGAAAAAAGCCACGCGTCAATCTTCACAAATGGCCTTGAATGCGCTGGCCGAAATCATCCCGGAAATGCTGGGTGGTTCTGCAGATTTGACAGGCTCCAACCTGACCAAGGCGGAAAGCCAGAAGTCCGTTACGCCTGACGATTTCTCTGGCAACTACATGCATTACGGCATCCGTGAATTCGGCATGGCCGCTTTCATGAACGGTATCGCGCTGCACGGCGGGTTCGTTCCTTATGGCGGCACATTCCTGGTCTTTGCGGATTACATGCGCGCAGCCATGCGTCTGTCAGCGCTGATGGAACAACGTGTTGTCTATGTTCTGACCCACGATTCCATTGGTCTGGGCGAAGATGGCCCAACGCACCAGCCAGTTGAAACTGTTGCATCCCTTCGTGCGATGCCGAACACACAGGTGTTCCGCCCGGCTGATGCGGTTGAAACCTTTGAATGCTGGATGCTGTCTCTGCAATCTGAAACGACACCGTCTGTTCTGGCCCTGTCCCGTCAAGGCCTGCCAGCCGTTCGCACGGAATATACTGAAGAAAACAAATGTGCAAAAGGCGCATATGTTCTTCGTGACGCAGAAGGCCCACGCAAAGCCACCATCATTGCGACAGGATCCGAAGTTGAAATCGCCATGGCGGCACGCGATCAGTTGCAGGCTGAAGGCGTTCCAACGGCTGTTGTTTCCATGCCATGTTGGGAACTGTTTGAAAAGCAGTCTGACGAATATAAGCACGACACATTGGGTGATGGCATCCGTGTTGCGGTTGAAGCTGGCCTGCAAATGGGTTGGGACCGTTATATCGGGGCCAATGGTGCGTTTGTCGGCATGACTGGCTTTGGTGCCTCTGCACCAGCAGGCGATCTTTACAAGCACTTTGGTATTACATCTGAAGCCGTCGTCGAAGCGGTAAAAGCAAGAGTATAATCTGATAAAGAGGCGGTCCGGGTTAAGGACCGCCTCAACTCGTTAATAAGTAATTTTGGAGGAAATCCTATGGCACTCGTTTCCATGCGTCAGCTTCTCGATCACGCGGCAGAGAATGACTATGGCCTTCCCGCTTTCAATATCAACAACATGGAACAGATGTTGGCGATTATGGCGGCAGCGTCCAAAACCGACAGCCCTGTCATCATGCAGGCAAGTCGTGGCGCACGTAAATACGCCAACGATGCGGTTTTGAAACACTTGATCCAGGCAGCGGTTGAAATCTATCCTGACGTTCCGGTCTGTATGCATCTGGATCACGGTAATGAACTGCGCACCTGTATGTCTGCCATGGCCAACGGCTTTTCATCTGTCATGATGGACGGCTCGCTAGAAGCAGACGGCAAGACGCCCGCGTCATATGAATATAACGTTGATATCACCGCAGACGTCACCAAAGCAGCTCACCTGATCGGTGTTTCTGTCGAAGGGGAACTGGGTTGTCTGGGTTCACTTGAAACAGGCGAAGGCGAAAAAGAAGACGGCCACGGTTTTGAAGGCAAGCTGGATATGGACGCTTTGCTGACGGACCCAGACCAAGCCGTTGATTTCGTCAAGAAAACAAAAGTTGATGCGCTGGCGATTGCCATGGGCACGTCTCACGGTGCGTATAAATTCACCCGCAAACCCGATGGTGACATTCTTGCCATGAACGTGGTGAAAGAAATCCACAAGAAGCTGCCAAACACTCACCTGGTGATGCATGGTTCTTCTTCTGTGCCGCAGGAACTGCAGGACATCATCAACGCCCATGGTGGGGAGATGAAGCAGACCTACGGTGTGCCGCTGGAAGAAATCGTTGTCGGCATTAAAAACGGTGTGCGCAAAGTCAACATCGACACCGATAACCGTATGGCCATCACAGGTGCGATCCGTAAAGCGCTTCAGGAAGGCCCGGCTGAGTTCGACCCACGCTACTACCTGAAACCAGCCATGGCTGCGATGGAGAAAGAATGCGTTGAACGTTATGAAATCTTCAACTGTGCAGGTCAGGGTTCCAAGATCAAGCCGATCAGCCTGAACGACATGGCTGACCGTTATGCCAATGGCTCCCTTGATCCGGTTCTTGGTTAATCATTTTAAATATTGTGTCCCGGCGAAGGCCGGGACCTTTGTCTTTTAGGCGAGGTTACTATGCTTAAGATCGCACCATCCATTCTGTCAGCGGATTTCGCCAAACTGGGTGAAGAAGTCACTGCCGTTGATAAAGCAGGCGCAGACTGGATTCATATTGATGTGATGGACGGCCATTTCGTGCCCAACATGACATTCGGTCCCTGTGTCATCAAAGCGATCCGCAGCTATACGGACAAGCCGTTCGACGTTCACCTGATGATCGATCCGGCGCAACCGTATCTTAAAGACTATGCCGATGCAGGCGCGGACCTGATCACGGTCCATGCAGAAGCCGACAAGCACCTGCACCGTTCTGTCCAGTATATCAAAAGCCTCGGCAAAAAAGCAGGTGTGTCCCTGAACCCGGCGACCCCAGTGAACGCCGTTAAATACGTCCTGGACGAGATTGACCTGATCCTGGTCATGAGCGTCAACCCCGGCTTCGGCGGCCAAAAATTCATCCCGTCCCAGCTTGAAAAAATCAAACGCCTGAAAGACATGATCGGTGATCGCGATATCGATATTCAGGTCGATGGTGGCGTAAATCCTTCGACCATCAAAGACGTGGTCGATGCGGGTGCCAATGTGGTTGTGGCTGGTTCAGCCGTGTTTGGTGGCGATTATGCTGAGAACATGCAGGCGATCCGGGATGCGGCGAAATAATCGCTATTCCTCTTTAAACTGACTGTTCAAATGGCGCAGTGTGGGCACCCCACCTCCATCCTTATTTATATCTCGTGTGGCATCACTTAGTACCTTCACCAGATGGACGTTTTTGAAGTGGACGTAGTGGAACATGGGGATTTTTAGGAGCGTCTGGTCCAGCCCGACTTCGACTTCTGGAAATTCATCTTGGTGGGGTTCCAGGACGCCCAGGAAGCTTGCGGCGTAGCGAATGCGGTTGGTGTGGACCATTTTCATCAGCGACTTGCCGCTTGAAACCGGCTGGGCATCATAGATACCGATGGAATTGGTGAGAAATTTGTTGCCACGGGTAAAGCCGACAGGCACGCCGTTTTTCAGTGCATTCACCAGATCATCAAGCGTTTTCGGGATATAGGTTTCACCCTTGCGGTACGCGATGACCAGTTCCTGATACATGATGGGTTCTGTGAGCGGGACTAGATTGGTGTAAAATTCATTCACGCCTGCGATCCGGGCGAGTTCCCCGTCATATTTGCCTTTATTCACACTTTCAATGCTGCGCGCATTGGCTTCCAGCACTAGTTCAATATCGTGTCCGGCACGATTGTAAATGTCTTTAAGTCGTTGAAAACAGGTTTTTACAGAGGTGGTCACGGTTCCTGCGGCCACTTTATAGGTTGTGGCTTTTGCTTCACTCTGGATATAGAACGCAAAGAGCAGAATCAGGGAAAATAGGGAAGCGTAAAGAAGGTTGGTGTGACGTAAAGGCAGGATGAGAGGCATGAGACACTCCGGTTTTTGTAGTCTTTTTTACTACATGGCGTGTTTCAGACGCAAATCAACCCAAGAACAATGCGAAGTTAAATCTAGTTACTTCTTGGGTTGAAACGGTTTCTTATTCATACGTGCAGAGATAGGCCGTATCGGTTGCGACCTGCAGCTGGAATTTGCGGTTGGCTTCAACGGTGAAAGATTTGCCTGCTTCGAAGGTAACGAATTCATCCGCATCTGGCAGTTTAACGGTCAAAGCACCGCTGACGACGGTCATGACTTCTTTTTGACTGGTGCCAAATTCATAGTCGCCGGGGGCCATTACCCCAACGGTGGAAGCGAGTTTTTCACCCTGAAAAGCGATGGATTTGACTTTACCGTCAAAATATTCATTTACGTCAAACACGATTAAGGTCTCCTAAGGTATTGATAGGTTGGATTTATGGTCTTACTTTTGATGAAGAGAAATCTGTTTCTCCATATGCTGGATGATGTGCTGTTCTAGCATCTTCTCATCTTCGTTAACATGTTCTAGCAGGTTTGTTAGTATGAATGTGAAGATGAGAGCCAAAGTGCTGAAAAGAGCAACCAGTGAAAAGAAAAGCCTAGTAAGTGCAGTAAAGTAACTCAATGTGGAATCTGTCATTTACATAATCTTCCACTTTTCATAGCAACCGTCTCTAATGCTCAGAAATTTATTCGATACGAATTGAGGTTCAGAGTAGGTTTCGGAATTAAAGAATATGAAACCATAGTAGTTTTCTGGAACGTAATTTACCTCTTTCGAAACTTTCTTACGGCAAAAGTCAAAATGACATTGTTGGTTAATAACACTTTGGAGTGATTGATATTCTCGTGAAACGCAGAAATTGGTAAGTTCAAAACTTGGCAGATTATTTGATGATTTGGCAGTTTTATATTTTTGGATCAGGTGCGAGTGTAGAGGAGATTTATCTTCAGTTTTTGCAAGAAAAGATAAACCAATGGCTAGAATCCCTGTGACTATGGCTAAGCCCCACAGGCTGATAGTCAACAAAAATGCATACTTGGTAATGACGTTTATCACGATTTTATTTTTTACGAAAAGCGACAGAGGCGATCCAGCCGGACAGCAGGGCGATGACCACTGCGATGACACCATAGGCCAGGCTGTGGCGATGCGCGAAGTCATAGATGCCCGCTTCGACGCCGATTTTTGAGACGAAAAGGGGGGTAATTTGTGTGCTGACCACATCCTTGTCTTTGACCAGATAGACATAGACCAGATAGGTCCCGACCGGAATGTTGGCCGGAAATTCAATGTCGGCACGAAACAGGCGTTTGCCGAGGAATTTAACG
Organism: Terasakiella sediminum; assembly: GCF_033100395.1. Classification (NCBI taxonomy): domain Bacteria; kingdom Pseudomonadati; phylum Pseudomonadota; class Alphaproteobacteria; order Rhodospirillales; family Terasakiellaceae; genus Terasakiella; species Terasakiella sediminum. Next base: position 110,400 of record NZ_JAWLVJ010000014.1, on the reverse strand, counting down.
GGTGTTGCGCTTTCTGCATAAAGCCCGTCGCGTTTTTTTGCGCGCAGCAAGGCTTGCCAGAATTCTTCTTTTTTCTTGTCGCCAATATTTTTATATTCCGGCGCAAGATAGGTATTGAGGTTATCCGGTCCCAGTTCCAGACGTTGACGGGTCGAGGCGGGTACCAGTTCTTCCAGATTGCCGGATGTTGCGATGTTGTAAAAGACAGGGGTATCGCTGAAGGCGACTTTTTCTTTATTCGCCCAGACGCCCATTACACGTTCTTTGCGTCGAACAACTTCGCGGTTGGACGGCCCGCGCACGATGACGACCACATCGCCTTCGCCTTCGGTTGCACCAAACAGCAGAACTTTGGACCCGCTAAAACCCGTATCAATAGCGACCAGATGGTCATCAAGGGCGGCGACAATCTCGTCTGACACCATGGGGGACTGGGCGGATGCGGGCAGGCTTAGGCAGAAGATGGTCAGGATCAGGGCGAGAAAGCGGATCATTTCAATCAATGCCCCCCACCAACACCAAGGGAGAAGAGATCATCCGGTGCCAGGATCAGATCAATCCCCAGTTTGACACAAACGCCCAAGACCATCAGCGCCAGAAGAACACGCAGCTGTTCACCTTGCAATTTCATGCCCGCACGTGCCCCAAATTGCGCTCCGATCACACCGCCGATCAACAACAACAGCGCCAGCACAATATCAACCGTCTGGTTGGTGGCTGCCTGAAGGATGGTGACGTTTGCGGTCACAAAAATAATCTGAAAAAGGGAGGTCCCAACAACAACCGAGGTCGGCATACCCAAGAGATAAATCATGGCAGGGACCATGATAAAGCCACCGCCGACACCCATGATGGCAGCCAGAATACCAACCACAACGCCCACACCAATGGGCAGAAGCGCACTGATATAAAGCTTGGAACGTCTGAAACGCATTTTAAAGGGCAGCTTATGTTGCCAGCCAGAATGGTCTTTGCGTTTGTGGACGCCGCCCGTTCCGACATAGCCTTTGCGTTTGCGGATGATGGCACGCGCACTTTCAAAGAACATCAACCCACCGATGATGGACAGGAAGACCACATAGGAAAGTTTAATCACAAGGTCGATCTGTCCGGAGGCTTTCAGCGCTGAAAAAAGCCAGACACCGCTGGTGGAACCGATGACACCGCCAATCAGCAGCATGATCCCCATTTTGAAATCAACGTTTTTACGCCGTGTGTGGGCAATAACACCGGAAACACTGGAGGCGACAATCTGATTGGCTTCTGTTGCAACAGCAACGCTGGGCGGGACACCGATGAAGATCAACAAAGGCGTCATAAGGAAACCGCCGCCAACGCCAAACATGCCTGAGAGGAATCCAACAGCGCCTCCCATTCCAAGCAGAAGGAAGATGTTTACAGAAATCTCGGCGATGGGCAGATAGATGTTCATAAGTTCTGATCTGGGTATGATTATCGCATTTGCAACATCTTATATTCTTAAGTTAAAGCAAAGGGAAGGGCAATTATTCATACGCATTAAAAATCAAAAAATTGTGCAAATGCGAAAGATTTTTCGGTCTTTGGTTTCAATAAACCTTTTTTAGCGCCTGTTTGATGGCGGACAGGTCTTTTGAAACGGTCTCCCAGATGATTTTTGGGTCTACCGCGAAATATTCGTGGGCGAGGAAATTGCGCATATGACGCAGAGTCGCCCAAGGGATAGCGCGGTGAGATTTGCGCACTTTATTTGGGATATGATGGGTGGCTTCCCCGATGATTTCCAGATTGCGGATCACCGCATCGATGGTGCGATCATCACTCAGAAAGCCATTCCGCGTCATGCCTTGCACGTAGGTTTCAATCTTTTCAATGGCGAGGATCATCTGAATAATATGAAAATGCCAGCGTTCTTCGTTGTGAAGGTGATGGTGCTTATGTGGTTTTGTCATAATACACCACTTCTTCCAGCACCTTGTCTTTCAAGTTCGCAGATAGCATGTCGTGGGTCGCGAGATCCACCCGCCGCGCCATGGATTTTTCCAGCAACAGATGCAGCTCTGCCAGTTGCAAAAGCCCCGGTGTGTTGATGAACTCCACCAATAAATCAATGTCACTATCCGGCCTAGGATTTCCGCGCGCATAGGAGCCGAACAAGCCGATGCGCGACACCCCGAAAGGGGCAATGTCCCTTTCAAGGCTGATCAGCTTTTTAAAGATATCCTCTTTGTTTTTCATGAGAGAAGGATACTACAAAGGGCAGGGAGATGGCAAAACGGTTTCCCTTCCCACTGTCATCCCCGTGAGCCGAAGGCCAGCGATAGCTAAAACGGGGACCCAGAATTATCTTGGATCAAATGCTCGCTGGGTTTCCGCTTTCGCGGGAATGACGAGTGAGTGTTGGCTTACTTCAAATAATCCTTCAGGTATTTACCTGTATAGCTTTCTTCTACCTCGCAGACCTTTTCCGGTGTGCCGCTGGCGACGATCCGGCCACCCTTTGCACCGCCTTCAGGGCCGATGTCGATGATGTGGTCGGCGGTTTTGATGACTTCGAGGTTATGTTCGATGACGACGACGGTGTTGCCCTGATCGACCAGGACATGGAGGACTTCCAAAAGTTTACGCACGTCATCGAAATGCAGCCCGGTTGTGGGTTCATCCAGAATATAGATGGTTTTGCCAGTGGCGCGTTTGGAGAGCTCTTTGGCGAGTTTGACCCGCTGGGCCTCCCCCCCTGAAAGGGTGGTTGCCTGTTGGCCCAGATGGATATAGCCAAGACCGACTTTTTCCAGCGTAACCATCTTGTCGCGGATGCTGGGCACGGCCTTGAAGAAATCGACGGCTTCTTCGACCGTCATATCCAGCACATCAGCGATGGATTTGCCACGGAATTTCACATCCAGCGTTTCACGGTTATAGCGTTTGCCCTTACAGACATCACATTGCACATAAACATCCGGCAGGAAATGCATCTCGATCTTGATGACGCCGTCACCCTGACAGGCCTCGCACCGACCGCCCTTGACGTTGAAGGAGAAACGGCCAGGCTTATATCCACGTGTCTTGGCTTCAGGGAGCGCAGCAAACCATTCTCGGATGGGAGAGAACGCACCTGTGTAGGTCGCCGGGTTGGAACGTGGCGTGCGGCCAATGGGGGACTGGTCGATATCAACGATCTTGTCGATAAATTCCACGCCTTCCAGTTTTTTATGTTCACCCGGATGCAAACGCGCACCATGTAGTTTTTTCGCCAACGCCTTATAAAGCGTTTCAATCACCAGGGAGGATTTACCGCCGCCGGACACCCCGGTCACACAGGTAAAGGTGCCCAGTGGAATTTCAGCATTTACATTTTGCAGGTTGTTGACCGTCGCGCCCTTGATCTTAATGGATTGGCCTTTGCGACCCTTTCGGCGTTTGGTCGGAACTTCGATCTGTTCCATGCCCGTCAGATACTGCCCGGTCAGACTTTCCGGATTTGCCATGACCTCATCCGGGGTGCCTTCTGCGACCACCGTTCCGCCATGAACGCCCGCGCGTGGCCCCATGTCGATCAGGTAATCGGCAGAGCGAATGGCGTCTTCGTCATGTTCCACCACAATCACGGTGTTATCCAGATCACGCAGACGTACCAGTGTTTCCAGCAGACGGTCATTATCGCGTTGGTGCAGACCGATAGACGGTTCATCCAGGACATAGAGAACCCCGGTCAGGCCTGATCCAATCTGAGAGGCCAGGCGGATCCGCTGGCTCTCCCCACCGGACAGTGTGCCCGATGATCGTGACAGGGTCAGGTAATCCAGACCGACATTCACGAGGAAACCCAGACGGTCGTTGATTTCCCGCAGGATACGACGGGCAATTTCCTGTTCTTTCTCTCCCAGCTTATCTTCAAGGGCGAGATACCATTTGGCAGCTTCATCAATAGAAAAAGCAGTGACTTCGCTGACATGCAGCCCGTCTATTTTAACAGCTAATGCTTCCGGCTTCAGACGATGCCCGCCACAATCCGAACAGGTGGTGACCGTCTGATATTTTGACAGTTCATCACGCACCCAGGAGCTGTCCGTTTCACGCCAGCGACGTTCCATATTCGGGATCACGCCTTCAAATGGCTTGGTCACCTGATAGGATCGTTTGCCGTCATTATAAGAAATTGTGATCTCATTCTTGCCTGACCCGTAAAGCACCGTGTCCTGGACTTTCTTTGGCAGTTTGCCAAAAGGCTTTTCGATATCGACTTTGAAATAATCGGCGATGGCTTTTAGGGTCTGTCCGTAATAAACGCTGGACGAATTGGCCCAGGGGGCAATGGCTTTTTCAAGTGCAACGGAACTGTCTGGCACCACCAGTTCCGGGTCGAAATACATTTCCGTGCCCAGACCATCACAACTGGGACATGCCCCAAACGGGTTGTTAAAGGAAAAGAGACGCGGTTCAACTTCATCAATGGTAAAGCCGGAAACCGGACAGGCGAATTTGGCAGAAAAAGTGTGACGTTCTCCGGTCTTGGCATCTTCGGCAAACAAAAGACCATCGGCCAGTTCAAGCGCGGTTTCGATACTGTCTGCCAGTCGGCTTTCCACGCCTTCACGCAAGACCAGACGATCCACCACTACTTCGATATCATGTTTGATCTTTTTGTTGAGTTCGGGCACGCCATCCACGTCATAAAGCTCACCATCCACTTTGACCCGCTGGAAGCCTTTTTTCTGAAGTTCCATAAACTCCTTGCGATATTCCCCTTTGCGGCCCCGAACGATGGGCGCGAGGATATAAAGACGGGTACCTTCTTCCAGCGTCATGATCCGATCAACCATTTGCGAAACCGTCTGGCTTTCAATTGGAAGGCCTGTGGCTGGTGAATGAGGCACACCGACGCGCGCCCATAAAAGACGCATATAGTCATAAATTTCGGTGACGGTGCCGACAGTGGAGCGCGGGTTTTTTGAGGTGGTTTTCTGTTCAATCGAAATGGCAGGTGACAGACCTTCGATATGGTCAACATCCGGCTTTTGCATCAGTTCCAGGAACTGACGGGCATAAGCAGATAAGGATTCCACATAGCGGCGCTGACCTTCGGCATAGATGGTATCAAATGCCAGAGAGGATTTTCCCGAGCCAGAAAGTCCGGTGATAACGGTGAGTGAGTTTTTCGGGATGTTTACATCCACATCTTGCAAGTTATGTTCGCGCGCGCCACGCACCTGAATTTCATCAACACTCATCGGAAAACCTAAAAAGATCAAAAGGAGAACATTTCAAGGTAAAAGAGATAGTGTGATGTCATCCAAAAGTAAAGCTAAAAGCCGAAAAAATCCTGCCGGATCTTTTGATATTCCCCGCTGGCCTTGAGGGCTGCGAGCCCTGTGTTGAAATCCGCCAGCATTTGTGGTGTGCCAGCAAGGGCGCGTGAAGCAGCGATATGTTGGTTATTGGTGGAGATTGACGGACTCAGAATAATGGACTGACGCGCATCATATTTATCCATTTTGGAGATTGTGTGAAGGAATTGGTCAATGTTGACGGCAAACAAATCAACCCGGCCATTATAAAGCAGGTGAATGCCGTTTGGTTCATCATTCACAATCTGTTTTTCAATTCGCTGGTTTTGTTCAAACTCTTCTGAATAGGCCCATTTTCGGCCGACCGCGATTTTATAGTCATATAAGTCCTGCAGATTATCATACCGCGTGACCGTAAAGTTCTTGCGCAACCCGACGAAAACCATCTTTGTGGTATTCAGCGGGGCAGAGAAATGAAAGATTTCGCCGCGTTCTTTATTATAGAAGGCGCTGAGTAAACCGTCATAGCGTCCGGTCTCAGCTTCTTTCATCGCACGCGCCCAAGGATGGAAACTGACTTCTAACGTGCGGCCACTTTTGGCAAAGGCCTGACGGGCAACTTCCACCAGGAATCCACCCTTGGGGTGATCAGGATTGGTAAATGGCACAAAAGGCGCGGTCACCAGTCTATACGTCGCAGTCTGACCTGTGTTCACTTGAAAGGAAAGAATGAACAGGGTCAATATGATAAGGCGGATCATCATACTCATTCGTTTTTTGTTTCTCATCACGGTTGTGATGACAAGGAGAGTATCCTTAAGAACTGAAAAAAGCAAAAGAGAAATTTAGGGGCTGAAAGCTGGATTATGGACTCGCAAAAATCCCATATTGATTGTATGGTCTGGCCTCAAAATAATTAACCGCTTGAATACAAGGAGTTCCCATGGCCGGTTCGGTAAATAAGGTGATTTTGGTAGGTAATTTGGGGCGCGACCCAGAAGTGCGCTTTACAAATGATGGCTCTAAAATCGTCAATCTTTCTCTTGCGACATCCGAATCGTGGAAAGATCGTAATTCAGGGGAACGTCGTGAACGTACCGAATGGCACCGCGTGGTGATCTTTAATGAACGTCTGGCCGATGTGGCAGAACGTTTCCTGCGTAAAGGTTCAACCGTTTATCTGGAAGGCGCGCTGCAAACTCGCAAATGGACCGACCAGCAAGGTGTTGAAAAATACACCACAGAGGTTGTCCTGCAACGTTATCGCGGTGAATTGACCATGCTGGGCAGTCGTTCCGGTGGTGGTGATGGCGGCTATGCTGGCGGCGGTGGTGATGACTACGGTCAAAGCGCAGGCTCTGGTGGCGGTGGTTTTGGCGGTGGTGCTGACCCTCAAGGCGGTAGCACAGGCCCGGAATGGAATTCCGGCGGCGGCCAGCAACAGGGCGGCGGTATTCCCGGTGGTGATCTTGATGACGAAATCCCGTTCTAGAATTAAGATGATATAACGAAGGCTCAGAGGGGTTCCCTTCTGGGCCTTTTTCTTTGATTAAATGAAGATGCAGATAATGAACCGACTTTTAAAGCTTACCCTTTGTGGCGTCATTGGCCTGATGGCAACGCCGTCTTTTGCCGATGATTTAAATGTGGCTGTGACCACAAGCTCCGTTCCCTTTTCTTATAAGAATGAAGCGGGTCAACAAGTTGGGTTCAATGTGGATATGGCAAAAGAAATCTGTAAACGCATCAAGGCCACCTGTAAACTGCATGCCATCCGCTATCCCGACATTCTCGGTAAAGTAAACGCAGGAGAGATAGATTTTGCCTTGCCCAATATGTTGAAAACACCAGCACGGGAAGAAAAAGCGGCTTTTAGCATCCCTTACTGGCGATCCACATCCAGTTTTGTCGGCCCGGTGGATTATAGCTTCGGCGATGTGGACAAAGTACTGGCGCGCGAAAAGGTCTGTGCCATTGCAAAGACCCGCCAGAAAAGTTATCTGGAACAAAAAATGTCCGGGAACACGGAAAGATTGATTGTGACCAAAACCAGCATGGAAACCATCAAATCCATGCAGAAGGGCGTCTGTAAAATCTATCTGATGCCAACCATGCAATCGCTGAGTTTTCTACAATCAGATGATGGCCACGGATTTGGCTATCTTGGAAAACCAATTGCAAACAAGGGACTGGGTGGTGAAGTTCACATGATTGTTCGCCCGGATAATCCTGATCTGCTAAAGCAAGTGGATAAAGCCATGCGGTCGATTATTGAGGACGGCACACATACCAAAATTACGTCACAATATTTCCCTTTTCGTATTTTATAAAGATAGGGAACTTGAAAAGAAAACTTGGAAACCCACATTTTGAACTATGATTAAGAGCAGTCGCCGTATCATTTATCTGAGTTTGGGATGGGTCTTTACGGCCCTTGGTTTTTTGGGTGCCTTTCTTCCGGTTATGCCCACTACCCCGTTTTTGCTGGTCGCCGTCTGGGCCTTCAGCAAGAGTTCACCCAGGCTAAAGCGCTGGCTCTATACCCATCCAAAGTTTGGGGAACATATCCGAAATTGGTTTGATCACGGTGCTGTTTCAAAGAAAGCGAAAATTGCTGCTGTGTCCCTGATGGGGATCTCTCTTGGATTCTCCATACTTTTAAGTGAAAATATATACGTTCCAATTTCCCTAGCGGTTATAATGGTTGCAACTGCAACCTTTATCTTGACGCGCCCGAGTCCCTCCGGTGTTGCAATAAAGTCACAGTAATGTATCTGGTATGACAAGTTTACCTTGTTGCGGGGCAATATGAAAAACCCCGGTTTTCTGCCCTGTCCAGACTTGTTGCTGTCCCTCAAAAACACGAAAAAAACACCTTTAAATAAATTTTTGCTAATGTTGCGCTGCATAAAAAATATTAACCTACATCCAATGTAGGGGTTGCAGGCACTGGTATGACCAAGGCATAAAGGTGTTGCGAAAATTAATTATGCGCAGATCACTCAGGCGTTCGAAAGGATGTTTGGGTTTTTTGTGTAAACAACGTACCCAGAGGGAAACTAAGGAACCATGTTGGTGGCAACTGTTCAGAATTACCGTACAGAAAAAACCGACCTGTCACATTTTGTGGGAGACGCGAATGTGAAAGGGGATGCATGGGGTCAAAGTTATATGGATGCAGAAACTTCTCAATTTCTGAGAGGTGGATGGGTGCCTTATGTCAAAATCGTATGAAATGGAAATACCTCAAATGAAACGATTTATTTACTGGAGGAATTATGGCTGACGGACAATTAATTGGAACGCCAAAAGAGCTGTTCAAAGGAGAAAACCGCGTTGCGATGACTCCTGATTCCGCAACCCAACTCCAGAAACTTGGATATCAATGTGCCATTCAATCTGGTGCCGGGAAGCAAGCTGGCTTTTCTGATGAAGCTTACGAGGCTGCGGGTGTTGAAGTCATCAAAACCGCAAAAGGTCTTTGGGACAAATCAGACATCATTGCAAAAGTACGCGAGCCTGAAGAAAAAGAACTGAAGTACCTTGCCAAAGGCAAGACGCTGATCTCTTTCTTCAACCCTGCGGGTAACGAAGCTGGCATGAATGCCGCCAAAGAATCTGGTGCAAACGTGATCGCCATGGAAATGGTGCCACGGATTTCACGTGCACAGAAGATGGACGCCCTGTCATCCATGGCGAACATCGCTGGTTACCGTGCGGTTATCGAAGCCGGTAACAACTTCGGTCGCTTCTTCACAGGTCAGATCACAGCGGCTGGTAAAGTACCGCCTGCGAAGGTTCTGGTTGTGGGTGCGGGTGTGGCTGGTCTGGCTGCCATCGGTGCCTCTGTATCTTTGGGTGCGATCACTTATGCATTTGACGTTCGCCCGGAAGTGGCAGAACAGGTTGAATCCATGGGCGCAGAATTCGTTTATCTGGATTTTGAAGAAGAACAACAAGACGGTGCGGAAACAGGCGGTTACGCTTCTGTTTCTTCGCCTGAATTCCGTGAAGCACAGCTTGCGAAATTCCGCGAACTGGCCCCGGAAGTTGACATTGTTATCACAACAGCCCTGATCCCGAACCGCGAAGCACCAAAACTGTGGCTCGAAGACATGGTCGCGGCCATGAAGACAGGTTCTGTGGTTGTTGATTTGGCGGCTGAGCGCGGTGGTAACTGTGAAGGTACTGAAAAAGATAAGAAGGTCGTGACTGAGAACGGCGTAACCATCATCGGTTACACGGACTTCCCATCGCGTATGGCAGCACAGGCTTCCAGCCTTTATTCCACAAACATTCGTCACATGATGACTGACCTGACCCCTGAAAAAGACGGTAAGGTTAATCACGACATGGAAGATGATGTCATCCGTGGCGCGACCGTGACCTTTGAAGGTGATATCACCTTCCCGCCCCCCCCACCAAAAGTAAAAGCGATTGCCGCGCAGAAGAAACCGGAAGTCAAGGAAGAGACACCGGAAGAAAAGAAAGCGCGCGAAATTGCAGAATTCAAAGCTGATTCAAAACGTCAGTTTGCCATGTTGGGCGTTGGCGGCCTGTTGATGCTGATCGTGGGTGCCTTTGCCCCTGCCAGCTTCATGCAGCACTTTATCGTGTTTGTTCTGTCCTGTTTCGTTGGCTTCCAGGTCATCTGGAACGTTTCACACTCTCTGCACACACCGTTGATGGCTGTTACCAACGCGATTTCCGGTATTGTGATCTTGGGTGCCGTCCTGCAAATCGGATCCAGCAGTTCGCTGGTTGTTATTATGGCGACCATCTCGGTTCTGATTGCGACCATTAACATTGTCGGTGGCTTCCTCGTCACACGTCGCATGCTTGCCATGTTCGAGAAGTCCTAAGGAGAATAGAAACAATGGCTTATGGTATTATGACTGCTGCTTATATCGCAGCATCCGTCTTGTTCATCCTTTCTCTGGGTGGCCTTTCTAATCAGGAAAAAGCAAAACGCGCCGTATGGTACGGTATCGTCGGTATGGGCGTTGCTGTTTTCGTAACTGTTATCAACCAGATCGGTTTTAGCTTTATCTGGCTGATCCCGGCGATCCTGGTCGGTTCTGTCATCGGTTATGTGGTGGCTGCGCGCGTTCAAATGACTGAAATGCCGCAACTGGTTGCTGCGCTTCACTCCTTCGTGGGTCTGGCTGCTGTTTTCATCGGCCTGAACGCCGAACTGGAACTCCAGGCTGTTCTGGCTATGGACGAAGCAGCGCGTGAAGCTCTGACGGGTTTTGCACTGAAACTGGCGCACAAGACATCTGTTGAAATTTCCATCCTGAAGGTTGAAGTCTTCCTCGGTATCTTCATTGGTGCGATCACCTTCACTGGTTCTATTGTTGCCTTTGGCAAGCTTGCGGGTAAAATTGACGGCAAGCCAATCAAACTGCCAGGTGGTCACATGTGGAACGCTGTTTCTGCAATCGCCTGTCTGGTTCTGGGCATCATGTTCTGCAACGACTTTGGCATCTGGACAATGGTTGTTGTGACCATCATCGCAGGCTTCATCGGCTGGCACCTGATCATGGGTATCGGTGGTGCTGACATGCCGGTTGTGGTTTCCATGTTGAACTCTTATTCCGGTTGGGCGGCTTCTGCCATCGGTTTCACCCTGGGCAACGACCTGTTGATCGTAACAGGTGCACTTGTTGGTTCCTCCGGTGCGATCCTGTCCTATATCATGTGTAAGGCGATGAACCGTCATTTCGTATCGGTTATCCTGGGCGGCTTCGGCGGTGAAACAGGTCCGGCTATGGAAGTTGAAGGTGAACAGGTTGCCATCGATGCAGACGGTGTTGTAAGCGCGTTGGAAGATGCAGACAGCATCATCATCATTCCGGGCTACGGTCTGGCGGTTGCGCAAGCACAACAATCTGTGTCTGAGCTGACCAAGCGTCTGCGTGCCAAGGGTAAAGAAGTTCGCTTTGCGATCCACCCGGTTGCAGGTCGTCTGCCAGGTCACATGAACGTTCTGTTGGCCGAAGCAAAAGTGCCTTATGACATCGTTCTGGAAATGGATGAGATCAATGACGACTTCCCTGAAACTGACGTTGCCATCGTTATCGGGTCAAACGACATCGTAAACCCGGCAGCACAGGAAGATCCAAACTCACCCATCGCAGGCATGCCGGTTCTGGAATGCTGGAAAGCCAAGCAGGTGTTTGTCTCTAAACGTGGTCAGGGGACTGGGTATTCCGGTATCGAAAACCCACTGTTCTACAAAGAGAACACACGCATGTTCTATGGTGATGCGAAAGCGTCTCTGGATACACTGCTACAAAACATTAGCTAATCAATTAGCGCATGTTTATAGTTGGGGGCCGTATGCGAAAGCGTACGGCCCTTTACTTATTTTATGTGGAAGCTTTGAACTATGGAACTGGATGCCACCACCGCCCTTGTCATTATTGATGTGCAAAAAGCCATTGATGAACCCTGCTGGGATGGCAAGAACAATCCGGACTATCAGATGCGGGTCCAGGACCTGTTGAGCATCTGGCGGGTGCGCAAATGGCCTGTGTTCCATGTCAAACATAATGAACCCAATCCGGCCTCCACCTATCATACTGATAAACCCACCAACGACTTCAAGCCAGAAACAGCGCCGCTGCCCGGTGAAATTGTGATTGAAAAAGAAGTCAACTGCGCCTTCATCAAAACAAGCCTGGGCTCCCAGTTGCGCACGGAGGGCTGCGACAAGATCGTCTTCTGCGGGGTTGTGACCCATAATTCCATCGATGCGACCGTGCGTCATGCCAGCTGCCTTGGCTTCCTCACCTACGTGGTCAGTGATGCCTGCACGGCCGTTCCGGTGGTGGACAAGGCAGGCAAGCGTTGGGAAGCCGAAGATGTTCATAATCTCTATCTCGGCGTGCTGGATGGGGAATATGCCGATGTCATCACCATGCAGGATGTCTTCGCCGGAATTTGATCGCTTGCGCGAGATCAAGTTTGCCCTGCCGTCCTTTTGGTAGAATGCTACCCCAAGTGTTGATTGAATGGGGAGGGATGTTATGGGACGTCTGGCATGGAGTGAAGACTATAACGTCGGCGATGCAGAAATTGACCGCCAACATCAAGACCTGTTCGCCCTCATCGACCGCTTGGATGACGCCAGCCTGGACACATCCTCCATGGGCGTTATCTTTGAAAAACTTGACATCTATGTGCGCGAACATTTCCATGATGAAGAAGAATTGCTGAAACAGGTCGGCTATGACGACTTGGACGCGCACCTCAGGCAACACGACGAATTCCGCGAATGGCTCAGCACCGCCAAAGAAAGCTTCAAATCCGAACATGCCGATAATGGCGCTGTGGGACATAACCTTCAGGTTTTCCTGAGAGACTGGCTGCTCAATCATATTATCAAGACCGATCAGGCCTATAAGAGCTGGGTAGAGGGACGGTAAATCGCCCTCACCCCTGTCATCCCGGATTCATTCCGGGACAAGCTTTTAAAGCAGGATTCCAACTTTCAAACAATTGAGCCCGACCTCCCCCGATTGTCCTGGAACAAGCCTGGGATGACAACTTTCGTTACCGTCATTCCCGCGAACGCGGGAACCTAGTGAATGTGTGATCCAAAGGTGTCCTGGGTCCCCGTTTGCACGGGGATGACGGAGGGCTGGTGATGATAGAACGTTATTGCTATAAGGTGAGTAATGATGCACTATTCACCTATTAGGGGTTTTGGGGGCTACCGTGGGAAATATTGAATCCTTAGATGATTATAGAAAATGGCTGATGGGGCAGGATAAGCAGGTTGCCGTCGCGATGGCTGCACGAATTTCCCTGCGCGTTATACCTGTGCTCTTTCCTGTTTTGAATGAGGCACCTTCTGAATATGCTACATCCATAATTTTGCCTGTTTTTCGTGCTAATTCGGCCCCTTGGTTTGCGGGCACATGGCCAAACCAGCGGGGCGAATTTAGAGCCGCCAGAACCGCCGCCTACGCCGCTGCTGCTGACAGAGCCGCCGCCGCCGCCGCTAGAGCCGGCAGAACCGCCGCCGCCAAAGCCGCCAAAGCCGCCAGAACCGCCGCCGCCGACGCCGCCTACGCCGCCGCCAGAGCCGCCGCCGCTAGAGCCGTCGCCGCCTACGCCGCTGCTGCTGCTGACAGAGCCGCCGCCGCTTTTTCCCCTATTTGGGTGGCGATAAATAATGACATTTCTTATTTTGAGAAAACTGGATCACTTGATCAATTGATCAGCCGCCCGCTTTGGTTGTCGGTCATGCCGGATGACCTTGAAAATGATTGGCAAAAAATGAAATCGGTCTTGCTGGAACTGGATGAAGACTGGCAGGTCTGGACAAATTGGTATGATGATCGCCTTGTTGGTGGCCCCAAACCAAATGGACGTCTGGTTCTGGAATCTCTTGAACGTGAACGGGTTATGATCCCGGAAGAGGATTGGGAGAAAGGGCCCGCCCATGTTAATCATCTGATTGCAGAGATGGAAGCGCGATACCAGGTGCCGGATATTCCACAGCAGAAAAAGGCGGTGATTGAGCTTGAGGTCGGTGATGATGAGAAAATTCACAAACGCAAAGCTGTTTTGCCAACGTCTGAGAAGGAAGGACAGGAAGAGCGCTGGAAGAGTATCTGGGAAGCACAGCGTGAAGCTCTGGACGATTTTCTGGATTTGGTGCCGCAAACGAACAGTCCCTTTGTTGATAAAGCGATATCCCGATACGAAGCAGCATTGGCACATCAATATGAAGACATGAATGTCATCAAAGCGGGCTTGCATGCCAGTCGATTGCTGGAACAGTTAAACCATGCCAAAGATGAAATGTCAGATCGACTGGTGGCTGAACTTTCCGCCTTGCTTGCCAGTCACAATGGTTTCATCAAACAACTTCCTGAATGGCAGGAATATCTTGAGGAAATCGGCGAAAGCGGTGTAGCGCTTGCTGATGTTAGCCTCGCCTTGGAAGTGGTTGAACAATTGGGTGAAACCCGTGATCTGGCGGATGAACAGGTTATTGAGGAGTTCGAAGAATATGCAGCCGACATAAAAGGCGATTATGTTCCGAGTGATAATGATCAGGCCATTGTGTCTGATCCTTTAAAAGTCGATTTTGTGCGTAGTGTGGGCAACTTGCTATCAGTAACGTCAAAGCTCGCCAAATCCGGTTGGCAAAAGGTGCGTCAATCCAACGCCGGGAAGGCTGTTGAGCGTGGTGTAATCAAGGGGCTGGAAAGTACTTCCGAGAACTTTGTTCGTGCTGTTTCTGTTGTTGGTGCGATCAAGGGGATTGAGGTGTTGACCGGGATTACTAGTGAGTTCGCCTGGTTGTTACCGATTATTGCCTTATTGAAGGGGAAGAAAAAAGAATGATTACAGGCACTTACCTCACTCGTCATTCCCGCGAAAGCGGGAACCTAGCGGGCGTTTGATCCAAGGGTATTTTGGGTCCCCGTTTGCACGGGAATGACCGGGGAGGGAATATAACAAAGAAAAAGGGCGAAGCGGCTGGTTAAAGCGCTTCGCCCTTTTATCGGGTATATGAGGTGTCATCCATCAAAACGATGAACAACAAACGCCCACATCACCACCTTTCAAGTAGTATAAACCAGATCACCCCTCAGGCATGGGAGGGATCTGTAGAAAATGTAGTCTGAGTATAAACAGTCTTTCCCTAAGAAAGGGAAGGGTGTTTAGAAGCCTTCACGCTCGATGCGCTTGCGCTCAAGCTTACGTGCGCGACGAACTGCTTCAGCGTCTTCACGTGCTTTTTTCTCAGATGGTTTTTCATAGTGGCGGCGAAGTTTCATTTCACGGAAAACGCCTTCACGCTGCATTTTCTTTTTCAAAGCTTTCAGTGCCTGGTCGACATTATTGTCGCGAACTACTACCTGTACGATGGTCAGGGCCTCCTTATACAAAATAACAACAGGGCCATATGCCCAGTCCAAACCACTGGTGTGGAGAGGAAGCGGGGACATAGCATATGAATCTTTTATGTTCAAGTGGATTCAGTATGGCATCGGCCACAAAAAGTCATTATATAGCAAAACATGACAATTTTGAAGATCGCCCGTATGGGACATCCGGTGTTGCGCATGCCTGCCAATCCCGTTGAAGACCCGAAAGACCCTGAAATCCAACGCCTTGTCCGTGACATGGTGGACACCATGCATGACGCCAATGGCGCTGGGCTTGCGGCCCCGCAAGTGCATGTTCCCTTGCGTCTGGTGATGTTTCATGTGCCATCTGAACGTGGCGAAGACAGCGAAGTGCCGCTGACGGTCCTGATCAACCCGGTGATTGAACCTGTGGGTGAGGAGACCAATGTAGCGGTGGAAGGATGCTTGTCCATCCCCGGTATGGCAGGCCCGGTTAAACGCTATACCAACATCAAATATAGCGGTCTGGATGCCAATGGGGAGGTGATTGAGCGTGACGCAAGCGGTTTTCATGCCCGAGTCGTCCAGCATGAATGTGATCATCTGGACGGAATTCTCTATCCGCAACGTATGGACGACCTGTCCAGCTTCGGCTATGTTGAGGAACTGCAAAAGGCTTTGAAAGACTAAAACCATGCAAGACATCAAAGTAAAAGACGACATTCTTCTGGCAACCCTGCCCAACGTGCTGTTTGACGGCTGGACTGATGCGGCTGTTGAAGAAGGTGCGGTTGAAGCTGGCTATGAAGCATCCATGGCGGTGCGCGCCTTCCCGGACGGGGTGGCGGAAGTGCTTGCCCATTTTGCGGCCTATATCAATCGCCAGATGTCTGCAAAGCTGGAAGAGCTGGATATGGACGGCATGGGCATCGGCAAACGTCTGGAAGAAGCCATGCGTATCCGTCTGGAAATCGAAGCGCCTTATAAAGAGGCCGTGCGCAAGGCCATGTCTTTTTACACAATCCCCAAACATGCCCCGCAAGGCGTGCAGGTGGTGTGGAATGCGGTGGATGAAATCTGGTGGTCTTGCGGCGATGAATCCGTTGATTTCAACTATTACACCAAACGTGCCTCTCTGGCCGCTGTCTACAGTGCAACTATGGTCTACTGGCTGAGCGATGAGTCGGAAAATTCAGCAGAAACCATCCTGTTCTATCGCCGTCGCCTGATTGATGTGATCAATGCGGTCAAGACCCGTAAGGAAATTTTCGGCAAGATCGAAGATGTCTTTTGCAAGCTCACCGGACATCGTAGTGCCAGCACATTGATGAAACGCTGATGAGCCAGGCCGTCGTTTCTCGACAGATCAATCATGATACGGTAACGGTCTTTCAGGCTTTTGCGAGCAAAGAGGCCGTTGAAAAATGGTTTACGCCGTCACCGGAGATGGCGGTGAAGGTTCTTGCCTTTGATTTTGTTGAAAAGGGCAGCTACCGATTTGAATATGCCATCGGCCCGGACCAGAGTGTGACTTTGTTCGGCACTTTCCTTTCTATCCAGGAAGCCCGTCATCTGTCATTCACCTGGGAATGGGTCGATCCCATGCCGGGTGGGGAAGGAACGTCTAAAGTCCTGATTGACTTTAAGCCGGATGCAATGGCTACAGAGATCGTGGTGACCCATCAGGATGTAGCGGAATTGGTCGATCAGCACATCCATGGCTGGGAGGCCACGTTGGATCAGTTGGAAAAGTTTCTGGATTAATTGCTGATCACATTCACGTGACTTGATGTCCATAGCCTTGTTCTATCGCTATCTTGTTTCTATCTCTGTTGCTGAACCAGATAGATTAAGGATGCAAACACAATGGCTTTTCAGACAAAACGGATTACTTTTGCAGGCGCAAATGGGGCGGAACTGGCTGCACGGCTTGACCTTCCCGCAGGTCCCCCAAAAGCATACGCGTTGTTTGCCCATTGTTTTACCTGCACCAAGGATATCTTTGCTGCCAGCCGAATTGCGCAGCGTTTAAGTGATCGTGGCATTGCGGTCTTGCGGTTTGATTTTACCGGGCTTGGGGCGAGTGATGGGGAATTTGCCAATACGAACTTTTCCTCCAATGTGGCTGATCTTGTCGCTGCCGCAGATTATATGCGCAATGAACTTGAAGCCCCAACCATCCTTATTGGGCATTCACTCGGTGGGGCGGCTGTGTTGGCTGCACAGAAATCAATCCCTGAAATCCGCGCTGTCTCCACCATCGGGGCACCTGCGGACCCTGCCCATGTGGCGCATAATTTTGGCTGCCATATTGATGAGATTACCGAAAAAGGCGAGGCCGAAGTGCAACTGGCCGGGCGTCCGTTTAAAATTCAGAAGCAGTTTCTGGATGATATTGAAGCCACCAGGCTGGAAGATGATATCCAATCCTTGAAAGCTGCCTTGCTGGTCTTTCACGCGCCCATGGATGAAACCGTGTCGATTGACAATGCGGCCCGGATTTATAGTGCGGCGAAACATCCCAAAAGTTTTGTGTCTTTAGAAGATGCAGACCATCTTCTTACACGAAAAATAGATGCGGATTATGTGGCGGATGTCTTGTCGGCCTGGGCCGGTCGCTATCTGGACAATCCACTGGAAGAACAGAATAAACGCCCGCGCGCGGTTGAAGGCAGTGTGGTTGTGGCTGAAACCGGGGCAGGGAAGTTTATCAATCAGATTGTTACGGGTTCTGGTCATGTGATTACCGGGGATGAACCGGAACGTGTCGGGGGCAATAACACCGGGGCAACCCCTTATGATCTGCTGCTGGCTGCCCTTGGGGCCTGTAAATCCATGACCATGCGCATGTATGCGGATCGTAAAGGTTATAAACTGGATCGCGCCGAAGTCCGTCTGCGCCATGATAAAATCCATGCAGCCGATTGCGAAACCTGTGAAACGGAAAAAGGAAAAGTGGATCAGATCAAAACCGAAATCACCATCAAAGGTGATTTAACCGATGAGGAACGCCAGAAGATTTTTGAAATTGCCGAAAAATGCCCGGTTCATCGCACCATTACCAATGAATTGGTCATTGAAGCAGAGCTAAAATAAATATCTTTGGAATGTGAGACATTTCACTGTGATATAATCTGGAAGGGCTTATAGTCTGTTTCAAATGATATTAATAATTTGATCTTAGAAGTACCTTCCTTATGTCACAAACTGTCCCCCAAGCTCGTCAGTCAACGGGTGAATTCATTGCCTTGATGGCGTTTTTAATGTCTTTGGTGGCGTTGGCCATTGATGCCATTCTGCCTGCGTTTCATGCCATTGGCTCCAGCTTTGATGTGACGGATCAAAATCAGCTGCAACTGGTTGTGGGTGTGTTGTTTCTGGGGATGGCGATTGGGCAGATTTTTTATGGCCCGCTGTCAGACAGTATCGGGCGCAAACCTGCGACCTATATTGGGCTGGCGCTGTTTATTGTTGGCTCCCTGATCTCTGCCTTTGCCCCGACGTATGAAGTTTTGCTGTGGGGACGTTTTATTCAGGGTTTTGGTGTTGCGGGTCCTCGCACGCTAACCATCGCCTTTGTGCGCGACCAATATGCGGGTCGGGAAATGGCGAAGATCATGTCGTTTGTGATCAGCATCTTTATTCTGGTGCCCGCGCTGGCTCCGGCGCTGGGGGCGGGACTTCTGTTCTTTGCGACCTGGGAAAGTATCTTTTATGCCTTTGCTATATTGGCATTTGCCGTGACAATGTGGCTGGTTATCCGCCAGCCGGAAACACTACATAAAGAACACCGTATCAAGCTTGAGATGCGCCCGATCCTGAAGGGCGCAAAAGAAGCCCTGACCAACCGCATCTCTGCCGGATATATGGTGGTGGGCGGTTTGGCCTTTGCCTGCCTGGTGGCTTATCTCAATACGGCGAAACTGCTTTATCTGGATATCTATGGGATTGACGAACTCTTCCCGCTTTACTTTGCTATTCTGGCGCTGGCCGTTGGCGCATCGTCTGTGGTGAATGGCAAGCTGGTGATGAAGTACGGGATGCGCGCCTTGATGCAACTGTCCCTGAAAATGCTGATTGCGACATCCGCCTTGTTTATGACCTATCTTCTGGCAACGGACGGCCATCCGCCGTTTGTGCTGTTTATGACCGCGATGGTGCTGATCTTCTTTTTCATGGGCATTCTGTTTGGCAATTCAAATGCCATGGCTATGGAACCGATGGGGCATATCGCCGGGATTGCCTCCAGCTTCATCGGGGCGGGGACCACACTTGTATCCATGTCTTTTGGGGCGTTGATCGGACAATTTTATGATCAGACGCTGGTGCCGATGATTGCAGGCTATACAGTGCTGGCAACCATTTCCCTGTTATTGATGATGTGGATTGAACGCGGACGTCGTGACGCATAACTGTCATAAAATTATTATCTAAATGAAGTAACGTACAGGCTTGCTAAATATACGTACTATCCCCTATATTGCGGAGATGGTACGTAAGTTTTTGACATATCTGGCCTTTGGTGCCGTCCTTGCTTGGGCATTTCCTGCTATTGCGCAAGAGCAACGGGAGGTCAAAATTGTCGTGCCTTACATTAAAAATCTGCTGGAAAAAGAGCCGGATGGCAGTTGGAAAGGTCCGCTGTTAAATATCTTTCACAAGATTGAACAGCAGACCGGATCAAAACTTATCTTTTCCGTCTTGCCTTTCCCGCGCGCAGTTGCCTTGACCCGTGATGGCAAGGTTGATTTAGGTGTGTTTCTGGAAAGTAAAAAACGCAATTCCTACGCCATTCCGATCACGCCGATTTCCACCAGTTACTTTGTGATTGCGAGTTTGCCCAAACAGGAAATCAAATCCGCAAAAGACCTTGCCAATAAAAAAGTAGGCGTCAGCAGCAAAGGCGTCAGCAGTGAAATCATCGCCCGACACCCCCATGGTCCGGTACTGAAATTCAAGTCTCATCGTGACCTGATGACGGCACTGCTCGCAGGCAAGGTAGATGCGATCCTGACGCCTGATTTTCGTTTTGTGGAAATGGTGGAAAACAGAAACCTCAGCTTCAGCCAGTTTGCCAAACCGATTAAGCTCAGCCCACAAAAGCTGATGCTTTATGCCTCCCACCGCTTTGCCCTGAATACAAAAGATTTGGTGGTCTTTTCCCAGTTGACGAAACTCAGGCTTAAAGGTTTTGGCTCAGACTATCTGTTTGCGCAATATTGATTGCAATCCCTAGTTTTTTAACCATGCTCCGATTAACCTTTGCTGTTTGCAATTTTGTATGGAATTATGCACCTGCAATATGAAGAACAGGACAAGTTGGGGAACGGCTATGAAAGCTCAAATCAGCATTAACGGCAAAAACATAATCTGTCAGTGTGAAGGTGAGGCGCCCTATCGCATTCCTCTTGATGACGCCTGTCTTCAACAGATGGCGGACTGGAATGAACGCTATTCAGATATTGTAAAATCAGAAAATAACAACCTGCTTTTAATGTTGGGGCAGGAGATTTTTGACTGGCTGAACCATGGGAAATGGGCGTCGGGATGGCTTTCCAAAACGGGCAATCGTGAGTTGGAAATTCGAACGGAAATCGTAAATTCTCCTCAAGCCAAAGCCTTGCTGGACTTACCATGGGAAATTCTGGCGACTGATAATATGTATCTGGCGGCAAATGAAGTTCAGCGTTTTAAGCCTTATCGTCGTATTGGCACAGATGCACAAACCGCACCGTTTGAACCACGCTATCAAGATTTGACCATGACCTTTATGGCCGCAGCCCCAACGGGTCAAAATGAACTAGATTATGAGGCAGAAGAAGTTGCCATCCTGAACGCAACCGAACAGCTGGACGTTTATGTCAGCGTTGAAGAAAGCGGTTGTCTGGAATTTTTGAAACCGCATCTGGCCCAGCAAGGGCCTTTCGATGTGGTCCACTTTTCCTGCCACGGCGATATTGATAAAGACGGAAACCCCTTTTTATGTCTGGAAAGCCCGGAAGGAGATGAGAAAGATGCCAGCGTTGGTGACATCATTGACACCCTTGGGGAAAATATGCCGCCACTGGTCTTTCTTTCGGCCTGTAAAACCGCAGCCAAAGCAAATACAGAGGGAGCAGAGTTTTCTGAACCCTTTGCCCGTCACTTGATCCAGGCCGGGGTGGCAAATGTCATTGGTTGGGATGGTTCGGTTTATGATAGTGATGCCAAATTTTTCGCCGAAAAGCTCTATCATGAACTGGGTGAATATCACAGCATTTCCTATGCGATGGCAATCGCACGTCTGGAGACCTTGCGCAAAAACCAGCGGGACCCGCAAACCGGAAAACACTGGCATTTGGCTCGCCTTTACACCGGGACAGCCGGTGGTGGCGCGTTATGTCAGGCAGGTAAAGACATTAGGGGGTTGAAAAAAGAAGCTGGCTATACGGAATTTCTGGACAAGGTTGAAAATAATGTTCCGGTCGCAAACGCACGTGAATTTGTGGGCAGACGACGCGATGCCCAAAAAGTACTGAGTGCTTTCAGGGCCGGAAAAAATGCAGGTACGCTGGTTCAGGGGATGGGTAATCTGGGGAAATCCAGCCTGGCCGCACGTATTGCCAACCGTTTGCCGCAGTTGAATACAGTTGTCATCTATGGCGATTATGATGCCTCTTCTGTGTTTGAGCGTCTTATCAAAGCCCTTCCGGTAGAAGATAAAAAGAAGTTTCGCAGCTGCTGGGAAGAACAAATTGCAACGGATCCAACGGTGCTGGCCGATGCTTTGGAAGCCATGCTGACTGGTCCGTTTTTGAACAATCCGATTTTGTTGATCATTGATGATCTGGAACAAATTCTGGAAGACCCAAAACCAAACCAGAAAATCACGCCTGTTAAAGATGCTGATGATCGGCTCAATCTTTATCGTGATACATTGGGCGCTATCCTGACCGCCTTTGCGGATTATAAAAAGAAATCAAGGTTGCTGCTGACCAGCCGCTATACTTTCACTCTGCCCGATCGTCGCGGACGTGACCTTGCCTCAAAACTCAATACGATTGCGTTAAGACCGATGGAAGGTCGCCAACAGCAAAAACAATGGCAGGCAGCAAGACGTAATCAGGAAAAACCAGTCGCTCTGGATGAGGCTGCGCACGACTTGATCCAGAAAGCCTGTGAGACAGCGGAAGGCAATCCTGGGCTCCAACAAATCCTGACCCAGCCGATCTTTTCAGGTGATGCTGAAACAGCTGAAAATGCGATTAATGCTGTTGAAAGCTGGAAAGCTTCCGGTGAAATTCCCGAGGACGAAAGTGCGGCACAGGACTTTTTTGAACGACTTTCCTTTGAAACTTATTTGAACGCACTGACTAAAGATCAACATGAATTGTTGCGAGCAATAAAACTTTTTACCGTTGGCATTCCTGTTCCTTTAACGGCCATACAGGCTCTTGGGGATTGTTTAAATCTTGAAGATCATGATGCCGTCGTTCAACGCTTGATGGGTTTGGGCTTGCTTGATAACTGGGGGACTTTTGATGGTTACGATTGTGCTTCCATCAATCCCCTTGCCAGCCCGCTTGCACAACCGGAATTGACAGAAGAGGAAATTAATAAGCTTTCCGCCAGTGTCATAGAACCTCTTGCAAGCGCCTGGCGTGACGAAGATGGCGATATTCATCATGACCCTCGTGGCTTAGACTTGGCCCGTGTCGCCTTGGCAGGGGGCGCCCCATGCGATATTATAAATTCAGCTGTGTGCGCTGGTGGACAATATTTATTTTGGAAACTTCATGATGCCAACACTGCACTTTCACTGGTTCAACAAGCACTTGAAATCATTGCAAACCAAAATGGCGCCCCTGAGCCAGACCTAATTTTAGTGGCCAGTAATTGCGCCGAACGTGTTGGTGAATGGTCTTTAAGAACTAAACTGTTAGAACAAGGCCTTAATTTACAATCCAAAGACAAGAAAACGCTAGCACAAGTTCTTGTCCTTTTTGCGGATTCCACTCTGCAACGTGATGGCCCGCAACAGACATTAGAAAAATTTGAACAAGCGATAACGCTGTTTGACGAATTAGACGACTTAAGATCAAAAGCCGTAACAATGGGTAAAATCGCCAACATTTATCAGCGGCAAGGGCATATTGATGAAGCATTGCGTATCCGGTGGGAAGAACAACTCCCTGTCTATGAACAACTCGGTGACATAAGAGAAAAAGCCATTGCAATGGGAGGAATTGCAGACATTTATCAGCAACAGGGAAACATTGATGAGGCCTTGCGCATTCGGCATGAAGAAGAACTCCCTGTCTATGAACAACTCGGGGACGTAAAATCAAAAGCCGTTACCATGGGGCAAATTGCAGACATATTACTGCAACAAGGAAACATTGATGAAGCCTTGCATATTCGGCATGAAGAAGAACTATCTGTGTATGAACGACTGGGTGATGTAAGTTCAAAAGCGGTCACCATGGGGCAAATTGCAGATATTTTTCAAAAACAAGGAAACATTTGTGAGGCCTTGCGCATTCGGCGTGAAGAACAGCTCCCTGTTTATGAACAACTTGGGGACATAAGGTCAAAAGCGGTTACAATGGGAAAAATTGCAGACATTTATCATGAACAAGGAAACGTTGATGAGGCTTTGCGCATTCAGTCAGAAGAGGTGTTGCCAGTCCTTCGTGAAGTAGAAGACAGACAGAATATTGCCTATTTGCTTTTATTTATCACCCGAATACGCTTAAATGGGGATGGATTGGAGAAAGGACAAGCCTCAATTATCTTGGATGAGCTATCAGAAAGTTTTCAACTATTCCTTCAGTTTAAACAACCGGATGGCATTGCCATTACTGGCACTTTATTAGGACACGTCTATGCTAGTGTGGGCTATTTTGACGAAGCCTTGAAAGTGTTTGAAATCTCAAAAGCCGCTGCCGGAAAAATCAATATGACTGATAGAATAAAACAAATCACAGAACTTGAAAAAGCCGTTCAACATGCAAAACAGAAACAGGCTGAGGAGGAAGAATAACTCTCTCACCCGCGCAAACATAAGAAAAGCACCTCAATTTTTATTGAGGTGCTTTTGTAAATCTGACGATCTTAGTTCGGTGCCAGGGTTGTGATTTCGTCTTTCACTTTGAGCTTTTGCCGTTTGAGATCGTGGAGTAAGTCGTCGTCAGGGTGAGGTCTTAATTCTTCAGCTGAGATTTTTGTTTCGAGTTCTTCGTGCTTAAACTTAAGAGATTCAATACGATCTTGTACGCTCATGCGGACAACCTCCTCGTGACAGTTTTAAGAAGCATTTATGATACAAAAAAAACACTTCTTGCGCTAGAAAAGCTTGTTGTGCGCCGCGTCAAAAATCACCTTAATCACCCAGACATATCCCCAGCCCCTTGGCCGTATCAACCAGTGTTCCTGCCACGTCGATATGGTTGTAGCGTGTGACCACTTCTTCCAAGGGAACGTCAACTACCTCGCGGTGTTGCCAGGCAACCATCCGGTTGGTTTTACCCTGTGCCATCAGGTCCACCGCCTTGACCCCAAAGGCTGAGGCAATGACCCTGTCACGCATGGCGGGTGTTCCGCCGCGTTGCACATGACCAAGTACTGTAACGCGTGTGTCTGCGCCTGTTTCCTTGGCGATTTGGTCTCCGATTACATGGCCGACACCGCCGTAATTCATTTTGCCGTCTTCATTGGCATGCATGATGGTTTCGCCCGCGCTGGTGCGGATGGCTTCGGAAACCACAACCAGGGCATGACTGCGTTTTTCACCTTCATAAACGCGGCGGATTTTTTCTGCGACTTTCTTCATGTCATATTTGATTTCCGGCAGTAAAATTACATCTGCGCCGCCTGCAATGCCTGCCTGCAAGGCAATATGTCCGGCATCGCGACCCATGACTTCCAACACCATAATCCGGTTGTGACTGGCCGCCGTGGGATGAAGGCGATCAAGTGCATCGACCGCTACATTGACGGCCGTAGTGAAGCCAATGGTAAATTCGGTAAAGGCCACATCGTTATCGATGGTTTTGGGGATGCCAATAAAGGGGATATCGCCTCGTTCACACAGTTTGTTCAGAATCTTCATGGACCCGTCACCGCCGATGCCGATCAGGCCTTGTAGATCCAGTTCGCGAAAACCTGCAATAAATTCCTCTGATCTGTCTTTCAGGCTGCCGTCTTCCATGGGATAGGCAAAAGGGTCCCCCTTATTTGTGGTCCCTAAAAAGGTGCCGCCCTGGCGCAACAAGGTTCCACTGAAGCTTTCTTTGCCTAAGACTTCGGCATCTACGGGGGTGGAGATCAGACCCAGGGTTCCATTTCTGATACCGACCACTTCCCAATCATAGCCATCAATGGCACGACGGGCCACCGCCCGGATGGCGGCATTTAATCCGGCGCAGTCCCCGCCACTTGTCAGAACGCCGATACGTTTTTTCGCCATGATCTTTCCTTTTTTGATATTCCCCTGTGCTGAATATGTTATGATGCCGCTTACGGACTTCGATTACAATAACAAGCCGGGATACAAATGCCTGAAACCCGTGATTTGCATGTCAAACTTGCAACACTTCAAACCGAGCACCGCGATCTGGATGACGTCATCAATCGGCTGGTTGAAGAACCACCCTATGATCAGCTGCAGCTGCAACGTTTGAAGAAGAGAAAACTCGTGCTTAAAGATCAGATCGCGTTGCTTGAAGCCAGAATCGTGCCAGATATTATCGCGTAAGCATCTGTTTTCGAAGATCACAATCTGCCTGATGAACGATATTCAATGCTTCCTGTCCTGGCTGGATGGGGTGCAGGCCATAGGCAATGTCCAGATCCAGAATACGTCCGTCATAAATGATCGGTCCTTGCATGACCAGACGGGCCAGGCTGTTGACCTTTTCAAAGGATTGTTTCTGATCACTAAGGGCCAGAATAATCCCAAAGCCATCCCCGCCCAAAGTGCCGATCCGATCGGTTTCGCGCAGGTGTACATTTAAGATTTCCGCTGTTTCGCGAATGGCGGCTTCGGCGGCCAACAGGCCATAATCCGTTTTAATCTGGCCGATGTTTTTAATCTGAAAATAAACGAATGTACTTGCGCTGTTGGATTGCCCCACATGAACAGCCATCACCGATATTTCGCGCATCAGCGCATGGCGGGTCAGAACGGGCAAGTCCATATGATTATCCACACTACGGGACAATTTATGCTCCAGCGAATGGGACATGGCGACGTCTTCACGCAGATGATCGATTTCTTCCATCAGTGAAATCACTGCATCGGTCACAGCGGGCGTGAGTTCTTCCTGCGGGATATTCATAAAAGAAGTGACATCCCCCATGGCTTGATCATCGCTGTTGGGGTACGGACTGTCGCCAAAGTAGCCTGTGCCTTGTTTATAGGAACGTCCCTTTTGGTTTTGCTTTTTCCCGATGTAGGGCTTTATCGCGTCTGTCGGTTTAATGTCATCGATGGGCATGGCGGCCTCGAAGGTTCGAAATCACACTCTTCTTATATATAGTACGCTGAAATGATTGATAAATGTTAAAAACCTTGCGCAAATGCTATCTATCCATATAATACGCCCCTTTTTCACAGTGAGCGAATGCAGGAAAATATCATGGATAGCGCAACACCTTCAGTTGGAATCATTATGGGCAGCCAGTCAGATTGGCCAACCATGAAACTCGCCGCAGAGATGTTGGAAGAAATGGGCGTTTCGTATGAAAAACGCATTGTTTCTGCACACCGTACGCCGCAGCGTCTGTATGATTACGCAACCAACGCCAAAGGGCGTGGCCTGCAAGTTATTATCGCAGGGGCTGGTGGGGCCGCTCACCTTCCCGGTATGGCCGCTGCTATGACGCCACTGCCTGTTTTGGGCGTTCCGGTTAAAAGCCGCGCGTTGAACGGCCTTGACAGTCTCTATTCCATTGCCCAAATGCCAGGGGGTGTGCCGGTTGGTACTTTGGCAATTGGCGATGCAGGTGCAAAAAACGCAGGCATCATGGCTGCCAGTATTATTGCGCTTCAAGATGATGCTGTGGCTGCCAAGCTGGATGCATTCCGCGAAAAGCAAACGGCCTCTGTTGCTGAAATCCCTGTAGACGAAGCCTGAGTATAAGATCATGAGCGAACTTAAAGCCCTGCCACCTGGCAGCACAATCGGTATCATTGGTAACGGTCAACTGGGCCGTATGACCGCCCTTGCAGCGGCCCGTCTTGGATATATGTGCCACGTCTATGGGCCTGATGCGGACAGTCCGGCTGAACAGGTGGCCTTGAAAGCCACGGTTGCTGATTATGATGATCATGATGCGTTGGTTAAATTTGCTGATTCCGTCGATGTAGTGACCTTTGAGTTTGAAAATATCCCGCATGAAAGCGCACAGCTGCTGACCGACCATGTCGAAGTCCGCCCGGGCTGGAACTGTCTGCATATCTCCCAGGATCGTTTGATCGAAAAGACATTCGTCAATGATTGCGGTATCCCGACAGCACCGTTCAAGCAAGTCGATAGCCTTGCAGATCTGGAAAAGGCGGTTGAAGAATTGGGCCGTCCCAGCATCCTGAAAACAACCCGCATGGGCTATGACGGTAAGGGCCAGGCATTGATCCGACCGGAAACCGATCTGGCAACTGCATATGAGACCATGGCCGATGCCCCAAGTGTGCTGGAAGGCTTTGTGGATTTCCAACGTGAAATCTCCGTCGTAGTTGCGCGCAGTGCCTGTGGGCAATGGACCGCGTTTGAACCAGCTGAAAACGTCCATGTGGATGGTATTCTGGATACATCTACTGTGCCTGCACACATTCCTGACGGGTTGATTGAAGAAGCCGTACGCATCGCGGTGACTTTGGCTGAAAAGATGGAAATTATCGGCCTGTTGGCTGTTGAAATGTTCCACACCAAAGATGATCAGTTGGTGGTAAACGAAGTGGCACCGCGTCCGCACAACTCCGGTCACTGGACGCAGGATGCCTGTTATTCTGACCAGTTTGAACAATTTGTGCGCGCCGTCTGCGGCTTGCCGTTGGGCTCAGTTGAGCGTCGCAACGACCTCGTCATGAAAAACCTGATCGGCTTTGATGTTGAAAAATGGCCGGACTATCTGAACGAACCCAATGCAAAACTTCACCTTTATGGCAAAGCTTCAACCCGTCGTGGTCGCAAAATGGGCCACGTGAATTTGGTTCATCCTTTGGGTGAGTTGAAGAAGTAAATATCCGTCAAGCGCGGGCTTGCAAGGCAGGGGCCATACCCTGCCTTGCGGCATTTAATTGTCTGGATCAAGCGCTTCATAGACTTGATGGGCAATCGGCATCATTTGTGCTTTTTGCAACGGGGCAACCAGGGCGTAGGCAAAGGCGTTATCAATCCAGTAGAATGCTGTTTCATCGTTGTTCTGGACATATTTAAAAGCCGTGTCTTCTGCCTGTGCAGAACGCACAAACAGCGTCAAACGCTGACCTTGTTCATTCTCATACATAAACTGTGCAGCGGGAATAGACAGGTCTGACAGCAGACGTCCTCCAACCAGGCCAAAACCTTGGTCATTGAGATCGGGAATGGTGATTTCAACGCCTACACGTTTGGACAACCATTTCACCAAATGAGCTTCCTGGTCGGCATTGACTTCCACCGGATGAAGAACTTCGGCAGTGAAAATGCGATGGGCACCCATGGCATTGCTGACGAAGGTCGCGGCCTGTTTCTGCTGATCCGGTGCAAGGATGCTGTTTAGTGACCAGCCACCAACGGCACCGAAAGTGATGAACAGAAGTGTGGCAGCTATTTTCAGCCAAGGCATTTGCCACGAGGACTTGGTTTTTTCGTTGCCTTTCAGGACGATATCCAGCATTTCCTGTGGAATTTCCGGTTCATCCTGAAGGCTAAATTTATTTCGAAGCTTTGCATTTTGTAATTTATAAGCATGAACGCGCATGGCGTCTTCGGCATTTTCTGCAAGCCAGGCATCAACGATTTCGATCTCTTCTTCGGAGAGAAGATTATCGACATAGGCATGAAGATCATGATCATGAAGGGGAGTTTGAATGGTCATTTGATACTCCTGAGCATGGCGGTTTTCTGCATTCCCATGATGGATTTTAATTTCTCGCGTCCACGGTGCAGCCGTGACATCACCGTTCCTTTGGATATCCCCAGAACGTCGGCTGCTTCATCGTAAGTGAGCTGTTCCAGCCCGACCAGCAATATGACTTCTTTCTGTTCCAGGGGCAATAAAGACAGGGCCTTGTCAATGTCGTGGACAATCAGGCGCTTTTCCTGATTGGCGGGTTGGGCCTGATCAAGGTTATGGCCATCTTCAATGCTTTTGCTATCGGGTCGAATTTGGGCGCGTTTCACGTTGTTAATGTAAAGATTATGCAGGATGGAAAAGAGCCAGGTGCGCATGTTTGACCCCGGTTCCCACAAATGCAGGCGCGCCATGGCACGCACAAGACAATCCTGCACCAGATCATCGGCCTTTTCGCGATCACCCGCCAGGCTTAAAGCGTAACGCCTCAAGTTCGGAAGGTTTTCAATGATGAGTTTTTGGGTTTCTGTCATCAATCGATTTCAAAGTTTGCGGGCAACGGATGGAGGACTTTCGTTACCCGCAAAGCATATACCATTATGGACGGGCTGTATGCCAAACACCTTTGATACCGTCACCCGTATTGTCGCCGGGTTTGGAATCTTTAATCCAGGTGTAAAGAGGATGACCTTTATAGGCCCACTGATAGGTGCCATCGGTCCGCATCAGGACAGTGAAATCACCATCATCTTTTGAATTTGCTGTTGCAGCCATAGGCGGCCAGTTTTTGGCGCATTTTCCGTAACAATTGGATTTGTTCGCGACATCTTTATCGAAAGTGTAAAGTGTCATGCCCTTGGCTGTTGTGAAAGCCGCAGCCCCTTTGACATCAGATTTTTTGATGGCTTTTGCCATGTGATGATCGGCAAAGGCGGATGTGGATGCCAGCAATGCTGCGCCAACAGCAATAATCATTTTGAGTTTCATTTCAGTGTCCTTGTCTTGTTAATCGTTTCATTTTTCGCCTCATTACCGAGGCCTGTAACAACACAAACAATTTGAAATGAAAAATATTCCATGCGATTTGAAAAAAATCACATGGAATATTTTATTACCCAGCTGGACTTAGAGTTCGCCAGCTTCTTTTCGCAAGGCATCACGCAGGATGAACTTCTGGATTTTGCCTGTAGATGTCTTTGGCAGGTCCTGGAAAATCACCGTGCGTGGGCATTTGAAGTGTGCGAGGTTGTCGCGGCAGTGTTTGATGATATCTTCTTCACTGATGTTGCCCGCACTTGGTTTCAGTTCAATAAAGGCCGCAGGTGTTTCACCCCATTTTTCATCCGGCTTGGCAACCACAGCTGCCGCCGCCACATCCGGGTGGCGATAAAGCGTGTCTTCCACTTCGATGGAAGAGATATTTTCCCCACCGGAAATGATGATGTCTTTGGAACGGTCTTTCAGCTGGATATAGCCATCAGGGTGTTTAACGCCCAAGTCACCGGAATGGAACCAACCGTCTTTAAAGGCTTCGTCCGTGGCTGTCGGGTTTTTCAGATAGCCCTTCATCACGATGTTACCGCGGAAGCAGACTTCACCCATGCTTTCGCCGTCCCATGGTTTTTCGATCGTTGTTTCGCTATCCGCGATCATGAGGCCTTCTTCAAGGGTGTAGCGCACGCCTTGGCGGGCTTTCTGGTAAGCCTGACGTTCAATCGGCAGTTCGTTCCATTCCTCTTTCCAGGCGCAGAAGACGGCAGGGCCATATGTTTCTGTCAGGCCGTAAGCGTGGGTTACATCGAACCCTTCATCCTGAATGGCTTTTAGAACGGACGCAGGCGGTGGGGCCGCAGCGGTCATGATGGAACATTTATGGTCAAACGGTTTCTTTTCTTCGTCTGTTGCGTTGATCACAAAAGAAAGAACGATTGGCGCACCACAGAAGTTGGTGACTTTATGTTCTTCAATGGCCGCATAGATGTTTTTGGCATTCACGCGGCGCAGGCAGATGTTTGTTCCTGCTTTGGCGGCCAAGGTCCAGGCAAAGCACCAGCCGTTACAGTGGAACATCGGCAATGTCCACAGGTAAACCGGATGCTGTTGCATGTTCCAGTCAAGCGCATTGCCGATGGCGTTCAGGTAGGCACCACGGTGATGGTAGACAACGCCTTTGGGGTTGCCTGTTGTGCCGGATGTGTAGTTAAGGGAAATTGCATCCCATTCATCGGCCGGGCCTTCCCATTCATATTCTTTGTCACCTTTTGAGATAAAGGATTCATAATCTTCCTGGCCGATCAGTTCACCACCTACAGCTTCCGGGTCGTCGATGTCGATCAGAACCGGTTTCTTTTCCAGACGGGCAACGGCGGATTTTGTGATTTCAGAGAATTCACGATCCGTGAAAACGACTTTTGCTTCGCCATGTTGCAGGATGAAAGCGATGGCTTCTGCATCCAGGCGGATGTTTAATGTATTCAGGACGGCACCGCACATGGGCACACCAAAGTGGGCTTCATAGGTTTCCGGCGTGTTATTGCCCATAACCGCAACCGTATCGCCTTTTTTGATGCCCATCTTTTTCAGGGCAGAAGCGAGACGTACAGAACGTTCATAGGTTTCTTTCCAGGTGAAAACCTTATCGCCATGGATCACAGAAGGGCGATCCGGATAAACCATCGCTGTGCGTTTAATAAATGACAATGGAGAGAGCGGCTCGTAGTTCGCAGCCGTTTTATCCAGATGAATATCGTAAATATTTTCCATGATGTCCTTGTCCCGAATTTGAATTTTTATTTGGATAAATTCATAGCAGCATACAAAGCGCGCAGGAATAGCAAAAAGCACTTAGGGTTATAAAAAATGCCAGAATTTTACCGACCAAATTGAAATATTATTCTCCTCAATAGGTATATACTTTTATAAATCGGTAAAACAATACCAAATTAACGCTTTATTTTTTTATCGTTTTGAGGCATGCTTCGGCCCATGGTTTGAGAGAGAGGGAGTTCTTTCAGACGTTTTTTGGGAAAAATCGCTTGGAAATGGGGACGTTATGACCAACCGGTACGATGTAGAATATAAAGAATCCATGGAAAACCCTGAGGGGTTTTGGGCTAAAGCAGCCGAAGAAATCAAATGGGACAAAAAATGGGACAAGGTATTAGACGATTCTGATTCACCGCTTTATCGCTGGTTTGCGGGCGCAGAATGTAACACCTGTTACAACGCGGTAGACCGTCACGTCGAAGAAGGCCGTGGCGATCAGGATGCGATTATTTATGACAGCCCGATCACAGGCCGCAAAAGCAAAACAACATATGCAGAACTGCAAGATCAGGTTGGCCGTCTGGCAGGTGTTTTGAAAGCACGTGGTGTTGAAAAAGGCGACCGTGTCGTTATTTATATGCCAATGATCCCGGAAGCTGCGGTTGCCATGCTGGCGGTTGCGCGTTTGGGTGCGGTTCATTCTGTTGTGTTTGGTGGTTTTGCCTCAAACGAACTGGCGGTACGTATCAATGATGCCAAGCCAAAAGTGATCATCTCTGCGTCCTGCGGGATCGAGCCTGGCCGTGTGATTGCTTATAAACCACTGTTGGACGGTGCGATTGAACTGTCAGATCACAAGCCGGATGCAACCATTATTGTTGCCCGTGAAGAAGCTGAAGCTGAACTGAAAGAAGGTTACGACTTCGATTACGCAACCGAAGTTGCAAAAACTGATCCGGTTGGTTGTGTGTCTGTAAAAGCAACTGATCCGCTTTACATCCTTTATACATCTGGCACAACAGGCCAGCCAAAAGGTGTCGTTCGTGACAACGGCGGCCACATGGTTGCCCTGAAATACACCATGAAAGCGCTTTATAACGTTGAAGCTGGTGACGTTTACTGGGCGGCTTCTGATGTGGGGTGGGTTGTTGGTCATTCTTACATCGTTTATGGCCCGCTGTTGAGCGGCTGTACGACTGTTATGTTTGAAGGCAAGCCCGTTGGCACGCCGGATGCTGGTGTGTTCTGGCGTATGATCGAAGACTACAATATTCGTGTCCTCTTTACCGCGCCGACCGCTTTTCGTGCCATCAAGCGTGATGATCCGAATGCTGAATTCCTGTCCAAATACGACACATCCTGTCTGAAAGCGCTGTATCTGGCGGGTGAACGTACTGACCCTGATACACTGAACTGGGCGCAGGACATTCTGAAAAAGCCGGTTGTGGATCACTGGTGGCAGACAGAAACAGGCTGGGCGATCTGTGCAAACCCATTGGGTCTGCATGAGTTTGAAATCAAGCCGGGTTCACCAACCAAGCCAATGCCGGGTTGGGACGTACAGGTTCTGGATGATGCTGGTCATCCGGTTGGTCCAAACACCATTGGTGCCATCGTTTGTAAACTGCCATTGCCACCAGGCACACTGCCAACGCTTTGGGAAAAAGACGACCTTTACAAGTCGAAATACCTTGAAGAATTCCCGGGCTTCTACGCAACAGCGGATGCGGGCATTATTGATGATGATGGCTATGTGTCGATTATGGCGCGTACCGACGATATCATTAATGTGGCCGGTCACCGTCTGTCCACAGGTGGTATGGAAGAAGTTCTTTCTGCGCACCCGGATGTTGCTGAATGTGCCGTGATCGGTGCGGACGACAAGCTGAAAGGCCAGAACCCGGTTGGTTTCCTGGTTTTGAAAGCGGGTGTTACCAAGTCCAACGATGAGATTATTGCTGAAGTTGTGAAAATGGTCCGTGAAAAAATCGGCGCCGTTGCTGCCTTCAAAAAATGTGTTGTTGTTGAGCGTCTGCCAAAGACCCGTTCCGGGAAAATCCTTCGTGGAACAATGCAGTCAATTGCAGATTGCAAAGAATATAAAGCACCTGCGACCATTGATGATCCGACCATTTTGCCGGAAATCGACGAAGCCTTGCAGTCTATCGGCTATTCTTCTGCCCGATAAATGCTTTAAAAAACGTATAAAAAGGACGAGTAGGCTTGCCTGCTCGTCCTTTTTTTGACTACGTTCTTTTGCGGATAGAATTGGTGGCTTCAATATAATATTATAATTTATTTTGAAACTACTGCGTTTGTCTAAAGTGATGGTACTTAGATTGATATTTTCGGTTTTGCTGCTTGTTGGGCTTTATGGGCCTGCGCAAAGTGAAGATGTTGTCAAAGTGGGGATCTTTGATTTTCCACCATTCTATACTGTCACCCCTCAACAAACCTATGAAGGTCTGCTGATCGATTATTCCCGTGCGGAATTTGAAAAGGCAGGCTTGACCCCGGCTTACAAGATTTTCCATACACCTGTGCTGATGAAACGTCTGGTCAATGGGGATGTGGATGTGGGGATGTTGATCAAACATCCGCTATTGATCGGCAATACGCTTTATTCGCAAAAGCCTATCAGCAGTATTCATCTTGTGGCCTATCGCGGTAAAAATACCGCCCATATTGAAAGCCACACAGATTTACAGGGTAAGAAAGTCCTGACGCTGTCCGGTTATGGTTATGGCGGCTTGCTCAAGAAAGTGAAGGCGCTGGAAACTGCACCATATATTATCGAAGCAAGTGATATCGACAGTGGCATTGATATGCTGCTGGCGGGACGTGCAGATTATTTCCTGTCTTATCTAAAACCATCCAAGGCCATTGCACAGCGCAAGGGGTTTGAAGCAGAAACAAGCTGGCTGGTCGCTGATTCTATCAGCAAGTTTGATGTCTTCTGGGTGGTGAGCAAAAAGGCCGAAAACCC
The DNA here is from genome assembly GCF_033100395.1 of Terasakiella sediminum. Taxonomy (NCBI): domain Bacteria; kingdom Pseudomonadati; phylum Pseudomonadota; class Alphaproteobacteria; order Rhodospirillales; family Terasakiellaceae; genus Terasakiella; species Terasakiella sediminum. The sequence continues at coordinate 75,472 of NZ_JAWLVJ010000014.1, read as the reverse complement.
AGATGAAATTTTAAGAAAACTGGAAGCCGTTCAGTAATTACTGCTGCGTCAGCACCGTTTCAAACGCTGCTTTTGCTTCATCACTCGTCCAATGGGTGATCCCTTTGATCTCTCCCTGCAAGGTGCCGTTCGGGGCGATGATATAGGTGACGGGCAGGGTGTTGACCTTCATGGCTTTCAGAAAATTTTGCTTTTTATCGTGATAGGATAAAATATCTGTCAGCCCCCGGCTTTGCAGAAATTCATCCGGGTCTTCACGGCCCTGTCGCCCGGTGGCAATGGCGACAACCACAAAATTCTTGTCCTTCAATTCGCCTGCCAGTTCATTCAAATCCGGCATTTCGCGGATGCAGGGCGGACACCAGGTGGCCCACAGGTTCAGCAAAACCGTTTTGCCTTTAAAGTCAGCAAGGGTCATGGTCTCCCCGCTGGCTGTGGTGAATTCCACGTCCGGTGCCGGTGGTGTATCGGCAATGGTTTCATATTTCTTGATGCTGCCTTCCAAGGCCCCAAAGCCCGATGCGGGGGCGGTTGGGGTCATGGTTGTTGAAAAGCCAAAAGCGATCAGAAGTGAAATGCCTAAGGCAAGTGAAGCAAACAGGGCAATACGGCGCATGGATCGAATCCTTAATTTCATTCTGCGCACCCTACGTAAGAAAAGAGACAACAATGGGGCAGTGACGTCCGTCACTGAAAAAAGCGCTGATTTCTGCCATTCTAATAGCAGAATCTATGAAAGGGTGCGTCATTATGTCTATCTGGCACAGATGCAAAAGCTTAAAACAGGATGAAAAGGGCGTGGCAGCGATTGAAGCAGCGCTCTATTTCCCCATGCTTGCGCTTGCTATCATGGCTGTGGCGGAAATGGGTCTGATTATGTTTGCCTCTACCCTTTTGGAAGGTTCCCTTCGTGAGGCATCCCGATATGGGATTACAGGCCAGGAACAGGAAGACGTCAGCCGGGAAGATTATATCCGCACGGTGATTGATGGCACCATGATTGGCTTGGTCGATATCAATGATGCGACCATCGAAGTGAAAACCTATCCCTCTTTCGCCGATATTGAAACGGGTGAGCCTTTTATCGATGGCAATGGCAATTCCAGCTATGACGATGGTGAAACCTACACTGATGTGAATGACAACGGTCAGTGGGATGAAGATATGGGCGTCGATGGCGCTGGTGGGTCCGGTGATGTGGTGCGCTATACTGTTTCCATCAACTGGGAAGTTATGTCGCCGCTGATGGAGCCGTTTTTTGCCAAAAATGATGGGGTTTTCCCTCTGCGTGCCAGCATGACTGTTCGCAACGAACCATGGGAGGATTAAGTCATGGGATTGTTGCAGCGGCTGCTTAACAATGAAAAAGGGGTGACCAGTGTCGAAGTGGCCTTTGCCACACCCATGCTGGCCATTCTGGCACTTTCCTGTGTGGAAGTGACAAGCTTTATCCTGTTTCAGCAAAAACTGGACCGTGCAACCACCGCGATGGGGGATTTGACCGCCCAGGCTCGCGGTTTGACCAATGATGACCTGGCAAACCTTTATGATGCAGCCGAATATATCATGCGTCCCTTTGATCTGGATAATGAAGGATCGGTTATTGTGTCATCCATCAGTACCGATGATGACGAAAACCCGCGTGTGAACTGGCAATGGAACAGTTCTGACAGCGCCAGTCAGTTTGGTGTTGCAAACGGGGCCGCAAGCCTGCCCGAAGGCTTTGTGGTGCGTGACGGCGAAAGTATCGTCGTTTCTGAAGTCTATGCGATGTACACCCCCATTGTTATGGGGCGTTTCTTTGATACCAATACTTTCTATCAATATTCCATCTTCCGCCCCCGCTTTGATGCGTTGACGTCTTTGGATTAGATCCCTGCCTTCGCAGGGATGACGGGGAAAGGGGAGGTGATGATGATCCTGTGGAAAAAGCTGTCATTCCTGCGCAGGCAGGAATCTCATTCCAATTAGAGTTGTCATCCCGGCTTTCACCGGGAAGACAGTTTTTGGTGAGGTATTTACTTGCTCAGTCTCAATTGCGATAGATGATTGGCTACTTCGCGGAACACATCCTGCAGGGCGACCGCATCTGGTGCATAGTGATAATAGGGGGAATCCGGGCCGCTGGCGACTTGCTGCAGCAGGGTTTGCAGGTCCGTTCCGTTATTGGCGAACTGGATGACATAGAGCACCACGCCATTGCTTTTAATGTTGTTGGCAATAGCAAGCAGGCGTTGATCCATTTCATCCCCAGCACCTGTGCCACTGCCAAAGACAGTCTTATAACCATCACCCGTCCCGCCATAATTTTCCCCATCGGTTAACAGAACAATGGCTTGCTGACGGTTGTAATCAGGGTCTGCAACTGCTTCTGTAAAGGGGCTTTGTGGTGTCAGGACACGCCAGGCCCAACCGAGTCCTTGGGTGATGTTGGTGGTGCCTTGGGGGGATTGCAGGGCGTTAATGGCGCTTTGGACATTGGATTTTACGTTGGTCAGCGGCGTAATGCCATGAGACAGGCACGGGGTACATTCTCCGCCCGTTGTGCTGGCAGAACAGATGTTGCGGTCTTCAAGGGCGATAATCAGCCCCCATGTGGGTTCTGTCCCACCGGACGTGGTGGAAAGGGTGGTGCCGTAATCATACGTGTTGCTGACTTTGCGATAGGCCACCGCATGGGTTAAATCTTCACCATCATCGCCGGATTGTTGCACGGCATCCAGCGGAGTGAAGCTGTTGGACCAGGAAAAGCCGGAAAAATCATCATCAGCCAGACCTGCTACGGCGATCAGCAGGTTTCCGGTATTATAAAGGTCATTCACGCTGTTCAGGCTGACATAATCACGATTATGTTCGGCGTGATCTGAATAGCGGATGTCATCGACCAGATCGTTCCAGTCAATATTGGCGACTTCAAAGATGGTCAGGCCCTGATGGGCGGTTGTGCTGGAACTGATATTGACCTCTGTCTCATTATGGGCGGCGACCTTGGCAAAGACACGGGTGTAACGATCCACACTGCCATCATTTGCCGTAAAATTTGCCAGCGACGTCCAGCCGCTGGGGGTATTAAACTGTGAGCCGCTGGCCCGGCTGCCCACTGCAATCAGGATGTTGGTTGCTTTAGGGGGTTGGTTCCAGGTAAGTGTGATGTTGGATGATTTGTTCGCCCCGCTGTTGGATTGAATGATGGTGATGTCAGAGCCGCTGGAACTGGCAGGCTCGCTACCTGGGCCAATATGCTCCCACGCAGGCCAGTCAACCCAGACGGATTCATAGGGCGTTTCCAGAATATCGCCATTGGTGTCATTATCATCGTCATCAATAAAGCGGGAATAAACACAGCCTTTCCAGTTTTCAGGTGGCGACCATAAAAGGGGAATCGGGCTGTTGTTGACCGTATAGGTTTTGGCCTGGCTGAGGCCCGAGACAGGGTTGGTAAAGCTGTCTACATCATTTTCAACGGTTTCGGCCGCATCAAAGGTGGTGCCGTCCAGTGTTACATTGACTTTACCGTTCCAGGGAACAACGCCGATATTCAGCAGGTCTTTTTCCGTATTGTCCCCAAACAGGATATCAATCAGGGAGGTTGCGGCATTGCGTGCTGCTGAAATGCGCGACTCGCTGCCCGCACTGTTGGTCATGGATCCCGACATATCCATGGCGATGACCGCATCCAGGGCCTGCATTTCCCGGGTGATTTCCGCAAAGGCATAGACATCAATACTGTCTTTACCAAAGACCCGCATAAAAAGGGTCGGGACCGATGCCGTTGCCTGAAGGCTCAGTTTTTCGTTTTCTTCATCAACAACCAATGTGGGGCCATTCAGGGTCGAACCCATATAGCCGGTCGGGTAGTTTGCGTTGAAAAACATATCAACGTCATTGTTGCGCGTATCTAAAAAGAAGCTCCAGCCCCCGGCAAGCCCTGCGGCATCTAGTGCGGTGGACAGGCGGCTTTTGACCAGATAGGCGCGTGCTGTGTCTGTTGCGATCCCGCTAAATCCGACAAGTGCAACCATACCCGCAGCGACCAAAATGCTGGCGGTTCCGCGCGTATCAGTAATGAGGCTACGCCATAGTTCTGTTATTTTTGTAAGATTTGAAACGGGTCTCATGGGTGGCTCCCAAACGATTCTGTTTTTCCTATTAGAATTATCTAAAAAGGTGATTTTGTAAGTGATTGTTGTCACATCTATCTAAAACAAGGTGAAAAATGTGTGTTTTGAGAATTTATTTGTAAAAAATGAAATATTTTTGTTTATGTGGGGGAAATGTCACCTGATTGAAAATTCATAGCTTTTGATGGGCGCTGTGATGACGATCACAAGTAAAAATCAATAAAAAACATAACCCTGTGATTATGATCACATCTGAAAACTTTTCCTTAGGTTTAAATGTGGATAGTTAATTTATGAATTTTAAGTAATCGCCAAGGAGAAAGACCATGTTTGCAATTATTAAAAATATCTGGAATGATGAATCTGGTGCCACTGCCATTGAATATGGTCTGATCGCTGCCCTGATTTCCATCGTTGCTATCACTGCCATGACAACTACCGGGACCAGCCTGACAAGCGCATTTGACCGGGTCTCAACTTCACTGTCCGGTGCTGTTGATGGCGGAACAGATACAGATACAACAACGACGACAACAACAGAATAATATAAATACATTCTGTTATTTTTTAAAAAGGATGCTTATGCATCCTTTTTTTATTTGTTTATTTTTATATTAGTGACGGTGATCACTTTTTTTATTCTAAATTTGTGGTTTTATAATTAAATATTATAAAAAGATATCAGGTGTAATATGTTTGATCTGACAATATGCCATATGACCTTGTCATTATTCGCTGCATTTTTGCTGGTGGCCGCGCTTGAAGATGTGCGCAGATATCGCATTCCAAATGTTGTGATTGTTATTTTGGCTGCAATTTACCCGGTTTATATCTTTGTAGCGCCGTTTGAGGTCTCTTTTGCCTGGAGCTTCGGTGTCGCCACAACCTTCTTTTTGATCGGTGTCGGCCTGTTTGCAGCGGGCATTATGGGCGGGGGTGATGTCAAACTGATGACAGTTGCCGGGCTTTGGGCCGGTCTTGAAGGTCTCTTTCCTTTCCTGATTGGCATGGCGCTGGTTGGCGGGGCAATGTCGCTTTTTATGATGATGGCACCAGCACGAAATGGTTGCGCCTATCTGTGTGCCCACATGGGCCTCTATAGTATTCAGGAAAAAATCATGACTGACAAATTGCCCTATGGCGTGGCGATTTGCGCAGGTGGACTGTATGCGGCTTATACAATTTATGGCGTGGCTTAAGGGATCAGGAGGATCAAATGTCTGTACGTATCATCATTTTACTTTTGCTGGCCCTTATCTCTGCAGGTGGGACCGCCATGTTGGCGCAAAACTGGTTGGCGTCTGAACGTGCGCAGATTATGGCCTCTGTCCCTAAAATTCAGATGAAAACTGAAGACCACGTGGAAATTCTGGTCGCCAAAGCCGATCTGATCCCCGGCAGTTTTGTTCTGAAAGAAAAACTGACCTGGCAGGAATGGCCAGAAGATGCCGTCGGTGATCGTATGCTGAAAAAAGGCGATGTGGATATTGAAGATTTTGTCGGCTCTGTCATTCGAAGCCGCATCCCTGCGGGCCAACCGCTTCTTCCTTCTGCCATGGTGCGTTCCGGGGAACAAGGCTTTATGGCGGCGGTCCTGACACCGGGCATGCGCGCAGTCACCGTCCCGTTAAGCGCCACATCCGGTGTGGGTGGATTTGTCTTTCCCGGTGATAAGGTTGATTTGCTGCTGAGCATCACCTTGAAGCCGGAAGGAGAAGAGTCAATTCTGAAACGTAAATTCTATTTCACCGAAACTTTGCTGAAAAACGTACGCGTGATCGGTAAAGATCAGTCTGCGGTTCAGTCTGAAGGTGAAGCAAAAGTTGCCAAAAGTGCAACCCTGGAAGTGACCCCGAAACAAGCTGAAAAAGTGGCCCTTGCCACACAGATTGGCAAACTGTCTTTATCTCTGCGCCCCATCGCCGATGAAACAACCATATTGGCGGAAGATATCCCGATGATGAATGCGCCTGTGGATCAGCTGAAACATAAAATCGGTGGGTTTGATCAATATAACAATCATCCTTCTATCCCGCGTTTGGAACTGGACGATGATATGAGCCTGACCACCGATGTGGACGTGAATTTCTTCTGGCAGAAAATGGCGAAATATGCCCCGAGCGTCACTGGCGAAAAATCATCGGCTTCCAGCAAAGTGCAGGTCCATCGCGGATCAAAAAGTACGACACAAGAATTTAAATAAGAACCAATAAGACGAGATGTAAAGGAGGGTGCAATGTTGACCTTCATCGAAAAACTACAAAAGCTGACCCTGGTCCTGACAATAGCTGTTTTTACAGCCGTTGGTGCAGGCACAGCTTATGGGGTGGAGATCCTGCCCTCTGCACAAACATCTCTGTCGGTTGAACTGAATAAAAGCCGCCTGATCCGTCTGTCGCGCGCCGCCACATCTGTCTTTATCGCCAATCCTGAAGTCGCTGATGTTCAGGTGAAATCACCAACATTGGTCTATTTGTTCGGCAAAAACGTGGGCACAACAACGCTTTATGCGGTGGATGGGGAAGATCGCGTGCTTGCCAATATGGACGTGAATGTCACCCATAATCTTAAAAACCTGCATAAAGCCGTCATGCATGCCGTGCCGGATGCAGATGTTCAGTTCAGCAGCATCAATGGCACACTTGTCATGGATGGGGTGATTAATTCTGCACGCGAAATGGAAGATATCAATCAAATCGCCAAACGGTTCAGCCCGTCTGAAACCGGGGTGATCAACCGTTTGCGGGTGGATGCGCTTAATCAGGTGAATTTGCGTGTGCGCATTGCCGAAGTCTCACGCGATATCGATAAACGCCTTGGATTTAACTGGAATATGGTGGGGTCAATCGGCAGCGCCTTTTCCTTTGGGCTGGTTGGTAGCAATTCGTTTGCACAGGGTCTTAGCACATTAAGTGTCACCACCAACGACATCAGCGGCGTGTTGGATGCTATGGAAGATGAAGGCCTTGTGACCATCTTGTCAGAACCAAACCTGACAGCAATGAGTGGGGAAGAAGCCAGCTTCTTGGCGGGCGGCGAATTCCCCATTCTGGTCCCAAGTGATGACGGTCCATCCATTGATTTTCGTGAATATGGCGTGCGTCTGTCCTTTAAACCCGTCGTGATGGATGACGGCCGCATTAATCTGCAGGTGGAACCGGAAGTCAGTTCCTTATCTGAAACCAGTTCGGTCACGCTGGATGGTTATGTTATTCCGTCGCTGACCACCCGCAAAACCAAAACAACGGTGGAACTGGGCAGTGGTCAAAGTTTTGCTATTGCTGGTTTGTTGCAGAATAAAACCGGGCATAATCTGTCCAAATTCCCGGGTCTTGGCGATATTCCGATCCTGGGAAGCCTGTTCAGATCAGATAGTTTTCAACGTGAAGAAAGTGAACTGGTGATCATCATTACCCCTTATCTGGTAAAACCCATCACGCATGCCAAAGCCAGCCTGCCAACCGATGGCTATTCCGCCCCTCATGATATCGAACGGATTTTTGTTGGTGGGGCAAATCGTCGCAATCCACAGGTCGGCAATGGTCTGCACGTTGATAAAAAAGGGCGCAAGCTTATTGGCCCGGTTGGCTTTGCACTGAATTAAGAAAGGATCAGGATCATGAAAACCCAAATATTCACCCTTGGTTTTTGCAGCCTCATCCTGATGGGGTGCGCGAATGTGGAAGATTTCAGCGATGTACGCAGCGCGCGTGAACCGATTGTGACAGAAAGCCAGACCAGCTTTGATATTGTTTTTGATTATGGATCAAGCACGCTGTCCAAAAAAGATCGCCGCGTGATTGAAAATTTCATCATGACCCATGATCTTAATCGTCGTGATGAAATTTATGTGGATGTCGCCGAAAATGGCGGAGCCCTGGCAGAACGCAGGGCGGAAAAAATCGCTGCTTACCTGAAACGCTTTGGTCTGAAACCAGCCTTTAAACGCGCAACTGATCAGGAAGCCTTGCAGACCGTGCGGGTGACGCTGCATAGCTATACCGTCAAAGTGCCCAATTGCCCGGACTGGTCGGATCATCCAAACCAGACTTACAACAATCAGGTTCATTCCAACTTTGGCTGTGCACAAGCCGCAAACCTTGCATTGATGATCGGCAATCCACGTGATCTGGTGAAACCCCATGGGCTGACCCATCCGGATGCTACGGTCTTATCCAATGCCATGACCCAATATCGCTTACCACGTGAAGTGAGTTCAGAGGGGAGTGAGGAAGAATGAGCGCGATCATGAAAGAAAACACGTCTATGGATGCTGAACCTTATATGGCCTTCATTCAGGATGACATCACCAGTCGATCTTTTGGCGAAATCGTCAAGTTGCAGGGCTGGGACGACAGCCGGATTTTTAATGGCGGGATTGATCTGGCCGTTCAGACCTTAAGTGATATTCCGACGCCGGAACTGCTGGTGATCGATTTGACCAACTGTATGGATGCCGTGGAAAGTATCAATGAATTGGCCTCTGTTTGTGATGCGGGGGTGCGTCTGTTGTGTCTGGGCACAACCAATGACGTGGTGCTGTATCGCACACTGCTGGATATGGGGGTGGAAGATTATCTACTTAAACCCATCGACCCCGCCACATTGGAACATGCAGTGGAACGTGCCTGCCAGGTGGTGGAAGAGGCCCCGCAGCCAGAGCTTGAGGCCGAAGGCGATGTGATTTCTGTTGTTGGTGCCTTGGGTGGGGCGGGGGCCACATCCCTGACGCTAAACCTTGCCTGGGATTTGTCGCAGCATAAACACAAACGGGTGGCTGTTGTGGATCTGGATTTGCATTTTGGCACCGTTGCCCTGTCGCTTGATCTGGAACCGGGTAAGGGTTTCCGTGAAGCCCTGGAAAATCCGAGCCGAATTGATTCCCTGTTTCTGGATCGCGCCATGGTCAAGGTGGATGAAACCTTGAGTATTCTGTCCTGTGAGACCGAAATTTCCCAGACGACCAACTTTGACAGTGCTGCCCTTGATCTGCTGATCGAACGGTTGCGCCAGAAATTTGATGTGGTGGTGTTGGATGTGCCGCGTGATTTGCTGCCTGTCTGCGGGGATATGTTGGCAAAAATCGGGCGCATGATTGTGGTTAGTGACTTGTCGCTAACCGGGATGCGAGATAGCCTTCGCATTTCACGTTTTGCCAAAAACTATATGATCGATGATCAGTTGACCCTTGTCGCAAACCGGGCAGGTGAAAACAAGGAACGCGAATTGGCGGTGAAGGAATTTGAAGCCGGAACCGAACTGACTTTGCAAACAGTAATTCCTTTTGATCCGAAGGGTTTTGCCGCTGCAGAACTTCAGGGGGCGGCGTTAGTAAAAGTGGCTGTAAAATCAAAAGCAGCACAGGCCATGAAACCCCTGTTTGATCTGTTTAAAAACGAGGATGAGGAAGGGCAAAAAACGTCCATCTGGCGCAAATTGTTCAACTCCAAGTGATTGCCATCACAGCATAGATCGGGCTTTTTCTTTACGCTGAAGAGAATAAAGGAAAAGCCCTTTTTTATGTTGGGAGGCATCCATGCCCTTAGGAGAAACAGGACAACAACGCGCCGTTTTTGGTGCACGTAACACGGCAGAACCTGCCCGCAAACCGCAGCGCCGGATCGAACCGATGGTTGATGATGGGGTGCTTGATCTCGTGACAGAAAAAGAACTGATTTCACAAGCCAGCCGTGACAGTGTGGATAATGCCAAAAACATCGTTCAGCCTGAAATCCTGAAACGCATTGATGCGGGTGTGGCATCAAAAATGCCGCGCAATGAACTGGCCGATGAATTGACTGATGTTGTCTCCGACATCCTTTCTGAACAGGGCCTTCAACTGAATTTACTGGAACAGCGCGACCTGATCACCATGTTGCTGAATGACATGTTGGGGCTTGGGCCGCTGGAACCGCTCCTCGCCGATGAAGCCGTCACCGACATTATGGTTAATGGGCCGAAACAGGTTTATGTGGAACGCGGTGGTAAGCTGGAAGTGTCCGATGTGACCTTCCGCGACAATGCCCATGTGATGAATATCGCCAACCGGATTGTGTCGCGCATTGGCCGTCGGGTGGATGAAAGCAGCCCTTTGTGTGATGCGCGTCTGGAAGATGGATCGCGCGTCAATATCATCATCCCGCCGTTGGCCATTGATGGGCCCAGCATTTCCATTCGTAAATTCCCCAAAATGCGCATTACGCTGGATCGGATGGTGGAAACACAGAATATGTCAGATGCCATGTGTCGGGTCTTGAAAATTGCCGGGCGCTGCCGTTTGAATATCCTGATTTCTGGTGGAACAGGGTCGGGGAAAACCACCTTGTTAAACGCCATGTCGCAAATGATTGACCATGGTGAACGGGTGGTGACCATTGAAGATGCAGCGGAATTGCAGCTGCAACAACCCCATGTGGTCCGCCTTGAAACACGTCCGGCTAATCTGGAAGGCGACGGGATGATTTCCCAGACCGAACTGGTGAAAAACGCCCTTCGGATGCGCCCGGACCGGATTATTTTGGGCGAAATTCGTGGATCAGAAGCATTGGATATGCTGCAGGCGATGAATACAGGTCATGACGGGTCTCTCGGCACCCTGCACGCCAACCGTCCCCGCGAAGCACTGACTCGGATGGAAAATATGGTGGCCATGTCGGGTGTCAAACTGCCCAACGAAGCGGTGCGTGCGCAAATTTCAAACGCGCTTGATTTGATCTTGCAAATTTCACGGATGCGCGACGGCGTGCGTCGCATCACCCATGTCACCGAAGTCGTTGGGATGGAAGGCGAAATTATTACCACGCAGGATTTGTTCAAGTACGAATTTGATGGCGAAGATGCCAATGGCAAACTGACCGGGCGTTATGTATCCACAGGGTTGCGTCCCGTCTTTATGGACCGGGCAGAATATTTCGGTCTTGGCCGTGCGCTGATGGAAGCAATGGCGGTGTGATATGTCACAGGAACTCATCATAATGACAGCGGTGGGGGTGACGCTTTTGTTCATCCTGTTTGCGATTGCTGACAGTGTGCTGGGTAAAAACCGACGCATGCAGAAACGCCTTAAAACGCTGCGTCAACGCATGGGTGATGAAATGCCCGATGTTGTGATGAATGCCTCTGCCTTCAAGGCGGAAAAAACAGCATCACCCGGTCTGGATAAAGTGGTGAAACAGCTGTTGCCCAGCTCGCAAGTCCTTGCACATCGACTTGCCCGTGCGGGTCTGGGAATTGGCCCCGGTCTTTTTATTGCCATCAATGTGATCATGGCGCTGGTTGGCGGGTCCGTTTTATTTATCGTCATGGAACTGAATGTGATGATTTCGCTTTTTGGTGGGATCGGCATAGGTTTAGGGGGCGGGCATATGGTGATCGATATCCTGATCAGCCGACGCAATCTGGCTTTTACCAAAGTCTTTCCTGATGCGATTGATCTGATTGTCCGTGCGGTGAAATCCGGCCTTCCGGTCACTGAAGGCATCACCATTGTCTCAAATGAAATGCAGGGCCCAGTCGCGGCTGAATTTTCCCGCATTTCCGAAGCCATGAAAATTGGGGAGACTATGGAAGATGCCTTGTGGAAAGCAGCCAAACGGCTGGATAATGCAGAGTTTAATTTCTTTGTGATCAGTCTTGTTGTGCAGTCTGAAACAGGCGGTAATCTGGCAGAAACACTGGAAAACCTAAGTGAGATTTTACGTCAGCGCCAGACCATGAAACTGAAAGTCAAAGCGCTTGCATCAGAAGCACGCGCCAGTGCCTATATCCTTGGTGGTCTGCCTTTTGCCATGTTCGCCATTCTGGAAGTTTTAAGCCCTGGCTATACCGCGCCGTTGTTTAACAGTGATACAGGCATTGCTCTGACGGTTGGTGCGTTGAGTTCGATTGGTATCGGTGCGCTGGTTATGTTCAAGATGGTGAGGTTTGAGATATGAGCAATTTTGCTTCAATACCCGCTGAAACCCTGATCATCTGGGGCGCTGGCCTGCAGGCCTTTTTTATCGTGATCTTCGTCTGGAATGCCTTGATGGTGCGCGATGTCAAAGGCAAACGGATGCGTGCCATTCAGGCGCAGCAAAAGGCTTTGCAGGATGATACCTTAAAAGCCAACAAGCATGGTCTCAGCCGCCCGCAACTGATGAATTTTGCCACCGCGATTGTTGCCAAGCTGAATGTTCTTCGCAGCCGTGAAGCCGAAAAAATCGCTGATGATCTGGCACAGGCGGGCTATCGCAGTTCAGAAGCTGTGACTATCTATTTCTTCTTGCGTGTTTCCCTGCCACTTACGTTTGGGGCGCTGGCCTTTTTCTGGCTATATGTGCTGGAAATGTCCGACCTGCAGCCCATGGGGCGGATGCTGGTGGCTTGTGGTGCCATTCTGGCAGGGATGTATGCACCGAAGGTTTATGTGTCCAATGCGGCTCAAAAACGAAAAGAAGCGTTGCAAAAAGCCTTGCCAGATGCGCTTGATCTGTTGGTTGTCTGTGCCGAAGCTGGCTTAAGTCTGGATATGGCCCTGAAACGGGTGTCGCACGAAATGATGGCGGCAAACCCCGAAATGGCGGAAGAATTGGGGCTGACCGCAATGGAACTCGGCTTTTTGCCGGACCGTTCAGAAGCTTTGAAAAATTTGAACAGACGGACCGACATGCAGGGCTTGCGCGCTGTGGTTGGCACCTTGCAACAGACGGAACGATATGGCACACCTTTGGCGCAGAGCTTGCGGGTTTTAAGTTCAGAATTCAGAACCGAGCGTATGTTAAAGGCGGAAGAAAAAGCTGCCAAATTGCCTGCTACCCTGACAGTGCCGATGATCCTCTTCATTATGCCCGCCCTGTTTATTGTCTTGCTGGGCCCGGCAATCATCCGCGCGATTGAGGTCTTTCCGGATTTTTAAGTCAGATATTGATCAATATCCACCTCATCAATCTGATCTTTCTGCATGAATTTATTGGCATATTCCAGATAGACGCCGGACTTTAAGAACAGGGTAAAGAGGTCGCCATCGATATGATTATCATCGCGCATGTAAGATAAAATCTCGATGGATTCAGAAAGGGTTTTACCTTTTTTATAAGGGCGGTCAATGGCAGTAAGGGCTTCGAAAATATCAGCGATGGCCATCATGCGCGCAACCGGGGACATATCTTCTTTTTTCAGCTGTCGGGGATAGCCGCGTCCGTCCATGGTTTCATGATGACCACCTGCGATTTCCGGGACATTCTGCAGATGTTTGGGATAAGGCAGTTCTTCCAGCATGCTGATGGTCTGGATGATATGTTCGTTGATCTTAAAGCGTTCTTCCGGGGTCAGGGTACCTTTATTGATGGACAGGTTATAAAGTTCCCCCCGGTTATAAAGATGTTCCGGTACATCGACTTTGAAGCCCCAAGGGTTATCGGCCATCAGGACATCCTGTTTGGGGCGAGTAAAAATATGGTCGGCGCGGTCCGCCAGTAACGCTTCTTTCACAGGCAAGGTCACTTTGTTACCAGGATAGGTTTTGCGTTGTTTTTCTTCATAAGAAATGCCGATGGTGTCATCCAGTGTGCGCGTCCAATTGCGGCTGGCGATTTCTTTTAGGCGTTCGATACTGCCTTCGGCCAATGATTCCCCGCCTTCGTTACATTGGGCGATAAAGGCGAAATCTTCATCCAGTTGCCTGAGCGTTGCCTCAATCGGTTCAGGCGTTTCCCCTTGGGCTTTGGCTTGCCAGAAGTCACATTCGGTTTCTTTTTTGATCAGCTCAAAGCGCATGCGGATTTCGTGGATGCGATCATAAATAGTTTCAAGCTTGGTGGCTTTATCGATGACAAATTCCGGGGTGGTCATTTTGCCGCAGTCATGCAGCCAGGCAGCAACATGAACTTCTTCCCATTCCTCGTCATCAAGCTGGAAGTCTTTGAATAGACCGTCTGTTTCTTTTTCTGCTGCACGTGCCATCATCTTGGTCAGTTCCGGCACGCGCGCGCAATGCCCGCCCGTATAAGCACTTTTTGCATCAATGGCCCCAGCGATCAGACGGATGAAGCTATCAAACAGTTTCTTTTGCGCGACGATCAGTTGACGGGTATCGACTGACATGGCCGCCGTATTGGACAGCGCACGGACGAAATCAAGATGCGCCGTATCCATCTTGCCGTCATGCACCATCAGGATCAGGGCGACCAGTTCCTTTTCATGGTTAAACAGCGGCACAGCCACCAGATAGCAGGATTGTGGGCTGTTTTTTAGCAAGGTTTCCAAAAGGGTAAAGGATGTATCCGGGGTAACTTTCTGCTGTTTTGGTATTTGGCTGGTAATGGCGTTACGGATGAAATTTGGCAGATTATCCATTTCCAGACGCTGCAGGTCTGGGGCTTTGGCAGCCTTGCCATTTAGCAAAAGGCTTGCGGGTTTTAGCTGGCTTTCATCGTTGCTCAGCACATAAATTGCCCCGGCATCACCGCCGGAGGCTTGCACGGTTTTATCCAGCAGCAGGTTCAGCAATGTATCAAAATCATCTTCTGCTAAAATAGCTTCGTTAATATCGACAAACTGCTGAATGGTGGATTTCATCGTCCCCATGGATTGCGCGAGAATATCTACTTCGGTGATGGTGGAACGAATATTGATCGGGCGGGAAAAATCAAAGCGTTTGATGGCTTCCGTTTCATCGACCAGGGTTTTGATGGGGCGCGCCAGCCATTGACCTAAGAAAATAGAGACCAAACAGATGAAGGTCAGCGCCAGAAGCAATAAAAGGGCGGCTTTTTCCAACAACGCATTCACATCAGCCAGCAGTTCATCTTCGGGCACGGCGAGGGCGAGGATATAGGATGTTTCCTCATTTACCGGGATGGGGGCGATGAGGGTTTGCCATTGTTTATCGTCCAGCTTAATTTCAAGGGAACATTTATCCTTAGGGCTGTCTAAAAACGTCTTATAGGGTTTGGAAAGGACGGGAACATGCAAATCATTCAGATGGGCCTGGGTAACGCCTTTATCTGTTTTGATCACTCCTTTGGACCGATCAGGGTAGGCAACCACATGGCCGGACCCATCCAGCAAGGTGACTTCGGTCCCCGGTGTGATCTTAAATCCGCTTAGCGTATTTGCCAGTGTCTGAAGCGTAATGTCGGTCCCCACAATCGCCTTGGAAAAACGTGCCTGTTTGGCAACGGTTGAACCCACTTCCTGTGTAGTGAAAAATACATAAGGCGCTGTGATGATGGAGCGGGTCGTCTGGCTACCACTGATAAACCAAGGGCGTTTTCTGGGATCGTAACTGTTATAATCCGGGCGCATTTCCTGATGGATCAAACTGTGATCGGCATGGAAATAGGCATAAAGGCCCATAACACTATCACCTTCACGATCAATGCTTTGGGCGATATAGGCGGTATTTTCAGGCGCACTAAACTTGGTCTGGTGATCTGTATCTTTGGGCAGGCGGCGCACCAGCAGGAAATCACCATCTTCATAACCGATGTAAACCGAGGTGATGTTGGGGGCGGTATCAAGGGCGCTGAATAAAAAACTGATATGGCTGCGTCGCTCATCCCAGGTTTCATCCTGGGTGATCGCATGGTTTGCCATCAGTTCGACGGCGGATTGGGCAGGGGAAAACAGATTTTTGGTTTCCAGAATGGTTTCATTTTCGATGCGCAGAAAGGTCTGCGTCGTTAAATTCTGGATGATCTGTTCGGATTGCAGATAGGAAATCAGTCCGAGGATCAGGCCGACGAAAAGGGTTAGCCCGACAAAGGCGGTCCCCAAATGTGTGCGTAATTTAAAGCGGAATTTCAAAAACCGCTCCCCCAAATTATCGTTTTATTTGCCGAGTATAGCTTTTTTGCGCGCCGCTTGGGATAAATTTTTCAATTGAGAGTATATTTTTAAATTATTCTCAACGGACTCTTTATCCAAGATTTGCCCGGCGATCTGCGCTGCCATTTTCATATCACCTTTTAAGCCGTAGATCAGCGCGAGGTTGAGGCGCAGGCGTGCCGGGGCCTGCGGGTCATTGGCATAGGTGCCAATCTCTGTGATTGCTTTGTCATATTCCCCGGAAAGGGCAAGGGACAGCGCGTAGTTATTAAGAACGCTTAAGTTATCCGGGGCGATTTGAATGGATTTTTGATAAAGTGTCTGGGCTTCATCGTGGCGTCCCTGCATATCGTAAGCCACACCAAGGCTGCTGAGCACACGTTCATCATCCGGATTAACATCCAGTGCTTTTTCAAACTGGATGATGGCCTGGGGCAATTTATCCAGTTCAACCAATGCATTTCCGTAACGGGTCAGGATTTCAACATCATTCGGGGTGCGCGCCAGGGCATTGGCATATAAGCCTTCTGCCGCACGCACATCGCCAAGGCGCCGGGATGTTTCAGCCAAAAGAAAAAGGGTCGTTCTGTTATTCGCATCCAGACTGAAGGCGCGCTGATAAAAGGTCAGGGCATTTCGGTAATCCCCGCTTTGACGGGTTTTATCGCCGAGGCGGATCAGTTGATCAATCTGATCCTGAACTTCTTTTGGTGTTTCCTGAACAGTCTGGTCCGAGGTGTTGCCGCATGCTGAAAGGGCACCCATGGCACAAAGGGCCAGACCCATCGTGAAAATCTTTTTCATTGATCGCAAACTTTCAAACAAAGGAAATGCCAAGACAATGACTTAGCCTAAATCGTTGAAAGTTTGGGTGCAATCTTTATTCGATGATCAGTTTGGGATATTGGGCGCTTTCGGCTTCCAGTTCATCCAGCACGTCATCATCAATAGGGTAGATCACCCTGTCATCCGGGGGTGAGGCGAGAATATTGAGATCAACTGCATGAATGATCCCGTCAAATCCGTTATCGGTTTTACTGAGTTTGAAATAACGTCCATTATAAGGATCAATGCCATATTCGCCGGGCTTTCGCGCGATGAACAGCAGGTCATATTCAAGCGGGCGCAGATCTGTGTCTGATAAGGTTCTTTTCAAATCGTAGGGGTAGGGTTGGTGGCAAACCATCCCGACATTTTCGATACAGCGAAAGGGGCGCATGGACAGGAAATAGTCACCAAACGGGGCATCAATGAAGGCGAGGGTGTAGGTATTGCCTGTCAGAGTGAGCGTTGCGATCTTCAGACGCTTTTGATCCGTGTCCTCCAGATAAACGGATTTTTCCTCTGCAAAGGCTTGCGTCGTGAAAATCAAACACAGGATGAAAGTAAAAACAGCTAGTCGCATGCGCATGGGGAAAGTTCCTTCATCAATGACGATAAACTGTGCCATGAATATGCATGCGATCATATACGACCTTTGGCGGGAAAGAGATCCTTTCCCGCCTGGCCTTATGTTAGCTCAGGATCAGGGAGGCACTGATATCTGGGCTTTGACTTGTGTTCTCTTGCGTATTCCACAGGGTTGCAATGCTGCTATAGCCATGACCAGACCCGCTTTCATCAATACTAATGATGGTGCTGGTGCCTTCTTGGGTGATCTGCACGAAGTTGGACAGGTCATCACGTGTCTCATCATAGTTATTAAGGAAGGCTGAGATATCAATCATATCGCCATCTTCCTGATTGAAATCCTTGATGATATCCATGGCCGCCCCCTGCAGGACAAAAGTATCAGCCCCCAGGCCACCCATCATGGCGTCATCGCCGGAACCGGAAACCAAAGTGTCATTGCCTTCACCGGCTGTCAGGAAGACGCCGTCGTTTCCGGCAATGAGGATATCGTCATGGTAGGATCCTTCAATCCCTTCAAAGTTTGAAAGGACGTCGCCTTCGGCATCACCGCCATGGCCCGTACCAGTGGTCAAGTCGATGGTTACGCCTTCACCTGAGGAAGAATAGCTTAGGAAATCCCAGCCTTCCCCGCCATCAAGGGTGTCGGCACCACCGCCGCCTGCGATATTGTCATGGCCGTTCAGCCCCATGATGACATTGTCGGCGTCATCACCACGAAGGAAATCACCTTCGCCTTCATGATCTGCCCCGATGATGTTGGCGATATTTTCATAGGTATCGCCATCTGCATCGCCTTTGCGACCTTCCCCGGTTGCGAGATCAAGAACAATCCTGTTTTCAGACGCTTTATAGCTGACCGTATCAATCGCATCAGTGCCAACGAATTGCTGTGCTTCTGCCGTGCCGATAAATATTTGCGGGTCTTCTGGCGGGGTTTCACCTGGGTCTTCTTCAGGTGGGGTAATCTCGCCTGTATCCAGTTGAAGCTGACTGCCATCGGAAAAATCGACATATTCTATATCAATCAGCCGATCCAGACCATCCAGCCCGTCGGAAAGATAACCATTTTCAATGGCTGTGAAGCTGTAATCCTCAACACTGCCATTTAAAATCACATGATCTTGGCCGTCACCACCATGCAGGCCGTCATTGCCCAGACCACCGACAAGGGTGTCGTCCCCGTCTGATCCGATCAGGAAATCTTCCTGGGTCGTGCCGATCAATGTGTCAGCACTTGCCGTGCCTTCTTCAATCACGCCCTGCTGGAAATGATCGCCACCGCGATCTTCCCAGGTCAGGGTGGTTGTGGCGTTTAATTCTTCCAGTAGTTCCGCACGTGGATTGGTGTTTGCCAGATCTTCATACATGGACCAGGACCCGTAAAGGCCCGGTTCGCCCACATCGCCAAACTGCATGAAGGGACCTGTGCCCACTTCGGCCCAACCGTCCCAGAGGTCCTGATAAAGGTCTGCCATATGGTCTGATCTGACGAATTCGATCATGAAGTCTGTGATTTGCGCTGCATTCCCGCTGGTGGCAAAGAAGTGATGGACATGCTGTCCGCCTTCATAGGCCAAAAGGTCCATATCAAGCCGATCGACCAAGGCACGTTGCTGTGCCAAGGCTTCCAGAACTTGCGGGATGGAGCTGTCAACCGTTGGGTCGCGTAACTGATCTGCCAGATAAGCAAAGGCATCCACATTCGGGTCTTCAATGGCCGCAACCAGATTGTTGAACTGGGTTTCATCCGTGACAATGGCCCCGCCAAAATAGGTGGTTACCGCCAGGGCATCGAAATAGGTATGGGGTGGTTCAAAGTCCGGATCACCTTGTTGTTCCGCATAGGGCGCATAAAGGATTTGTTCACTAACCCAGGTGTTGTCGGTCATGGAACCCGCAACACGCACCAGACGGTCTGCGGTTTCATCACCAAACACATCGGTCCAGATTTTCATGGTATCGGCTGTGCGCTGCCCGAAATAATTCAGCCGGGCTTCGTAAGGGTACGCATCCGGGAAGACTTCCATGGCGATCTGGTCAAATTCAACCGTATGGCCAAAGGCGGAATTCCACATCTCATTGGAAAACTCGACCGTGACTTTCAGGGCAGGGTCAAAATTATCGCGCACATAAGTGGCAAGGTTGGTGATCAGCTCGTCCGTTGCAAAATGGGGGATGTTTAGCCAGATATCCGTTCCAGTTTGATTACCCAACGCAACGATGGTTTCAATGGGTGGCTGACCGAAATAGGTATAAGCATCCAGACTGGTATAGTCCGTCCATTCTTGTGTGGTGGAATTGTTGGTATCCATCCAGTCCATAAAACGGAATTCACGCATATCTTCAATCAGGTCAATCCAATCCGGATTAAAAAGCGCGCCTGCTTCATGTAAGGCCAGATGATCTTCATTCACGATGGAGATATCACGGATATAATTGCCTGTGTCATTGGGGTCGGTGTCCGTGATAGACAGGATCATGGTGTCCCCACGGGTATTATCAAAGACAATGCGGCCAGGCTCTTCGTTGATGATGGTGACGTCGCCTGCGAAAGAAAGGGTGCCTTCACCTTCGTAATTCACGACATATCGGCCAATGCGGGAAGTTGCGGCAGTGTCATTTTGATTATCGCCCCAGGCCCATAGGGTTGATAATCCGTCTAATCCTGCCGGAATTTCCGTTGGCCAGCCGTTTTCGTCCAGAACGCCATCTGCGAAATAGCCGCCTTCTTCAAGGTCTTCATAGGTATGATATTGCCCGTTTACAGATGTGCTCCAGGGACGCATCATTTTTGCAATATCAAGGAATGCCATTTGGGTTGACCAATCCACGACGCCGCTTAATCCTACGGCAAGGGAAGGGTCACTCAAGCCAACTTGGCGGTTGGCTTGGTTTAAAAGTTCGGTTGGTGTGGGCATATTCTCTGCTCCGAAAAAGTTACACGAACTCACCTCTTGATAGGCCACGTTCTGTGACCCCGATACAGCAGCAATTAAAGCTTAAGAAACAGACTGATGGCGTGATCCTCATCACACCTCACAAGTTTGTGAGCGCTTTTCATGTTTTTGTAACAAGGGGGGGAATATGCAGGTTGCTTTTTAAATTCCGTTGTCTACAGCTTCTTGGTGTTCTATTTTATATCGGGGTCTATAATTTCCAGTTGGTTGAAGGCGCAAGACGTGTTGAAAATTCACCAAAAGGGCAAATCTCTGGTTTTGGCTGGAGTATTGGGGGGCGCGCTGCTTGGCGTAATCTCTGCGTTTGTGCACTCCGTGATTTCGGGGAGACTGCAGCTTGATCTGCTGGATGTTATTGTATTTGCTGTAATCGGCGTTATTGCCGGGGGCATTATTTCCTATCTGATTTGCCAAAACCGTGCATTGCGCGAGGAATTGGAAGAACGCATAAATCTGGAAAACGATTTAAGCGATAGTCAAAAACGCTTGTCCCTCTACCTTGAAAAAACACCTTTGGCCGCCATTTCATGGGACAGAGAGTTTCATTGTGTCGGGTGGAACCCGGCGGCTGAGAAAATTTTTGGTTTCAGCAATCAGGAAGCAATTGGCGAAAACCCAAAAAATTTGATTATTCATGAAGATCTTCATGATCGGGTTGATGAGATTTTCAATGCCTTGTTAAACCAGACGGGCGGCAGTCATAGCATTAACGAGAATATAACTAAAGATGGCCGCAGGATTTTGTGTGAATGGTTTAATGCGCCCTTGATTGGGGAGGATGGCATTCCTATCGGCGTTTCTTCTTTTGCTCAGGATATTACCGAGATTAAAAATGCGGAAAATAAGCTCAAGGAAAGTGAAGAGATTTTTCGCCGTTTTTACGAGATTATTCCTGATGTCTTTATGATCACAAGCCTGAATGACGGGCTGTGTGTCGATGTGAATAACGGCTTTTGCCAAACGACCGGATATGCCCGTGAAGAGGTCATCGGCAAACATACCCTGGACCTTCACCTGTGGGAGAAAGATGAGGATCGAGACAAGCTGGTCTCCGGTCTAAAAAATGATGGCATTCTGGTTAATCTGGCGTCGAATTTCCGCAAGAAAGATGGTTCCTTATGGCCGGGGATTATGTCGGCTTGTATCGTGCAAAAAGACGGGCAGCCCTATATTCTGTCGTCCACAAAAGACGTAAGCGACATTCGCAGTTCGCAGCTGGAAGCCATCGAAGCAAACCGGGCCAAATCCGAATTCCTCGCTTCCATGAGCCATGAACTTCGCACGCCCATGAATGCGATCCTCGGTTTCGCGCAATTGCTGCAATATCGAACGAGTGAGCCACTGACGGACAAACAAAGCGCCTATGTTGACCTGATCTTAAAGAGCGGCAAACATTTGCTGGAACTGATCGAACAGGTCCTGGAACTGAGCAAGATCGAGGCTCGGCGCATGTCGCTGAATTTCGCACAAGTTGAAGTCGGCGAAGTTGTTGAGCAAACCCTGAGCCTGATCCAGACACGGGCTGAAAAAGAAGGTATCCAGATTATTGATCAGATCAACAGCAATGATCTTCCCCAGGTCTGGACTGACAGCACCCGTCTGAAACAGGTTCTGCTTAACCTGCTCTCCAACGCGGTTAAATATAATCAGCAAAACGGCACCGTGACCCTGACATGCGAGGTGCTGCACGAGGATGACTTGGTGCGGATCAAGGTTCAGGACACAGGCCCCGGTATCCCGGAGGAAAAGCAGGACGGTCTATTCAAACCGTTTGAGCGCCTGGGGCTGGAAGCTGGCCATATTGAAGGCACTGGCATCGGCCTGACCATCACCAAACAAATCATTGAACTTTTAGGCGGCCGTATTGGTTTTGAAAGCGACGTCGGCAAGGGCAGCGTGTTCTGGGTCGATGTGCCTTTGCGTGACCGGGATGTGAAGGTTTAGGTGGAAAATTCTATGTCATCAAGGGGGAATTAGGCACGTGTCGCCGGAATGACCCATACGGCCTGCTATGTCGATAAATCTTGTGCCAGCATCAACGCATTTCCATCAGGGTCGTAGAAGGTGGCTGTACTGACCATGCCTTCAATGGTTTCTGTAGGCCCATCGAATTTAACGCCTACATTTTCGAGTGCTTTGCGTGCAACATCAATATCGCCGATGCCAAAAACAGGGACTGAATTACCTGGTGCCGGTTCTGTTTGCTCACCCAGGCCAAGTGTGACGCCGTCGGTTTTTGTTTTCAGTTCGCTCCAGCCAACATCATCAGCGTGGTAGATAACTTCAAAACCGAGATTGTCCTGATACCATTTGGCGCTTGCATGTCTGTCGCTGACTGAGAGTGCAAGTGTGATCGTGTTATCCAATTCAATAACTGACATAAAACTTTCCCTGATAATTAAAAGTATATATACTATATTTTATGGACATTTCATTGCTTGTCAAGGTGACATCCAAAGCGTGGTCACTGAAAATCTTATCTTTAATGCATCGCGGCGTTCCCGGACGCCAAGCGGCATTGCTGGCAGCCTCAGGTGCCAGCCGAACCACTTTTGTGCATTCATTACGGCATCTGGAGAGTTTAAACCTTCTGGAACGCAACCCCGGTCATGGTCATCCCTTAAGACCAGAATTCCGCTTAACTCAATTGGGGGAGGTTGTCGCGACAGTGGCTAAAGAAATTGACGAAATTACCTTGGATGAGACAGGTAGCAGTCTTCTGCGCAAGGCCTGGACCATTCCGGTTTTAGCGGTTGTGAGCCAGCCAAAGAAATTCTCTGATCTGAAACTGGATTTAAATCCAATCACGGATAGAGCGCTTTCAAACTCTCTCAAAATACTGAGCAATCAGAATTGGATTGAACGTTCCGTTGATATAAAATGGAGACCTCCTCGGCCTTATTATCAAGCTATTAATGAAGGGGCTGAAATTAACCGAGTTGTTAGGTCTTCATTTTGGGAATATGATGAAAAATCCTAGAGCTCCCTTTATTGGAATTCCTGTCAATTGCCTACGGTCTACTGGTCTTGATGCGCAAATTTTTTCCAAATATGCGATAGAGAAACCACTGGAAGAGGTCGCGCATGGGGGTCCGATTGGGTGTTCGTTGAAGTCTTTTTCTGCTAAGCGGGCGCTTGCGGAGAGTGTATAGCCCTAGACATTTCTGAAGAAGGCTTCTTTTTCGGTAAAGAGTGAAATTATTTCATAAACTTAAGTAAATACTAAACCTATGACATCTCTTTATGACTTTGAGCGCCATACAGACCTGACAGACAGACCTTGGTCAGCCCAAGATGCGTACGTAGAAATAGCTAGAATCTTAGATGAAATTCGAATCGCCAAGCAGTGGGATGGAGGTTGGCCTTTGCACCCACTGGATGCTGAAAGTTACTTGCAGCAGGATACAAAATGGGCATTGTACGCGGGTGCTGCAGGAGTTGTCGTTGCAACGGAAATTTTACGTAGAAGTGGGTACTCAACTTTAGATCTTCGTGATCAGTTGCCTCAAATCTATCGTAACTTTCTAAAGAACCCGGACCTTGGTGCGGTAGAAA
Organism: Terasakiella sediminum; assembly: GCF_033100395.1. Classification (NCBI taxonomy): domain Bacteria; kingdom Pseudomonadati; phylum Pseudomonadota; class Alphaproteobacteria; order Rhodospirillales; family Terasakiellaceae; genus Terasakiella; species Terasakiella sediminum. Next base: position 51,618 of record NZ_JAWLVJ010000014.1, on the reverse strand, counting down.
TGGGACTTCAAGTCGGCGAGCTAGGCATTCTTGTACCAGCAATTCTGAGTGATCCGACGGATAAACTCATTCAGACCCGAGCTCGACAGTGCATGTCAAGACTTCTTGATCACCCCGCCCATGAGATTACGAGCGGGCAGACTGGGATGATGTATGCTGCTCTGGCTCTCTATCGCGCTACAAATGAGGATTGTTGGAAGTCTGCTTTTAAACATGGAGCTGAAGCTCTTTGGTTGAACTGGTATCAAGTTGCTGATGGTTCTGGATGGCTTTGGGATAACGATATTTTTGGACAAAAACGCTCCTATTTTGGCGCCTGCCATGGTATCGCTGGAAATTTGAACGTGGTATTGCAAGGTGCTGATCTATTATCTGATAATCATATCACTAACGCCATTGACCGCACTATAGAAACCCTCAAGTCCTATGCTCTGCATGAAAATGGTATGGTGAACTGGTTTGCCAGCGCTCCGCCGATCAAAGGCCGATTGTTTGTCCAATGGTGTCATGGGGCAGCGGGCATTGTGACTGCCTTGAGTGCAGTACCAAAGACAAAAAGGCCCGCCTTAGATACATTGTTAGCTGAAGCTAGCGCATTGGTTTGGCATGCAGGTCCACTTACGAAAGGCCCCGGTATCTGCCATGGAACCGCTGGAAATGGGTATGCGTTCCTAGCAATGTACCATAGAGATGGTAAGTCCCACTGGTTGGACAAAGCTAGAGCATTTGCATCTCATGCCATACAACAATCTCAAGAACACCGTGCACAATATGGACAAAGACGTTTTTCATTGATGACGGGGGATGCAGGGCTTGCAGTTTATCTGCATCATTGTCTGAACCCCGACGAATGGTGTTTGCCGGGGCTTGACCTGTTTAGTTAGTCTGTCATTTGAGGTAGAATGATCAGTTCTGTGAATAGTTACCGAGTTATGTTCGCGATTAGATATCGCGTCCGAGAATGCAACAACTTTGCAAGGCAACCCTACTTCGACGTCATCACCCAGATACCATCCCATTCTTCCGGTTTGACGTTCGCTTTCAAATGCTCGCAGCGTTCAATGTAAATCTCTGAGCCTTTATCTTTCGGGTTCAGTTCCAGCACGCGGCGGAATTTGGCGATGGCGTCGTCCCAGGTGCCTTTGCGATAACATTCGATGCCGTCGCGGAAGTGATCAAGGGCTTCGATCATGTTGGGGAAGGTTTCTTCGGTGTGGTAGTCCAGAAGCTCGTAAATGGCGACCGGTTCGGTCTTTCCTTTTACCACCACATGGTCCATGGCGCGGTAGCGATAGGTGCCTTTCAGCGCCTTAAACGTAAATTCAGAAATCAGGATATGGGCGCCATATTGTTTGGTGCCGCTTTCAAGGCGGGCTGCCAGGTTTACGCCATCGCCGATGACTGTATAGTCCATCCGTTTGGGCGAGCCGATGTTACCGGAAACCACGTTGTCGGTGTTCAACCCGATCCCGATGTCAATTTCCATCAGGCCTTTGGCGGCACGTTGCGCGTTAAATTCGCGCAGTTTGACCATCATGTCGATGGCGCAGCGAACGGCGCGGTCCGGGTCATCTTCATGAGGAAAGGGTGTTCCGAAGATGGCCATCATGGCATCGCCGATGAATTTATCCAGCATGCCGCCTTCTTCGTTCAAACAATCCACCATGACGGTGAAATAGTCATTGAGCAGGCTTACAATCCCTTGTGCACCCAGTTCTTCGGATAATGTTGTAAAGCTTCGAACGTCGGAGAACAGCACGGTCGCCACGCTGCTTTGACCACCCAGAAGTTCTTCACCACCGCCCATCAGCTTGTCGGCCAGGCCCGGGTCCATGTAGCGCGACATGGTCGATTTCATGCGTTTTTCTGAACTGATGTCTTCCATCATGATCATGGTACCGATGGCTTTGGAGTCATCATCCAAAAGCGGCAAGGTGGTGATGTTGACCGATGTTTCTTCGGCATCCGGGCCAATTTTCAACACGGCGTCCAGGAAGATATCGCCTTCGTTTTCATCGCGCACGGTGCGCAGACGTTCAACCACAAATACATTGTCATTGACGAAGAATTCATCATCTTTTTTGCCGATGATGTCTTCGGCTTTGACTTGTAGAATACGTAAACCCGCTGCGTTACACGTCACGATCGTGCCTTCTTCATCGAAGGTCACAACGGCGTTACTCATACTTTCCAGCATGCTTTCGTTATAGTTTTTCATCTGCTGAACATCAGCAAAGAGCTGGGCATTTTCCAGCCCCACTGCGATCTGGGAGGTAAAGGCCTTCAGACGTTGTTCGTCCTCGTCATTAAACGGACCGCCTTTTTTATTGAGCACCTGGGTCACCCCGATCACTTTGCCGTCCTTGTTCAAAACCGGGCAACAGAGGATGGAACGGGTGAAATATCCTGTCTGTTTATCAAAGGCCGGGTTAAAGCGCAGGTCCGCATAAGCATATGGGATGTTGATGGTCTGTCCAGAGGTATAAACCGCGCCTGCAATGCCCAAGTGATTGGGCAGGCGGATGTTGGTGGCGCCAAGGCCTTGCCCGATCTGTGTATAAAGCTCGTTGGTTTTTTCGTCATTCAGGAACAGGGTGGAGCGATCAGCCTGCAACATCTTGGTGATGGCGGTCATGATCATCTGCAACAGCGGACCTAGATTGATCTCGGACGATACATCAGACACCACATTGAGGAATTCAGCTTCCTGAAGGCGCAGCTTTTCCATGCGTTCAATAAAGAGCGTGCCTTGAAGGGCGATGGAAGCTTGCGTGGTAATCGCCTGCATGATGGCGAGATCTTCTTGCGTGAATTCCGCCCCGTCTTTCTTGTTCAGGGTCTGGGCAACACCAAGGATATCGCCCTTAACGGTGCGAACTGGCGCACAAAGGATATTTTCGGTTTTATAGCCGGTTGCGTGGTCAACACTGTGGTTAAAGCGTTTGTCGGCATAGGCGTCTTCAATGATCTCGCCTTCGCCGGTTTGATAAACTGCACCTGCAATACCGGAATTATTGAGGATACGGATTTCGCGTTTGATATCACCAAGGGCAATACGGGAATAAAGCTCGTTCGTTGCGGAATCATTGAGGAACAATGTGCCACGGTCTGAATTGGTGGCTGCGGTCACCGCTTCCATAATGATGCGCAGCTGTTCGTCCAGACTGTCGGCTTTTGCCACGTCATGGGACACTTTTAAAACAAGTTCCGCCGTGTTGGCAGTTACCATGTTTTTAACCACATCCTTATCTGTGCTGGAATTACTTTCCGGCATTTTGCGCCTCCAAGGCTTCCCTCAATGTTGTAATAGTATCACGTAATTGCTGATTTTCATCACGAAACGTGCGTTCCAATTCCTGGCGTTCATCATCATAGCGGTGTTTCATCAGTTCCATCTCATCACGCAGGGAACCAATGGTGCGCTGGAGTTGTAAGGCTTCGCCATGTCCGTCTGCTTTGGTGCGCTGGACGGTGTCTTCTTTATCGGTGCGCAGATTTTCCATTTCATCGCGCAAGGCCTGTGCGGTGTGGATCAGGGTCTGGGCTTCCTGTTTGCCATCGGCCAGTGTGCGCTGCACTTCGGCATCTTTTTCTGCGCGCATACGTTCAAGTTCGTCACGCAGGGCCTGCGCTGTCTTGGTCAATTGAACAATTTCGCCATGGGCTTCGGCTTTTGCCTGCTGGACGGCGTCATCCATTTGACGGCGCATATTTTCAAGTTCGTCACGTAAGGCTTGGGCGGTGTTTTGCAGTTGCAGGTGGTCCTGATGGGCGTCAGCCACGGCTTTTTGCACGGCTTCTGTCTTGCTGGCGGTCTGGCTGTCAAGCTCGTCGCGCAGGGCAGAAATCGTGTTCTTTAAATGACGGATATCCGTCTGGGCCTTATAAAGTTCTGTTTCTTCTTCAGTGGTCATGACTGTCCATTCAACAGACAAAGTTTCGCTTTATTATAGCGATAATGACCACTGAGTCTTAAGAAATGATTTAAAGCGTTGTTAAACCAATAAATTTGGTTATTCGGTGACAAATACGCCTTCAAGGTCAAGGAAAGACCCGTCGGTATTTTCCGGTGTGATGAGGGCGAACCCATCCAGGATCATGACCGCATTCAAGGCCGCATCACGTTCTACCCCGTCGCGCAGACGTTCGGCCAAAAAGCTGTTGACGATGGAAAGAGTGGCGTATGCATCGTTCAGGCCATCGAAGGTCAGCGGCTTGATTTTGCCTTGATCGTGATTTTCTTTGTATTGGATCAAGAGATAGGCGGACAGGGAGCGAAAGACTGTTTCCTGTTCGGTCGCAAAGGGCAGGTGGAAGCGCGCCAGTGGACGCAGAAATTTGGTGTGCGGACAGCCTGATGTGGCACAAGTAAGGCCGAGAAGAGAAGCAATCCCGGTTTGGAAGGTTGCCTTGGTCACGACGGTACGGGTCGGAGTTTCAACCTCTACAACGGTTTTTTCATAGGAGAACTTGGCTTTAAACGCTGGCAGGAACTGAGCAACACCCAAGGCGGCTGGGCACCATTCAACGTCATCACCCAAAGGACAGTTGGAACATTTTTGATGGGAGAGTTTCGCCCACTCAGGCTTTTCCCCATTCTCATCAATTTGCAGCTGATAGGTTTCGTCATCAAAGTTCAGATTGATCTGCACCTGTTCTTCTTTCGGGGCGAAAAAACGGTAGCTGATGGTCTGTGTCATAGTGTCGCGGCGCCTTTACCTGTTATCCATGTTTACTTTTAGTTGATTTTTATCAATCTATTAGTTGTAGAATATATCATTTCATACGCGCCGTCTTCATCCAAATGGAGGAGAAAGCTAAATTAAAAATAATTTACTGAGCGCATCGGCAAGATCATCACCAAAGGAGGCATTTTTATGAATGATCGGCACACGGTCAGATAAAAGCTGCAAATATGGATCGTCTTGCGGCAGGCTGGTGATCAGTGCGGTTGGGATATTACGCGTCGCGGGCATTTCAGCAAGGCCGGATGCCAGATCAATCCCGGACAGTTCCGGCATCATTGCTGAGATGATGACCAAATCCGGTTTCGTGCGGATAATCAGGGGCAATGCATCTAGCGTGGAGGTACATGTGGAAATGCGATAGCCACATTCCTGCATTTCACGTTCGACAAAGTGGGTGGCAGCCCCATGGTGCATGACCAGCAGAACTTCGATATTGCGAACATCCAGAATGGAATCATCCAGACGAACTTTGGCAGGCAGGCCACGCACCAGTTTGGAAATGTCATGTTCGTCATCAATCGGTTTTTCGATGATATCAATCATGGCTTCCACAAAGGTCTGGATGTCATCAAGCATGCGTGGCGGAAAGGTTTTGACATTGGCGAGATAATCTTCGGTGCGAAGCGCGACAGTTGCCAGGGCTGCCATTTCATAGTTATGGGCCTGGCCTTTCAATGATAGCATGGCTTTTTGGACGGCGCTGACCAATTCTGTCATATCATCGGGTTCGCGGCGAACCTCGTCGATCATAAAGGTCAGAGTTTCCAGGGTTTCTTTGACTTCATCAAGGAATTCGGCACGTAACTGGTCAACAATCTGGCCAACGCCTTTGGCATAAAGCCCATCCATGGATGATGACATAACAATCCCCTTCAACTTACCTTTTGATTCTGGGCGTTATTTTGCCCGAAGTTGACCAATGCGACAACAATCCTTTTGGAGGGGGGGGGCTTGTTCAAAAGGGGTAGCTTAATGAGACAGGATAATCACCTGATCCCCATCTGACAGGGTCATTTCAATATTGCTGTCGGGATTGAGAATAATCTTTTTATTTTCTGCTCGGATGATGCCCCAAATGATTTGGTCCTTTTCTTTCGCACTTCGGACAAGTTGCCCAAATTTAAATGCAGTGTCCAGCTCAACATAATCTACCGCCGGGCGTAGGTTGACTTCCTGTCCCAAGGGATTGAGCAATTCCGTTGCGATGGTGCGCAAATCATTTTCTTGGGCGAAATGAGTCAGCATGCGACTGGCGACTTCGGGGGACGAAATTAGTTCAAACTGTGAATAGGGCGGGCGTGCCAGCATGCCTGTGTTTTCGATCACTTCGGCAATGACATGGGGTGTTTTGGCAAGGTTTTGTGTTTCAAACGCCCATTGCAGCAGGATCAGGGACATCTTGATGATGGAATCGCGGTCCTTGATCCCTTTGGATTGATCGGACAGAAGAATGACCCGGTCATAATCTTCCTTGAGCAAAGCTTTCATGGTGTCACGATCAAGATAGTTTGCCTGTTCCAGCTTGACCTCGGCCGTATCCACCGCCCGTTTGGCCTTATGTTTCAACAGGTTTTGGGCTTTTTCAACATCATAGGAACTGACGACCTTGATGTGTCCATCTTCTTTCGGAAGATATGTCGCATATTGATCAAGAATTTTATAAATCCCCTGATTCCAGCCCAAAATCAGGATGCGTTCAAAGGGTGTTGAAGCTTTGCCGCTTTCTGCCATCGCATCTAACGGCGTGAAAGCTTCCTGATCTTTATCAAAGCGGATGGATTTACTGTTGGAGATCAGGATGATTTTTTCCTGTTCTTCAATGATATGGTCCGCTGGCGGGTTGATGTCCGGGATATGAACCAGACGGTCTTCTAAATCCAGCACGTCACAGACCCCGATGGGGGTTGCCTCGGGGAATTTATTGAGGATATCTATAAAAGCCATGCCTGTGCAATCGGGCACATGCTGCATCATCAACTGACTTTGGCCGCCGGAAAACAGTTCCAGATAGACTTTGGACAGGTCCGGTTGGCGCGAGGCTTGTACGATGATGCGGCTGACCGTGTCGGTGGAGGTAAAGACCGGGATTTGATGATCCCCTGCCAGGTTGGCAATCTCGCGTGTGCTGTCATCCAGAATTTCCGCAACGATATGAGGTTTGCCGTTGACCCAGGTCTTGGTATGGGCAAACAGGCTGATCAGTTCAATACTGACCATGTCATTGCTGATTTCATCCTGGTTCGGGTCGTCATTGGCAAGGATAATGATCCGTTCAGCATGTTCGAACGATACGCCTTTTAATTCCTGCTCACTGGTTACCACGCCTTGGCGGAAGGTGACTTTATGGGCTTTCTTTGAATCCAGCTGTTCACTTAGGCGCAATTCATTTCTGATGGTCGGGACGTCTTGCGGGGCCAGCACGACAATGGTCGGGTTGGCTTTATTTTCAAAAAGGCGGGCAATGACCGCAGGTGCGCGTGTGTTCCAGCCCAAAATCAGGACATGATCAGAAACAACTACACGGCCAATGCCTTTATCCAGTTGGGCAAGGCGCTTTTCAATGCTGGCGGAGATCACACCAACGAACACACCGAAGATAGCCCAACCACCTAGCGTAATAATCAGCGCATAAACCACGATGACAAAGGATGACCCGTAATCGCCTGTAAAGGTGCCCGGGTCAATCGCATGTTTCAGGGACCACCAGAAAGCATCGATAAAGCCGCCGCCATAATCGGTGCCGATATTTTCTACGGCCTTGTTTTCATCATCAAACAGCCCGACAAAATAGGCCCCGGTGCCCATCAGGATAAAGATGAAACTGCCGACAAATAAAAGGCACAGGCGTACCAACGTGCCATGGACCAGACCGCGTTCCAGAAGATGTTGGGATTTTTGGCGCAAGTTTCTGATCATCAGTCCAAATCCAATGTGAGCGTTAGAATATTGGTGGTTCCCGCGCGTTGATAATCAAGCGAGGACATAAATGTTTTGGCAAAATGCACACCCAGACCGCCTATTTCTCGATCTTCCAGACTGGCGTCTGTATCCGGGGCTTTGCTGTCTGTCAGCGGATTAAAGGCCGTGCCGTTGTCTTGCAGGGTAAAGCACAGGGTTTTATCATCAATTTCAGCAGAGACGTTGAGTTCGCTTGCCTGCGCGTAATTGATGATATTGGTCAGCAATTCATCCAGCACCAGGTTGATTTTATAGGTTGTTGATGTGTCTATGGACTGGCTGTCGGCAAAGGCATTGATGCGTTCGGCCAGCCGTTCAATCTCCGCCAGATCGATCTTTAGATTTTCTTTAAAGAGTGTTTTAGACACAGGAACCAACCGTCTTTTTTATTGCGCCCCTTACTTAATCATAGAGGGATCACAAAAAGCAACGTTTTAAGTTGCTTAGGCAAGGCCAAAAGATTATCAATTTATCAGGCTCAACCTTTAAGGGATCAATCGGGATGGAAATTTCCAAGGAAGAAATCGGTGTATGTCTGGTTCTGACACCAAATGGTCGGATCGACAGCCAAAGCGCCCCTGAGTTTCAGTCTTCTGTCATCGGATTGATCGAAGGCGGGCAAAGCCGTGTGGTGCTGGATTTTTCAAAGATTGAATATATTTCCAGTGCGGGTCTGCGCGTTGTGCTGATGGCGGCCAAACGCTGCAAGGCGGCCAAGGGCGGTTTTGCCATGTTTGCTCTGGCCGATCACATCAAGGAAGTGTTCGAGATCAGTGGTTTTCTGAAAATTCTGTCTGTGGCGGATGATAAAGACGGTGCGGTCCAGATCGTATCTTAACTCGATTTCTTCGCTTTTAATCTAACCGCCACACAGGTGATGTCATCGGCTTGCGGCGCGCTATCTGCAAATCCGTCAACAGCTTTCACCATTTCATCTTGCAGGTCATGGACATTGGCGTTCAGGTTTTTCGCCAGAACAGCTTCCATAGCAGGTGTGCCGAATTCTTCATTGGCGGGGTTCATGGCTTCAGTGATGCCGTCGGTATAGAAGAACATGGCATCATTTTCTGACAGTTGGATTTGATGTTGGCTATATTCAAGTTCATCCATCACACCCAAAGCCACATCGCCCGTTAAATCCATTGGGGCGAGGGTATCTGATAAATGATAAGCCGGATTGTGCCCAGCGTTGGTATAGGTGAAGCTGTGATCGCGCAAATCCAGAATGCCATAGAGAAGGGTGACGAACAGCTCTTCTTTATTGTTGCCACACAGCTCATCATTCAGCGCTGCGATACAGTCTGATGGTTTGGCAATCATGCTGGCGGTTGATCTGAGGATGGACCTTGTAATCGCCATGAACAGGGAGGCCGGAACCCCTTTACCGGACACATCGGCGATTACGATGGCGAGGCGATTTTCATCCAGATAGAAGAAATCATAGAAATCCCCACCGACTTCCTTGGCCGCCTGCATGCGACCGGAGATATGGACATAATCGGTTTCCGGCAAATCATCGGGCAACATGGCGAGTTGAACGCGTGCACCGATGGCCAGTTCCTGCTGCAGCGCAAGATAGGCGGTTTTGGATTTCAGGGCTTCTTCTAGCTCTTCAATCGTATCCATCAGCTTGCCGTGCTGATCCTGAATGCGTTCACGCAGGCGCTTTAGGGTCAGGCCCATGGCGGCGAGGTCACTGCCTGTTGTATCCTCATTTTCACCCTTGGCTGTTTGCAGTCGCTCTTCGATTTCTGCCAGGTCTTTCATGACCTCTGTCTGGGATTGCGCATCCAGTGTTTCAGCCAGTTGCGACATCTCGCGCCGGATAATGACGGATTGACGATGACCGCGTTTATCCCTTGCCCGTTTCATCCGGTCCAGACGTAGAAGATAGCTTTTAAACTTGATGATGGCGCGCCCAATTTGGGAGACCTCATCCTTGCCTGTACCCACATTCATATGCTGGCTGTAGGTGCCCTCAGACAGGGCCGCCAGAATGTTGATGGCTTCACTTAACGGGTGGAAGGATTGGCGCAAATAAGCCCACATGGCGGTGGCTGCAATCAGGATAAAGATGGCGATGGAAATGTATGTCAGCCACTGCAATTGGATAAACTGCTGATGAATTTCGGTGATTTCCTTAATGCCGATGATATAGCCAATGGGATGGATTGCGCCTGTCACATCAGACAAGGTGGCGGAATAATACTGATCTTTTTGTTCCAGCGTCTGAAATGGGTTGGTTACATCCAGATCGACCTGATCAGATAAGGTCTTCCAGTGAACTTCATTGGTGCCGATTAAGAGACGCCCGCGTCGATTGATCAGATAGCTTTCTGATTTAGTCAAGGAGGTGAGTTCCAAAAGCGCATCGTTGACATCTTCTGCCAAAACCAGAACTGCGTTGTCCAGCTTATGGCTTGTGATGATCAATGTGTTACGTTCGGAATCAATGATCAGCCCGGCAGGTGGTGTCGCCTGTCCGTTTGCAATCTTCTGAATTTCCAAAGCACTGATGGTGATGGCGGGGTAATAGCTTTTTTCGGAGGAATAAAACAGATTGCCGTCGTTTTTATAAAGTTCAAAGCGCGGCAGGTTGCCCTGTTGGTTTAGCTGTTGGAGCGTTGCATTCAGTTGGTCATCATCTGCAATATTTAAGTTATGGCTTTGCAGAAGGTCGTTGACGACTTCCTCTAGCTGGGCAATTTTACCATCCACCACTTTTCGCCACAGGCTACTTTGGGATAGCGAGGCATTGGCACCAAAGTTCTTTTGCTGCAAGGCCGTGCTGTAATTAAAGGCAAAGACAAGACCTGAGATCGCAATCAGGAAGAAGATCAGGGTGATGAGGCTAAGCTTGTTGCGCAATAACATGGATCAGCCCCTTCCTTTTTTCATCAGGCTTAACAGCCCGTAAAACGACACACCGACAAAGCCGATCAACCCGATCAGGGCAATGGCGGTTTCAATCCCGAATTTGATGGCGAGGCTACCCGCTAGAAGGGGCCCTGCCACACTGCCGATCCGTTCCACGCTGCGGAAGATACCCAGCCCGCTTGCGATGCTGAATTTAGAGGTGTCTTTTGCAAAGATATGTTGCACCTCTGCCAACTGTGTCGGCATGCTGAGCGCCTGACCAATCCCGATCAGGCAGACGGTGGCAACCATGGCCCAGAGACCATTTACGAAGAAGAAAATCAAACCGCCGCATCCGGCGATCAGTCCACCTAGGATGACCATCTGGGCATGCATATTCTTTTTATCGGCATAACTGGATAGTTTTGGCATGATGAAGATCACCAACACCCCATAAATCATAATGACCCGCCCGATGGTCGCTTCGCTGGCGTCCTGTTCAATCAGGTAAAGCGGGGTCAGAAGATAGATGATCCCGGTCAGGATAATCTTGGCAGGCACGGCACAGAAAAAAGACAGGGTGGTGAAATCCCCTGTTTGGAAAATGGCGAAAGAGACATCGTTTCGTTTGCTGGTTTGGCTCTGGTATTTCTCCATACTGTCTTCACCGAGGAAACCGATCAGCATGATCATGGCGGCAATCACAAAGACAGCGGAAATCACAAAGGTCAGCTGATAGCCGATTTGGGCTGCCAATATCCCGCCAATGGCCGGACCACAAATGCCCGCAACCAGCACCCCACCAACAAAGACCGCCATGTTGGCTGCGCGGTTTTCAGGCGTTGAGGAATTGGCGACATATCCTTGGGCTGCCACAAAAACGATGGCGTAACCAAAGGCGCTTAAAGCACGCGCAGATAGGAACTGGATGTAGTCTTGTGCAAAATAGACACCGATATAACCTGCAAGCGCAGGGATGATGCCGAATAGAAATAGCTTTTTACCGCCCCAACGTTCCACCCAATGACCACTGATCAGGGACACAATCACAATTACCGCCATGAAGATGGCAATGGGCAGGGCGGAAGCAATCTTTTGCTGATCTGCCAGCCAGGCCACCTGCTGATATTGCTGTGCCAGCATGGGCAGGAATGGGCGTGACAGTTCTTCTGCAAACATAAACAGGAAGAGCGGGAAGCGGATCAGGCGGATATTTTCATCGCCCATATCCTTGAAAGCATAGGGTTCGCCTGTCTTCAGACGTTGTTTATTCGTGTCTAGCAGGTGGTCGATCCGTTTAATCACTTTCTGTGAAATCTGCGAGGAGCGGATTTCATAGGCCGTATCAAAAATATCGCGTTTCTTTTCCGATATCTGATAAAGAACAGTATTGAGCAGGCTTTCAATGCGCGCCAGTTCCTTGGTTGTACGACAATGGATGGTGCGCTGGAAATCGCCAACCTTTGCATTTTCAATCAGCTTTTCAAACAGGGCCAGCGGGCCGATGATGCGACCATAGACAAAGAAGCTCAGCAGTTCAAAGGCCACCAGCAGGCAGATCAAAAGTGTGGTGATCTGATCATAGCTCATATCCAGCAGTAGATTATTGAGATAATCCGGTGCTGCATGGATATGGATTTGCGCCAGTGTCTGTGCGTTGTGTTTAATAGGCAGGTTAACGGTTGGCATATTATCTGATTTCAGTTGATCAGATTGATAAAGCAAACCGCCATCGGCGGTCAGGATTTCAATGGCTTCGATATCCTGATTATCTGTAACGAAGCGGTTCAGATATGTGTCCATTCCGCGAAGATCGGACAAGGGGATACCATATCCAAGGGCCTGAGATAGATCAGTAGATATCTTTTGCCCGATAAGGGTGGCTTTCTTCTGCACTTCGGGGGCGAAGGATTTTTCAAATTCGCTCAGGGCAAAATAGGAAAAGCCGCTTAGAAAAAGGGTAAGCAGAAGAAGGCTTGCGATAAATAGCCGTTTCATAAAACTGCGGGCGTGGCCGGATCGGATCATGTCTCACCCTCATCAATTTTATGAAGTTCTGTTTCCAGATCGTTCAGTTGCTTTTCAGCACTCAGCCGCGCCGTTTGAAAATCTTTGGTTAGTGCTTCGGTGCTGTCTTCTGCCTTGATCCCATTTTCAAAAGCCAGCAGATGTTGCTTTAATGGTTGGCTCAAAAGATAGATCACAAGGCTTAGAACCATTGCACAGATCGCACTAATCCAAAGGGCAGCGTTCAACAGTTTGTCCTTGATGGTGGCAAAAGCGCGTTTTTCAATCTGGGACGAATAAAGCACCACCAGGCTGCCGACCGATTGATCAAGGGAGTTCTTAAGATTCAGTCCCAACGCATTGGCCTCATCCCCGCGCACCAGCCATTGTTTGGTCGCTGTGTTCTTCCAGGCCTGTTCCCACGTATCCGGGATAAAGCCGAACAGGAAGCTGTTGTCCGTGCTGTAGATCGTGCGGCCTTTATCATCGAAAATTTCAACCGAGATCACATCCGTATCAATGGTTTTCAGCGCATCAATGGATTTCTGAGCGGATGTCAATTTATCAATGGTCTGGCCCAGCTGCATTTCGGCTTCCAGGTTTTTGGCCGTTTCACCCATGGCGAAATAGAAACGATCATCCACGGCTGATTTATAAGCGTCGGAAAATTTATGCAGGCTGATAAAGATGCTTAAGCCCAACGCAATGGCAGCGATGAATAAAAGACCCGTAATGATCAGTGTGCTCATACCATAGCGCATCATTTTTCCGTTTTAATAACCTCTGTAATGGCGAGCATATCCATAGGCGGGTAAAGTTTCAGGTGATGGGCCGCAGACATATTGACCTTGGTGGAAAAGTTGCGCAGGCGATCAAAGGGGATGTCGCCCGGCGCTTTATCCTGTGTCAGGATTTGTGCCGCTTTGTAGCCGCAATATTGGCCCGCCACATAGTAACTGCCAACCAGCCCGAAAAGCGCATCGCCTTTAACCAGAAACACATCTGACGGCGTGAAGGTCGCAAGCTTATGTTTATTGACCGCGTTAAACAGAGGGTCACGGTTGACATAAAGGAAACTATCCGGCCCGATATAGAGGAAATCCGGTTTGAATTGGGACGCTTTTTCCACCTGCACAGCAATGTCCGCAGGATCTGTTTTGCCTTCCTCATTCAAACTGAGGGGGAGAAGCTGCACGTCTATCCCACCAGATTTTGCAAGCTCTGCCAGTTCAAGTGCGGCATTATTGGAACTGGATTGTTGGGTGTTATAGACGATGGAAAGCTTTTTTACGTCTTGATAGCGCTTCATCGCCTTTAGCTGGGCCTCAATGGACGGGACGTGGGAGACGCCCGTGAAATTGCGGTTTGTCTTGCCCCAGTCCGTTGCAATACCCGCCACCACCGGGTCCGAAACCATACAGTTCACGATAGGGATATCCTGAATATAGTTTTCAAGATTATCCTCTGTTAACTGTCCATCAATGCCACGCGCACTCGCCATGCTCCAAGTGTAGACGAGGTCGGGTTTTTGCGCCTTGATTTCGGCAATGATTTTGGGGAAGGCGGCTTTATCCTGGGCCGGGTTGCGCACGGTAAAATTGGCTGGGATGCGGCTACTTTCAAAGAAGTTTTTAAAGCCCACGTCCGTTTGGGTATCCCCGCGCCATTGCACCATAAAAATATCAAAAGGTTTGTCATCGGCCAAAGCGGGCAGGGTGCATAGGGCAGCACAGAAGAACGCAGCAGGGCGGATCATCTTATTTCCCCAGACAGAGGTGATAGGCATGATCATCTTTTATAACCTCTGTCCCGATATATCCGTTTTGCAGATCAGTTTTGATGCGTTGGCGGTCATCCAAATTCACCATATGAAACTGTTTATAAACCCGTTCTTCCTTTGTAAGCCCATTGCGATAGATAATCAATCGATCCATCCCGCCATAGCGTTTGGTGAAGTCTACAACCTCAAATCCTGCAGACAGATGGTTCATCAGGCTGTAGGGGTTTAATGGGGAAACCGTGCCGAACATATGATGATATCCAGCATGAAAAGCATAAGTACCGCGCACCTTGTTCATCAGGCGATGAAGCTGGCTTCCGCGATAATCGGGGTTCACACTGGCCCCATCGAAATGAGCGACGCGTAAGTGGTCTTCGCCCTGCAAATTCATAAATTTCCCTAGGTTGTCGGGATCGTTTTTCGGGAAAGAGACAACGGCATAGCCGATTAATTGATCGCCAATAAAAGCCCCGACAGTTTTCCCGCGACGGTCCATATGGGCCTGGAAAAAGACATCTTCGTCTGAGCGGAAGATTTCGCGTTTGGGCAGATGGGCGACGACTTTTTTATGCAGGGTGATCAACTGGTCAAAATGATCTTGATTCAGAAAGCGGATGTCCACATCAAAGGTCTGGCCTGAAAGGTCATTCTTGCCAAAGCATTGGGTCTGTACGGTGGAGGTGACGAGCTTGTCCAGCTGGTCTTGTGCATAGGGCCAGCCCGGTGGAATGCGCGGTTCCTTATCCTGAAACAGTTTTTTTTGTGAATAAATCAAACGAGCGCCCCAAGTTGGTGTGTTTCTTGGTTTTATAGCGTTAATCTATTGCGGGTAAAACGAAAAAAGCCATGCAATTTTCATCACATGGCTTTTTAGAGAGTATAGCACGATGCATTTAGGAACGTGGAGGGTAGATACCTTCTGTTGCGATGCATGCGAGTACGCCAACTTGTGGGGCGCGAAGTGGTAATGCTTGCTGTTGACCAGAAGGTGCTAATGCCGGGTCAGTTGCAATAGCACTTGGGCTGGCGACTAATGCAACCGCATCACTTGCCAGCGTCGTATTGCCTGGTCCTTCATTATAATAGGGTTTACGTTTGGCGGGGAAGCCACTTCCTGGACGTGCTGCTGCAAAAGCATCAACTGGGCTTGCCGTATCCCCGGTATCAGTTACACCTGTGACTGTACCTTCAATAGTGATGGAACCGGCAGACATGGTATGGCTGTGCGCTGGCATGTTGGCTTCGGTCAGCATATGCTCTTCCTTACCGACTTGTTGCCCACGTCGAATCATGCTTAGACCGGGACCTTGTCCTGTACCGATTGCTGCACGGCCACGCAGATCAGGTAATCCAAATGTTGTGCGACCGTCACCGCCAAAACTGGTGCCTAACAGAGAGTAAAGTGCCTGGAAATTATTGATGGCAAGGATCTGTCCATTTGCCTCTGCATAGCCTTTGGGGCAATAATAGGCCATTGTCCAGCAAATTGTGCTCATGTAAGGCTGCGCGTCACATGTCGCATGTGCTTCTGTGCTGTTAAACAGTGTTAACCCTGAAGCAACAGCCAAGCCACCCATGAATAGTTTTAAAGAAGATTTCATTGTTTTCTCCTGTATATGGCGTATGCCATATGTCATTTAATTAATGCGTCTATTTGTATTGACTGCTGTTATGTGCGTGGCGGGAACAGGTTCGTGCTATCCGCGATACAGGCTGTCAAGCCAAGACGAGGGCCCTGGTTGGGGTATGGCTGGCCGGCACCTGTAATGGTGGTGCCTGTGATGTCGGATGCGTCAATGCTCCCCAATACCGTTGATCCCATTGGAACAGTTGTCCCTGTCTTTTTGTATTGTGGGGAGGCACCCACGGAAGATCCGGCTAGATAGTTGCCTTGTGGCGTTCCCAAGGTTCCTGTTGCATCTGAAACTTTGATTTTTCCAGTAACGGTTAGTCCATCCAGGTTATAGCTGTGAGAATGAGGGGCGAGTTGATTTGCACCAATGCTTGCCATTTGTACGCCACGTTGCAAGCCCATGGTAATCGTTGTTTGCATACTGATACCTAGCCCGTAACCAACAGGTGCACGTCCTCGCAGTTCGGGGATCCCCATGGTACTGGAGCCGTTGCCACCAAAATTGGTGCCCAAAAGGGCGTATAACGCACTTTGACTGGAAATGGGTATAATTTGTCCTTCTGCCTTGATGAAGCCGCGTGGGCAGAAATCTGCTGCCATAAAGCAAACGGTACCTGTGTAGATTGTTTCGCTGCAGCCCGCTTCTGATTCAGTGCTCATGGTCGTCAGCATAGCTGCCCCCAAACCAATCGCTGTGAGTGTTGTTTTGATATTGCGCATAAATTTGATACTCCAAAATTCTTTTTTAGGCGGATTGAAAAAGTGGATGACCAGCGTATTGTTTTAACAATGTCATCGTCCGCCCTGGTTTGGATGGAACGTTTGCTATGTACGTGGTGGGAACAGGCCATCCATTGCGACACAGTATTTAAGGCCAAGTTGTGGGCCAATAGCTGTCGCAGCTGTTTGTGATGTTGGTGTGGTGCCCGTTACACTAATTGTTCCTGAACCAGCAGAAGCCGTCGCTGTTACAGAACCTGCCGCCATATATTTATTGGCGCTGCTGCTGTATGTTGGTGCTGCCGTTGTATCTGCAAAAAAGTTTGATTCTGGGGTTGTTTCTGAAGCGGGGGCGCTGTTTGCAACAATAGAAGCTGAAAGTGCAGCTTGTGAAAAATCGATATTGTGTGTATGGCTTGGGAAATACACGGATGGTATTTGGGCAAGTTCGAAACCTGTATATTCACCGCGTAAAATCATGTCCAAACCTGGACCTTGACCTCTATGTACAAGTTCACGGCCACGTCCGTCTGGCAATCCGAAGGTTGTTCTGGCATCACCCCCATATGTATCACCTGTAATGGCGAATACTGCTGAATATTCATTGATGCTTACAAGTTGCCCTGTAAGTTCCATATATTGTCGTGGGCAAAATGTTGCTGCTGTGATGCAGATTGTTCCCATATAGGCATCCGGGCCGCATGCATGTGCATCTTTGATGGAAGAAGTTGCAAACGTAGCCAAAAGCGCGAGGCCGGAAACCATCCCTGCTTTGTATAAAGTCTTCATGTGTTCACCTTTTTTTGTGGATTTAGCCATTTTTGACAGAGTGAAAGAGATGCCAGAAATGACAACTTATGAAGGTGTAAAGTCTAAACGAATGGTTTATTTAGATTTTACTTTATAAGTGTGAACACATAATGTGATACTCGGTCAAATATTTTTTTTATAAGATGTGATGTTTCTTGTCTTGACGAAATCTCGGCTTCTGATCAGTTCCTGGTTTTCGGTTGAACTGGGGGAGGTGAACTTAAACTTTTTATTGTTGGTATTTTTTTGATTATATTGTTGGTTGTTATTGATTCTTTTTAATTGTATATATGTGTCTGAATTTGAACTATAATAAAAAATAATGACTTTTAAGTTGAGAAATAGCGCGTCTTGGCAATTGAGGTTTTGATGAGTCGAAACGTGAAAAAAATGCACTTTATCTCGGGCTTGCCGCGTTCGGGGTCTACTTTGCTGTCTGCATTGCTGAAACAAAATCCAAGGTTTTATGCATCCATGAGCAGCGGTCTTGCTTCTTTGCTAAACAGCAATCTGCAACTTATGAGTGGTGGCGTTGAGTTGCCATGGCTGATTGATGAAGAAAAACGCCCGGGCATTCTACGTGCAATTTCTGACGCATTTTACGAGACTGAGACGCAGGAAGTCATTTTCGACACCAATCGTATCTGGACAGCACGGCTGCCTCTAGTGGACGAAATGTATCCGCAGGCAAAGGTGATTGCTTGTGTGCGCGATGTATCCTGGGTGATGGATAGTCTGGAACGGGTCTACCGTAAAAATCCGTTTGAAGTCAGTAAACTTTATGGTGGTGAAGGTGTGCGTGCCACTGTTTATAGCCGGGTTGAATATCTGGGGCAGCAAAATAATCTTGTTGGTATGGCCTGGGCTGGTTTGAAAGAAGCTTTTTATGGGGACCAAGCCGATAAAATGTTGGTGGTTGATTACAACCTCTTGGCACAAGCTCCTGAAAAGGTATTGCGTCTTGTTTATCAGTTTATTGATGAGCCTTGGTATGACGGACACGATTATGAAAATGTGCAATTCAAGGCGGAAAGTTTTGATAAATCACTGGGCGTAACAGGTTTACATGACGTTGCGCCTAAAGTGGAATTTAAACCGAGGCGGTCAATTTTACCTCCGGACTTGTTTGAGAAATTTCAGGGAATGGATTTTTGGAGTGATGTAACAGGCAGTGGCGCTTTTGTTATCACCCCGCAAGAAGATCAGGAACAAGTAGCCGAAATGCCCAAACAGGTGCCGCTTAAAAAGGCGGAGGGTTTATAATGAATTTTTTTACACGCAAGTCTGATATATCGAAAATAGAACAACAACCTGTTCTGGAGCCTCTGGCACAAGCGCTGGAACCGCGTATTATGTTTGACGGTGCAGCCCTTGCAACTGCGGCAGAAGCGGTGACGGATACTGATACAGACAGTAATCAGGTGGTTGTTGTTGATACTTCCGTCAAGGATTATCAAAAACTGCTGGATGCTGTGGCACCCGAAGCGGACCTGATCATGATTCAGGGGGATCAGGATGGGTTTGAGGCTTTGGCCAATGAATTGTCAAGCCGTGAAAACATTGATGCCCTGCATATCATCTCGCATGGTTCTGAAGGGATGCTAAGTTTGGGGAATGCCATTCTGAACGCAGGCAACCTATTGGAATATTCAGATGAACTCGGCGTGATAGGCGATGCGCTGAGCGAAATGGGCGATGTTTTGATTTACGGTTGTGATATTGCGGGCAATGCGCAAGGTGTCTCGTTTGTTGAATCTCTGGCGCTTGCAATCGGTGCTGACGTTGCGGCTTCCGATGACCTGACAGGCTCGGCTGCTTTGGGGGGCGATTGGGACCTGGAAATTGTCAAGGGGACCATTGAAGCGGATCGACCCTTTAGTGATAAAGCTCTAGCGGATTATAGTGATGTGCTGGCCTATACAGGCACGATCAACTTTAATACGGGCGGCAACTTCACCAGTTCGGGAGGGACGAGCGGTGCGGGTGATGATGTTGCTTACACAGTAGGAAGTTATTCGTTGCAGTTCAATGGTACGTCGAATTCTGTGCGTTCCTATAACAATTACGTTCAGGGTGCCTATCAAGGCAATGAAAGCAGTATTGTTATGAATTTCGCAGGCGGGCAGACGTTTGATCCCCAGTCGGTTAGCTTTGCCCAATATTCAGGCGGTACCGTTACGATTAAGGTCACGGCGAATACGGGTGCTTCCCTTACCCAATCCTTTAATGATAGTTCTTTGGGGTCAATCAATCTTACGTCATTGGGGACAGGTCTGACGAGCCTGACATTTTCCAATAACGCAGGGGGGACGCTTTCATTTGTAAAGTTTGATGATTTGGCGGTGAATAATGTAGCTGACGCCGTCGTTGCGCCAACCATTACAAGTGCGACTTACGATTCTTCAACCGGGAACCTGGTGGTGACCGGGACGGGCTTTACTGCGACGGCTGGGGCGACAAATGATGTGGTCGCCAACAAGTTCACCATTACGGGGGAAGGTGCGTCAACCTATACCCTGACCGATACCGCGAATGTCGAAATCACAAGTGCAACGGCTTTTACCCTGACGCTTTCTGCAACTGATCAGACTGCGGTTGAACAAATCCTGAATAAGGATGGCACGGCTTCAACAGGTGGGACGACCTATGATGTGGATGGTGCGGCAGGCTTTATCGCAGCTTCTGCGTCTGATGCAGATACCGGGGCAAATGGTATTACGGTCAGCAACACCCCTGCGCCGACCATCACAAGTGCGACTTATGACTATAATTCCAATACGGTAACGGTGACGGGTACGGGCTTTGTTAAAAATTCCGGGGCGACAAATGATGTAGATCTGTCCAAACTGACCTTCACGGGGGAGGGTGGATCAACCTATACCATCACAACCGCAACCGACGTTGAAATTACCAATGGCACCACTTTCAGCTTTACCCTGACGGGCGATGATATCACGGGTGTGGAAAGCCTTTTGAACAATGACGGCACCACATCAGCCACGGCTGGTACGACCTATAATCTGGCAGGTGCGGCAGGCTTTATGCGCGGGGATAGCACATCTGCGGCGGATGCGTCTGCCGGGGTGACGGTATCGAACTATGCCGTGCCGACTGTGACATCTGCGACCTTTGATTATGCAACAGGTGCCCTTGTTGTAACGGGGACGAACTTCGTTAAATCAGCCGGGGCGACCAACGATGTTGACGTTTCCTTGTTGGCCTTTACCGGGGAAGGCGGGGTGCAGTATCAACTGACATCAGCCTCCAACGTGGAAATTACGTCCGCCACCAGCTATACCGTGACGCTTTCCGGCGCGGACCTGACATCTGTGAAAGGTCTGTTGAACCAGAATGGCACTACATCGGCGACAGCGGGCACAACCTTTAGTCTGGCTTCTATCGACAACTGGATGACAGGGTCGCCTGCGGCCAATAACGTGGCGGATGCGGCGGCGACTATTACGGTTTCCAATTATGCGGCACCTGCGATTACAAGTGCGGCCTATAACTATTCCACCAACCAGTTGGTTGTTACAGGGACAAACTTTGTCAGCCAGTCCGGTGCAACAAATGATGTCGATATCTCGCTGCTGACCCTGACCGGGGAAGGCGGCACAACCTATACAATCACATCAACATCCAATGTTGAAATTGACAGCGCTACGCAATTTACCATCACCCTGTCCGGTTCTGACCTGGTGAATGTAGAATCGATCCTTAACAATGATGGCACCACGTCGGCCACGGCAGGTACGACGTATAATCTGGCCGCTGCGGATAACTGGATGACGCAAGCCCCGGCCGCAACAGATATTGCGGATGCGACGGGCAATGCGATTACGGTTTCCAATTATGCCAATCCGGCGGTGACGTCATCGACCTATAACTGGTCGACAGGTGTCTTTACCTTTACCGGGACAAACCTGGTGGCGGCAAGCGGGGCCAGCAATGATATTACGGCCAATTTGCTTACCGTTACGGGTGAAGGGGGATCAACCTATACGCTGACCGATACGTCCAATGTGGATATCACCAGCTCAACTGCCTTTACTGTTACGCTTTCAGCAACGGATCGTCTGGCGGTGAATGGCCTGTTGAACAAGGATGGCACAACATCTGCAACAGCAGCGACCACCTATAACGTGGCCTTTGCGGATAACTGGGCTGCAGGTGCGCCTGCAGGCAATAATATTGCGGATACAACGTCAACCGTGACTGTGAGCAACTATGCCACCCCGACCATTACGTCCGCGACCTATGATTACAATACCAATGTGCTGGTGGTGACGGGGACGAACTTTGTTTCGGCTTCCGGTGCCAATAATGACATTGATATTTCCCTGCTGACCTTTACCGGGGAAGGCGGGTCTACCTATACCATTACGTCGGCAACAAATGTCGATATTACCTCTGCCACCCAATTCTCCGTCACTTTGTCCGGTGCGGATATTCCGGGTGTGGAAAGCCTGCTGAACAACGATGGCACGACGTCGGCGACAGCGGGCACTACTTATAACCTGGCAGCTGCGGACAACTGGCTGACACAGGCCCCGAGCGGATCGGATATTGCTGATACAACAAGTAACGCTGTGACCGTTTCCAACTACGCAGCCCCTGCCGTGACATCTGCGACATATGACTGGAGCAATGGTCAACTGGTCGTCACCGGGACAAACTTCGTCAAGTCAGCAGGCGCCACCAATGATATTACGGCAAACCTTTTGACCTTTACCGGGGATGGCGGGGCGACTTATACGCTGACAGATACATCCAATGTGGAAATCACATCGGCGACAGAATTTACCGTGACCCTGTCCGCAACTGATCAGTTGAACGTTCGCGGTCTGTTGAACAAAGACGGCACGACAGCTGGGTCCGGCACGACTTATAATATCGCTTTTGCTGATAACTGGGCGGCAGGTGCACCAGCCGCAACAGATATTGCGGATGCGACGGGCAATGCGATTACGGTATCAAACGTTTCTGCACCAACTGTGACCAGTGCGACTTATGATTCCGACACGGGTATTCTGGTTGTAACGGGGACGAACTTCTTTAAGGAAAATGGCGCAACCAATGACGTTGATATTTCCCTGCTGACATTGACAGGTGGGGCGGGCAATGCGACCTACACCATCACGTCGGCGTCCAATGTTGAAATTACATCGGCGACCCAATTCTCCGTCACATTGTCCGGTGCGGATAAGACCAATGTGGATGCGTTGCTGGATCAGGTCGGCACATCGTCATCTGGCGGCAGTACCTATAACATTGCAGCCGCTGATAACTGGCTGGTGGCTGCAGATAGCGCAACTGATATTGCCGATGCGACCAACGCCGTGACCGTATCAATCAATCCAAAGATCACCAGTGCGAACTATAACGCCACTACTGGCGTGATCGTCGTGACTGGGACCAATATTCAGGCTTTGGCCGGGGCGACCAATGATATTACTGCCAACAAATTCACCGTCACGGGCGAAGGCGGGGCGACTTATACCCTGACTGATACGGCCAATGTGGAACGCACCAGTGCGACGGCCTTTACCCTGACGCTTTCTGCGACGGATAAGGCGGGTGTGAACTTGTTGCTGAACAAGGCAGGCACAACATCAACAGGCGGCACGACCTTCAATCTGGCAGCTGCGGATGACTGGAACGCCAATGTGACGGCGGGCGATACGGCAGATACCACAGGTAATGGCATTACTGTTTCCAATGTGCCTGTTCCGACTGTCACCAGTGCGACCTATGATGCGTCAACCGGGGCGCTGGTTATTACCGGGACCGACATGACAAAACTGTCCGGTGCAACGAACGAGGTGATTGCCAACTTGTTCACTTTGACCGGGGAAGGGGGGGAGACATATACCCTGACAGATACGGCCAATGTGGAAATAACATCTGGCACAGCAGCAACCTTGACGTTGTCGGCAACGGACAGAGCTGCGTTGAACCTGATCTTCAATAAAAACGGCACATCTTCAACCGGGTCTACGACCTATAATATTGCTGCGGCTGATAACTGGGCCGCAGGCGCAGACAGTGCGGTAAATACGGCGGATTTGACCGGGAACGCGGTGACCGTTTCCAATGTTGCCAACCCGACGATTACAAGTGCGACCTATGACTATTCAACAGGCGCTTTGGTTCTGACCGGGACAAACCTGACCAAATTCAGCGGGGCAACAAATGATATTGATGCCTCCATGCTGACCCTGACAGGGGAAGGCGGGGCGACCTATACTTTGACCGATACCGCCGATGTTGAAATCACATCTGGCACAGCTGCGACATTGACCCTGTCGGCAACTGATCGTCTGGCGGTTAATGGCTTGCTGAACAAAGATGGCACCACATCGGCAACCGCAGGCACGACCTTTAATGTGGCGGCGGCCGATAACTGGGCACGCGGTGCAGATGCCGCCAGCAACATTGCAGATGCGACGGCTGGTGTGACCGTCAGTAATTATGCTGCACCGACCATTACATCTGCGACTTACGACTATAACACCAATGTGCTGGTGGTGACCGGGACCAACTTTGTGTCCAAGTCCGGTGCGACAAATGACATTGATATTTCCATGCTGACCCTGACGGGGGAAGGCGGGGCGACTTATACCATCACCTCAGCAACAGATGTTGAGGTAACGTCAGCGACGCAGTTCTCCGTCACTTTGTCCGGTGCGGATATTCCGGGTGTGGAAAGCCTGCTGAACAACGATGGCACGACGTCGGCGACGGCGGGCACGACCTATAACATTGCAGCGGCAGACAACTGGCTGGCACAGGCACCTGCCGGAACGGATATTGCCGATACCACCAGCAATGGCGTGACAGTTTCCAACTATGCAGCCCCTGCCGTGACATCTGCGACCTATGATTGGAGCAATGGTCAGCTGGTTGTCACCGGGACGAACTTTGTTCAACAAGCGGGTGCGACAAACGATATCACGGCGAACCTTCTGACCTTTACCGGGGATGGCGGGGCGACTTATACGCTGACCGATACGTCCAATGTGGAAATCACATCGGCGACGGCCTTTACTGTGACCCTGTCCGCAACGGATCAATTGAACGTCAAGGGCCTGTTGAACAAGGACGGCACAACAGCCGGGTCCGGCACGACCTATAATATCGCTTTTGCCGATAACTGGGCGGCAGGTGCACCAGCTGCAACCGATATTGCAGATGCGACAGGTAATGCGGTTACGGTTTCCAACGTTTCTGCGCCTGCGATTACGTCAGCCACTTATGATTCCGATACGGGGGTCATGGTTGTGACAGGGACGAATTTCTTTAAAGAAAATGGCGCAACCAACGATGTTGATATTTCCTTGCTGACACTGACTGGTGGGGCGGGGAATGCGACTTACACCATTACGTCTGCATCCAATGTTGAAATTACCTCTGCCACTTCCTTCAGCGTGACTTTGTCTGGCGCGGATAAGACAAATGTGGATGCGCTTCTGGATCAATTGGGGACTTCTTCATCGGGTGGTAGTACGTACAATCTGGCTGCCGCTGATAACTGGCTTGTAGGGGCTGATAGTGCAACTGATATTGCCGATGCGACCAACGCTGTAACGGTATCGATCAATCCAAAGATCACCAGTGCAAACTATAACGCGACGACCGGGGCTTTGGTTGTGACCGGGACCAATATTCAGGCATTGGCCGGGGCAACCAATGATATTACGGCCAATAAGTTTACGCTAACGGGTGAGGGCGGGGTTACTTATACCCTGACTGACACCGCAAATGTGGAACGTACAAGTGCAACAGCCTTTACCCTGACGCTTTCCGCAACGGATAAGGCTGCTGTAAATCTGTTGCTGAACAAGGCAGGCACCGCATCGACAGGCGGCACGACCTTTAATCTGGCAGCGGCTGATGACTGGAACGCCAATGTCACGGCCGGGGATACGGCTGATGCGACAGGTAATGGCATTACGGTTTCCAATGTGCCTGTGCCAACCATTACAAGTGCGACCTATGATGCATCAAACGGTGCACTGGTCATCACTGGCACGAATATGACGAAACTGTCCGGTGCGGCAAACGAAGTGATCGCCAATCTTCTTACCTTTACGGGGGAAGGTGGCGAAACTTATACGCTGAGCGATACCTCGAACGTGGAAATTACGTCTGCAACTGCTGCGACTTTGACGTTGTCTGCAACTGATCGTGCTGCTTTGAACCTGATCTTTAACAAAAACGGGACAAATTCAACCGGGACAACGACCTATAATATTGCAGGGGCTGAAGATTGGGCCGCTGGTGCAGACAGTGCTGTCAATGTTGCCGATTTGACAGGGAATGCGGTTACTGTTTCCAACGTGGCCAACCCGACCATTACAAGCACGACTTATAATACCGGAACAGGTGTACTGGTTCTGACCGGGACAAACCTTACCAAATTCAACGGGGCGACCAATGATATTGATGCCTCGTTACTGACCATCACCGGGGAAGGCGGGGCGACATACACGCTCACCGATACATCTGATGTTGAAATTACTTCAGGGACACGGGCAAGTCTTACTTTGTCCGCAACAGACAAGGCGCAGGTTGATGCTTTGTTGAATGCGGCAGGCACAGCTTCTGCAGACTCAACAACCTATAACGTGGCTTTTGCTGATAATTGGGCGCGCGGAGCGGATGCCGCTGCAAATATCGCGGATGCCACAGGCAATGGTGTGACCGTTACCGTACCGGCTGCTGCGACAACACCTGAACCAGTTGCGCCAAAGGCACCACCAACAGCACCACCTGAAGCACCGGATACAAGCAGTAATGTCCTGGTCGATAGTGATCGGGGGAAAGGTCAAGGCATCAGTGATGCGGGCCTTGAAGGCGATAAAACCCTTCTTGGCGATAATGCTGGCCTTGCACTTGGTAAGGAGCAGAAGACGGCATCTGTTGAAAGTGTGACGTCTGGGCAGGTTATGTCAGCTAAAGATGGTGGTGGTTTTACCAGCGATGATGTGGGGGATGATCCATCTGCAGGCGTCGCCGCGATGACGATTGTTCGAAATGCGGTGACAGGAAATGATGGACAATTGAACAGTTCTTATGGGTCGAGCCTTCGTACTTCGACAGGAAATAGCGGTGGCGCTACCAATACAGGAGGGTCTCAGCCACCACCCGCAACAGGAAGTGACAATGTCGGCAGTCTGGCTGGAACTAATGTGATGTCTACTGTGAAGGGGCTGGGCGGTAACGGCGGCGCTTTGGGTAACAGTGGATTAAACGGTGGCAACTTCCAATTTGGGGGCGATGTTGCCTCACTAGGGGAACAGCCGGCTAGCAAGACAATTCAGCTGGCGCAAGCAACAACAAGTGATTTGAATGATCTGGAGAATGCCTTGGACTATGAAGGGATGCAGTTAACAAGTTTCACAAAACAAGTGGCCCAACAAGGCACCAACTATCAAACGGATCAACTGGAAAAAGCATTGAAGATGCTGGGGTAAAACCGCGATTAATCTCGTTGGTTTTGGGAATGACAAATTCATGAGCAAGTTAGCAAAGATGAAAATGAAGAAAACAACATTATTGGGCGTGTCTGTTTTGGCGCTGAGTTTGGCAGGCTGTTCTGTCGTGCCAGAGGTTCTCACCTCGGATGAGCATCAGGCCCGTGTGGAAGGAGATTTGCAAAAGCTTTATGCAGATCAGGAAGCCATTGAACAGCCGATTTCCATGTATGACGCGATGGCGCGTGCACTGAAATACAATATGGATAACCGCCTGAAAATGATGGAAGAGGCTTTATCCAAACGTCAGCTGGATTCTTCCAACATGGGACTGCTACCAGAATTGACGATGAATGCCGGATATACCGAACGTTCTGAACCGGATGCCAGCAACAGCAGTAATGTTGAAACAAACGTTGAATCAACGTCTTATTCTTATTCCGAAGATCAACAACTCCGCACAGCCGATCTGGGGGTTACCTGGAATGTTCTTGATTTCGGTCTCAGCTACATTCGTGCCCATCAAACGGCTGATCGCTACCTGATTTCCACAGAACGTCGTCGCAAGGTCGTGCACAACGTTATTCAGGACGTCCGCGAAGCTTATTGGAGTGCTTTGTCTGCACAGCGTCTTTTGGTGAAGATCGGTCCGTTGCAAGATCGGATTACAAATGCGTTGGCACGTTCCAAAGAAATTTCAGACGCACGTCTGCGCCCACGCCTGGAAACATTGCAATATCGTCGTGATCTTCTGGAAGGCTTGCGTCAACTGAAAATTTTGCGCCGCGAATTAACGGCGTCGAAGGTGAAGTTGGCAACCCTGATGAATATCAAGCCTGGGACAGCTTTTAAGCTCAAGGATGATGGTCAGGCGTTTGCGATTCCAGAAGTGAAGGTCGGGTTGAAAGAGCTTGAAAATATCGCATTGTTGAACCGTCCGGAACTGCGCGAAGAAGCCTATCAAAAACGTATTCGTGCCCATGACGTGACACGTGCGATGATGAATATGATCCCGGGTATTTCGTTTGATTATTCGGTCAATTACGATTCAAATTCCTACAACTATTCCAATAACTGGGCTGATTGGGGTGTCTCTGTCAGCTATAACCTGTTGAAAGTCTTTACAGATGGCGGCGCGCAGCTTGATGAAGCCGAAGCGCAGATTGATGTTGTAAACACACGTCGTCTTGCCTTATCTATGGCTGTGTTGACCCAACTCCACACCTCCTGGGCAAACTTCAAACAGTATAAGGAAGAATTTAGAACAACGACTGATTTGTATGATGTCAACAAGGGTATTTTGACCGAAACCTCTAATGCTGCGAAATCTGGTTCTCAGGCAGAACTTGATCTGATTGAAGCAGAATTGAATACACTTCTGGCAGAACTGCGCCGTGATGTGAATTATGCCGATATGCTGAATGCGGCTGGTAAAGTCTTTGTTTCTGTTGGTGCTGATCCACTGCCGGATACCATCAAGGATCATTCGCTCGAAACCCTATCACAGGCCATCGAAGATCGCCTGAGCGGTTGGTATGCAGGCAAAATTAATATGACGTCTGATAAAGCTTTGGAAGTAACCCAACAACCAAAGCTGAATGACGTATCTGGCGGGGCTAAAGTCACAGAAAAGGTTGAACAGCCTGTGGTGGAAAAGGCAGAAAAAATGGTTGAGCAGGAAGAAAAGCCTGTTGAACTGGCTGGTAAGCCAGAACAGATGCCTGCGAGCATCGGTGGCTGGTTTGACTGGTTTAAATCTAACTAAACATGGTTAGGTTTTGTCTAAGGTTTTCTGCAGTCATTTTTATCCTCGGGTTGATGTCCGCAGGTCAGGCACAGGCGCAGGAACCTGTGCGTCCGCAGGCTCGTGCCCTGATCGAAGCGGTTGATCAGGCGGTTTTGTCAGCAGAATTGCCGGGCAAAATCATTTCCTTTCCTTTTCAGGAAGGCGAAGTTTTTAAAAAAGGTGATTTGCTGATCGGTTTTGACTGCCGTTCTTTCAAGGCTCAGTTGGCAGTGGAAACGGCCGGATTGATTGGTGCACAGAAAAAGCTGGCGAACCTTCAGCGTCTGTTTAAGCTCGGATCCGCCTCGCAACTGGATATCGATCTGGCAGAAGCGGCTGTTCAGCGCTCACAAGGTTTACAGAAACAGGCCAAAGTCCTGACCCAGCAGTGTCAGATCAAAGCGCCGTTTTCCGGCAAGGTGGTGCAACGTGTTGCGCGCCTGCATGAAAGCAAATCCCCCGGTGACCCAATCATTGAAATCCTTAATCACCAAAAGCTTGAGATCAAGCTGGTGGTGCCCTCTTCATGGCTACGTTGGATGAAAGTGGGACAGCCGTTTCAGGTGAAAATTGATGAAACCGGGCAAATCTTTAAGGCAGAGATTGTACGCATCGGCGCGCGCATTGATGCGGTCAGTCAGACGATCAATGTGATGGGGGTCCCGAAGGACGCCAATGATCTGTTACCGGGGATGAGCGGTAATGCCCTGTTTAGCCTGACACCAGAGAATTGATATGTCTGATGTGGCAAGCCAACGTCTGTTAAAACTGCTGGAAGTCGAACGCGAAGCACGTCAAGCCCTGACTAAGGAGGCTTTTGGCTATCACGTGGTGACCCGCACGCGTGAAGTTTTCCCTTATATGCAGGGCGCATTGATCGCGATTAACGAGGCACAGAAACCTGTTTTACAGGCGGTTTCTGATGTGGCGGCCCCGGATTTACATGGCCCTTTCAGTATTTGGTTAAGAGAAGTTGCGACCCATTTGATTAAATCAGGCAAAGCAAACAAACTTCATCAGATTGATGTTTCAAATCTGCCTGATGATTTAAAGGTGCAATGGGCCAACTGGGCACCGAAGAATGTAATCTGGGCACCGCTTTTGACGGCCAATCAGAAACTGGTGGGGGGCTTCTGGTTAACACGCGAAGACGACTGGTTGGAAAATGAAGTCGTTTTGATCGAACGACTTAGCGATTGTTATGCCCATGGCTGGCATGCCTTAAACCGCAGGCCCGGGCTGTTAAAAAAAGTGAATAAAAAGGTTGTCGCAGGGGCCGTGGCGGTTGTGTTGATGCTGGGCCTTATCCCGATTGAACAATCAACGCTGGCCCCGGGTGAAATCATTCCTACAGACCCCATCGTCATCAGCGCCCCGCTTGATGGCGTGGTGGCAAGCCTGGCGGTCCAGCCCCATGATACGGTCACGGCGGGGCAGGAACTGATCCGTTTTGATGAAACCGTGCTGCAAAATAAGGTCGAGATTGCCAAGGAAGCCATGGCAGTGACCAAGGCTGAATTGCAGACCACCCGTCAAAGCGCTTTTCATGATTTGGAAAGCCAGTCAAAAATTGCCCTGCTGGAAGCTCAGGTCGGTTTGCGTCAGGCGGAATTATCTTACGCAGAAAGCCTGTTAAAACGAAGTGTGGTTTATGCTGAACGCGATGGCGTGGTGGTCTTTCGCGATGTCAATGACTGGGTAGGACGTCCGACCCAGACAGGTGAAAGGATCATGTTGCTCGCTGATCCCAATGCCACCCAGTTAAAGATTGAACTGCCGGTGAGTGATGCGATTTCGCTGGATGTGGGATCAGAAGTTCGTTTGTTTCTGGATGTGGATCCCTTATCTTCCATTTCTGCAAAACTGGTGCGCACCAGTTATGAAACCCAACTGTCGCAAAATGGTCAGAACCTGAATTTTCAGGTGATTGCCGACTTTGACGAAACCGAAACTCCTCCACGGATTGGGCTGCGCGGCACAGCCAAGCTTTATGGGGATCACACGGTTCTGGGGCTTTATATTTTCAGAAAGCCCTTGGCCTCTATGCGCAAATGGATAGGGTGGTGATGTGATCGCTGCTGGTCTCCCTGCTTTACGTGAAGATTTACAACTTCAGCCCGGCCCGTCTGATTTAAACGGTGCCCCGACCTGGAGCATCTATGACCCGGTCAGAAACCGTTATATCCGCCTCAGTGCCTTTGGGTTTGAGATCCTCAGACAATGGCATCTGGGCAGTCAGGACGCGATTATGGACCAGGTGGAAAAATGTGCAGGCCGCCGCCCGAAAGAAGATGAAATAAAAGGGCTGGTGGACGTCCTGCAACAAAATCAACTTTTCCATAAAACAGGGGCTGACGGTGTGGAAGAACTGGCAAAAATCGCCAGTATGATGAAGGTCGATTGGTACAAGAAGATTGTGCATCAGTACCTGTTCTTTAAAATCCCGCTTATCCATCCTGATCGTTTTTTGCAGAGAACCAAACATCGCCTGCAATATTTCTATCAACCATCCTTTTATATGATGATCGGTGTGATTGGCCTGGCCGGGCTGTTTTTACTCTTGCGTGACTGGACCCATTTTACGACAGAAACACCAGATTTATTTTCGTGGGAAACTGCGATTTGGGGCGCTGCAGCACTGGTTCTGTCCAAGTTGGTCCATGAGTTTGCCCATGCCTATACGGCGGCCCGGCTGAATTGCAGGGTAGCGTCCATGGGGGTGGCGTTTATGGTTATGATCCCTATGCTTTATAGTGAACTTAGCGACACCTGGCGACTGGTCAGGCGCAAGGATCGCCTTTCTGTGGCAGGTGCAGGGGTGATTGCGGAATTGGTGCTGGCATTGCTTGCGACGTTTGCCTGGTGTCTGCTGCCTGATAGCGGCATTCGTGATGGGGCTTTTATGCTGGCAACGGTCACCTGGGTGATGACGCTCGCGATCAACCTCAATCCCTTTATGCGCTTTGATGGGTATTATCTGTTCGCCGATGCATTGGGAGTAGAAAATTTGCAGGACCGATCTTTTGGTCTTGCAAAATGGGCCTTGCGCGAATGGTTTTTGGGGATTGGTGCACCGATGCCGGAACGATTGAAACCATCGAAAAGGCGCCTGCTGATTGCTTATGCTTTTGCCACGTGGATCTATCGTTTTTTTCTGTTTCTGGGCATCGCGGTGCTGGTTTATTATATGTTCTTCAAACTGCTGGGGGTCATCCTTTTTGTTGTGGAACTGGGTTATTTCATTGCATTGCCCATCTGGAAAGAAGTGAAAGTCTGGTGGTCCCTGAGAGAGAACGTCAATATGTCCAAACCTGCCATTCGTAGCCTGTTGATCCTGTTGGCCGTGGTTTTGTTTTTAAGCGTGCCTTGGCAGCAGCATGTCAATGCACCTGCTGTGTTAAGGGCAGGGGGCTTTAGCTTGTTGTTCCCCTCCAAGCCGGGGCAATTGGTTGATCATTCTCTGGAGGATGGTCGCCGCGTGGAAAAAGGTGATGTTCTGTTTATCCTGTCATCCCCGGAACTGGATTATGAAATTGGACAAAGTGAACAACGTATTGCCGCCAAGGAAGTTTTGTTGCGCCGCTTCGGCACCAGACAGGAAGATACTAATCGCTGGCACATTCTGAAACAGGAAATTGCGGAAGAACAAACTCGGCTTGATGGCTTGACTGCGCTGCGTGAAAAATTGACCGTACGTGCGCCACACGCGGGTACCATTCGTGATGTTGAAACGAATTTGACAACGGGGCGTTGGCTGGCTGAGACACAATTGATGGCGCGCTTGGTGAAAACGGATCAGTTGGAAGTCTTGGCTTATGTAAGCGAACACGCCTATCACCGTATCCGATCAGACGAACCGGCGCTGTTTGTTGCCAATGATTTTTTTGCAGATAGTGTACCTCTGAACGTGATGGATATGGCAAAGGTCAATACGGCCTATGTGGAACATCCCGGTCTCATCGAAAAATTTGGCGGTAATTTGTCGGCGAGAGAAATCGGGAAAAATACTTTTATGCCGACAGAAGCTGTCTATAAGGTTCGCCTCAGCCCTCAAGATGACATCAATGATTTGCCGACCATTCGCTTTGGCACAGTGTCTTTGCCTGCCAGTCGTGAGAGCATCATTGGGCGTTTTGTTGAAACGGTGGGGGCTGTCCTTATTCGTGAAAGTGGTTTTTAAGCGTAAAGTTTATAATTTTCCTCTATCATCCAAATGCGCTTAAAGGTAGTCTTTTAGCCTAACGACATTAAATATTTCCGTTGCTTGAAATTATGGTCATTTTTGATGAACCAACAGTGAGGTTGAGACAATGAAGGTTTTGAAGCATCGCCTATATGATGACAGTTCAAATGCAGTTCCGTATTTTGAAACGCCAAACAAGCGGGGACAGATCTCGCCAGAGTTTCTGGTCATTCATTATACGGCCGGGCGCAGTGCGAAAAGTTCGATCAATTGGCTTTGTGATAAAAGAGCGAAAGCTTCGGCACATTTGGTGATTGCCCGTTCTGGCGAGGTCTCCCAGTTGGCAGCTTTTAATCAACGGACCTGGCATGCCGGGGTAAGCCGATGGGATGGTCGCACGGGATTGAACAGTTTTTCCATCGGGATTGAATTGGATAATCCCGGTATTTTGGAACGCCGTGCCAGTGGATGGTGTACCACCTGGGGGGATCCGGTTGATGACAATGAAGTGATTGTCGCAGCTCATAAAAACGGTGGGCCTGAAAAGGGCTGGCATGCATACAGTTCTGAACAAATTCAGGCCTTGCAGGAGGTTTGTCTTTGCCTGGTTGAAAAATACGGGATTAAGGACATTATCGGACATGATGATATCGCGCCAAATCGCAAAAGTGACCCGGGGCCAGCGTTAGATATGGATCATTTACGGTCTATGGCGTTGGGGCGTCATGAAGATGAACCGCAAGTGTATCAAACAACAGCCAATTTGAATGTGCGTACGGGGCCTGGTCAAAATAATGAAAAAATGGACTTTTCGCCACTTCCAAAGGGCACGGAACTGGAAGTGATTGAAGCCTCCGGTGTCTGGCGTTATGTGGATATTCTGGATGAAATCCAGGGAGAAACCCATCGCACAGGGTGGGTCCATAGCCATTACATTTCCCGTTGAGTCCTGATAATAAATATGTTCGCAATTACTCAATTGGAAGACCATATAAGAAAGAAGAACTTACAGGATCAATTCATCAGGGTGAGCTTTCATGCGTTTTCAAAAAATAGCCGTTTTGGGTTTGGGAAAAGTCGGGGCGTTGGCTGCAACTTTACTGCATGAGGCGGGATTTGATGTCACTGGCTTTGATCTGCGCCAACTTTCAAAGAATTTGCCCTGCGCGATGGATCAATGTGATTTTGCAGATGAAAATCAACTGTCCAAAGCAATGGAACCCTTTGATGCATTGCTCTCCTGTTTGCCCTATCACCTGAACCTGGGTGTGGCAAAGGTCGCTCATATGCAGGGTATGCATTATTTTGATCTAACCGAAGATGTGCCGACAACCAAGGCGATCCTGGAATTGAGCCAAACGTCGAAAGGCATCATGGCCCCGCAATGTGGTTTGGCCCCGGGGTTTATCGGGATTGTCGGGGCGCATCTGGTGGATCAGTTTGACGAAATACGTGCGATTAAATTACGTGTTGGCGCGTTACCGCAAAACCCGACGGGCCATCTGGGATATGCTTTTAACTGGTCGCCGGAAGGGGTCGTGAATGAATATCTTAATGACTGCGAAGTGATTGAAGATGGGGAGATCAAACTGGTTTCTCCCATGGAATGGCTGGAGACCATCTATATCGATGGCATGCAGTTCGAAGCTTTCACGACATCTGGTGGTCTTGGCAGCATGTGTGAAACTTATCTAGGGCGTGCACAAAATCTGGATTATAAAAGCATTCGCTATCCGGGGCACGCCAAGCTGATGAATTTCTTCTTTCATGAACTTTTGATGCGGGAAGATCGTGCCAAAGCGGGAGAAATTTTGACTCATGCTAAACCACCGGTCAATGACGATGTGGTCTATGTGCATGCATCCGCAGAAGGCACCGTTGATGACCGCCTGATGCGTAAAGAATTTGTTCGCTCCTATTACCCAATTATGGTGGCAGGCGAAATGCGAACCGCGATTGCCTGGACGACTTCTGCTTCAGTAGTCTCGGTCATTGAAATGGTTCGCGATGGTTTGTTGCCTGAACGCGGTTTTTTAAAACAGGAGGAAATCATACTGGAAGACTTCCTGAAAACTAGAAATGGGCATCTATATTGGAAAGAATAGACTTCAAGAGCCTGTTTGTCATATTGATACGATTTGATTGAAGTTTCTTTAAAGTGGTTTGATGGGATTTATTCAATCGTTTTGGTATATTTATCAATTGCATAAGGAAATTATCTAGTTGAATAGGCGCCCCCTATCATCTTAGTGGAATTCATCTAGACAACATACAGCTTTGTTTATGGACTATCCTTTCGAATTAATAAAACCTTCAATTTGCGATCATCTTTGAGTCTTCGACTTTCGTCTAAGATACCTGTCAGACAAAATCATTGAACAGGTATTTTTCATGTCCGCAATCAACGTTAAAGAGCTGCACAAGACATTTGGTAAAAACAAAGCTCTGAATAGTGTATCCCTGAATATTGAACCCGGCGAAATGGTTGCCCTGATCGGTGCCTCCGGTTCAGGTAAATCAACCTTGATCCGTCATATTGCCGGATTGGTTTATGGGGATCGTGGATGTTGTGAGATTTCAGTTCTCGGACAAACCATGCAGAAAAATGGCAAGCAGGGCCGGGGCATTCGTAAAATTCGTTCCCAAATCGGCGTGGTCTTTCAGCAGTTTAACCTGGTGAACCGCTTATCAGTTTTAACGAACGTATTGATGGGTTATCTGGGGCAAATTCCATCCTGGCGTGGCTCCCTTGGTCTTTTCACGCAGGAAGAAAAGCAACGTGCCATGGAAGCTTTGCAACGTGTCGGGATTGATCATCTGGCCACGCAGCGTTCTTCTACCTTATCCGGTGGTCAGCAGCAGCGCGCGGCCATTGCCCGCACCATCACACAAGGGGCCGAAGTTATTCTGGCGGATGAGCCGATTGCATCACTTGATCCAGCCTCTTCACGCAAAGTGATGGATACGTTGCAACGGGTTAATCAGGAAGACCAGGTTACCGTGCTGGTGTCGCTTCATCAGGTCGATTATGCCCTTCAATACTGCCCACGCACCATTGCGATGCGTGATGGTCAAATCGTTTTTGACGGTGCATCAGAACAACTGACACCGGAATTTCTAAAGCAGCTGTACGGCGATCATACGCTGGAACTGTACGGCAACGATAAGCAGGAAGAACCTGCAAAAGACTATTTCCCCGAAGGTGCTGTCGCCCTTGCAACTGCCTGATCTTCGGAATTTTTACCTCTACATTTTATCAAAAATCTATGACGCTAACAGGAGTATAGCTCAATGTTTCGTAAACTTCTTGCATCTGCCGCTATCGCAGTCACAGCTATGGTAGCTGGTCAGGCTCAAGCAGACATGACTTTCAAAGCTTTGAAAGAAGACCCGAAAGAACTGAACTTCGGTATCATCTCGACTGAATCGACTTCCAACCTGAAAGAACAGTGGTTGCCGTTGATGAAGGATATGGAATCACAACTTGGCATGAAGGTGAACGCTTTCTTCGCCCCTGATTACGCTGGTGTGATCGAAGCCATGCGTTTCGGTAAAGTTCACTTGGCCTGGTTTGGTAACAAATCCGGTATCGAAGCTGTTGATCGTTCCGGCGGAGAAGTTTTCGCACAAACATCCAAAGCTGACGGTTCACAAGGTTACTACTCTCACATCATCACGCACGTTGACAACAAGCACATCAACAAGCTGGAAGATGTCTTCAAATGTGACAAGTCCCTGAACTTCGGTATCGGTGATCCAAACTCCACGTCCGGCTTCCTGGTGCCTTCTTACTATGTGTTTGCGCAAAACAACGTTGATCCAAAGTCTTGCTTCAAAACAGTGCGCAACGCTAACCACGAAACAAACCTGATGTCTGTTGCACACAAGCAAGTTCATGTTGCGGCTAACAATTCCGAGCAAATCGGTCGCTCCAAAATCAAAGCCCCTGATGCTGCCAAAAACATCAAGGTTATCTGGACGTCACCACTGATCCCGTCTGACCCAATGGTTTATCGCAAAGATATGTCCAAAGAACTGAAGTCCAAAATCAAGGCCTTCTTCCTGGGCTATGGCCGTATCGGTGACGTTGCACACGCCAAGAAAGTTCTGGGCGGTATCTCTGACGGTCAGGGCCTGTTCATGGAAAGCAACAACACACAGCTTTACCCGGTTCGCCAGCTTGCCCTGTTTAAAAACAAGCTGAAAATCGAAAAGAACGAAGGTTTGGACAAAAAAGACAAAATGACCAAACTGACAGCAATCGACAAGAAGCTGGCTGACCTGGCCATCATGGTTGCAGCTCAATAAGACTGACGCCTTTCGGATGCGGCACTCCAATTACAGGAGTGCCGTTTTCCTTATCAAAATTCATTAATTCCTTTTTTATAGTTTCGGATTTTTCAAGATGAATAGCGCAACACACACGCCGCATGCTGCTGCAGTCCCCGCAACGGATATGAAACGATCTGTGTCCAACATTTTGATGTGGGCCATTGTTTTCTGCCTTTTGGCAGCTTCCTGGGAAGGGGCGGACATGCGCCCTCTGGCCTTGATCGAAAATGCGGAGAATATGAGCCAGTTTGCCTCCGGCTTCTTCCCACCTGACATGTCGCAATGGAAGATGTATATGGGGGAAATCTGGATTACGGTTCAGATCGCGATCTGGGGTACGGCGCTGAGCATCGTTTGTTCTATTCCTTTCGGCATTCTGTCTTCTGAAAACATTGTGCCGTGGTGGGTCTATCAGCCCGTGCGTCGTCTGATGGATGCCGCGCGTGCCATCAATGAAATGGTTTTTGCCATGCTGTTTGTTGTCGCCGTTGGCCTTGGCCCTTTTGCTGGTGTCTTGGCCCTTTGGATCCATACAACGGGTGTTCTTGCAAAACTGTTTTCAGAAGCGGTCGAAGCCATTGATCCTCGTCCGGTGGAAGGTATTCGCGCAACCGGGGCAACGGCTTTGCAGGAAGTGATTTATGGCGTGATCCCACAAGTATTGCCGCTTTGGATTTCCTATTCACTTTATCGTTTTGAATCCAACGTGCGTTCTGCGACTGTTTTGGGGATTGTGGGTGCTGGCGGGATCGGGATGGTCCTGTGGGAAAATATCCGTGGGTTTTATTATGCAGAAACTGCTGCGGTGATGATCCTGATCATTATCTCGGTCAGCCTCCTTGATGTTCTGTCCCAGCGTCTGCGTAAAATGGTGACCTGATGAAAGACGGATCAGACATTGAAAAAGTGGTGATGAAGCAGTTAAGCGAAGCCCCAACAATCGACAGTACAGCCCTGGTCAAAGATTGTGATCTTGGTAAATGGACGGAAATCGGGGAGCGCACAAAAATCATCGAAAGCACATTGGGGGATTATTCCTATGTGGTGAATGACAGCGAGATTATCTATACCACCATGGGAAAATTCGTAAATGTTGCTGCCCATACCCGTCTGAATCCGGGGCAACATCCGATGGATCGCCCCAGCATGCATCATTTCCAGTATCGCAGTGCTGCCTATAACATGGGCGAAGACGACCCTGCTTTCTTTGACTGGCGCCGCGAACGTCACCTGACCATCGGGCATGATGTCTGGATTGGTCATGGCGCGGTTGTTCAAGGTGGTGTTACCATCGGGACCGGTGCTGTTATTGGGTCCGGTGCTGTGGTGACCAAGGATGTTGCGCCATATACCATCGTGACAGGCATTCCGTCCAAGCCGTTGCGTGCGCGTTTTGATCAGGATGTTCAGGATGCCTTGATACGGGTTGCCTGGTGGGATTGGTCCCACGAAGAATTATCGGAAAGAATGGAAGATTTCCGTACATTGGATGGGCTATCTTTCTGTAAGAAATACGATCTGGGACTATAGGGTTGAAGATGGAATACGAACGTTTCGCGCTATATTATGCCCCACCAAAGGGGGCTGCCTTAGCTGACTTTGGTAACAGCTGGCTGGGTTGGGATGCTGAAAACCAGCGGGAAGTTGATCGTCCCGTTCTGAAAGGAATTTCGGCAGATGATATTGCACGCATAACGACTGCGCCATCACGTTATGGTTTTCATGGGACCTTAAAGCCGCCTTTCAGATTGAAAGAGGGCAAGACAATTGCACAGTTGGACAGCGCCATCAGTGATCTGGCAAAGAGCTTGTCTTTTATTGTCTGTGGTCCCTTGCAGTTAAAGCAGATCGGGCGGTTTCTTGCGCTGGTTCCGACAAATTGCAACAAGGCCTTGGCGCGTTTTGCAGGGAACTGTGTCATGGAACTGGATGATTTTCGGGCAGCACCGACAGAGGCTGAGCTCGTTAAACGCAGAAAAGCCAATCTGACAGCCCGTCAGGAAGAATTGTTGCAGCAATGGGGCTATCCATACGTCATGGATGAATTTCGTTTCCACCTGACCCTGACGGATCAACTGGAAGAAGCCGAACTTTCTTCTGTTCGTAAACAACTGCACGGGGTGATGCCCCATATCCTGACGTCTCCGCTGGAGATTAAGGAGATTTGCCTGTTTGGTGATCCGGGGAATGGGCAGTCTTTTCATTTGGTCAAACGTTACAGCTGTTAGGGAATTCTCCCATGAAAAGCTTGAAAATAGCCAGTTTGAATACCTGGAATTGTCAGGGGAACCTGCCTAAACGTTTTGCCTTGATGGCCGATGGGTTGAAGACGCTGAACCCGGATGTGATTTTGCTGCAGGAAGTTTTCAATGGCCTGCCGAACGGTTTTAATGTGGCGCGTGAATTGGCAAAAATCTTCAATATGGAATGTGCTTTTCTGCCAGCACGGAAAAAGAAACGGGTCCACGCCGGACGCTCTGTCCTGTGCCATTCCGGCCTTGCGGTTTTGTGCCGTGGGAAAATTCTGGAAAATACAACCGTTCCTTTGCCGCAGGATAGTCGTGATGGTGAACGGGTCGCGCAAATGGTCACCATTGATATTGATGGGCTAAGGGGGCTGGTCGCCAATATCCATTTAAGCCATCTGGAAAATGAAGACGGCCTGCGTAAACGACAGCTTGCCAAACTGATCAGCCAGATCAAGTATAGCAGTTTTGATCGACACTTCTGTGTCCTGGGGGGCGATATGAATTTGGCAAAGGGGCATCAAATTCTGAATGATCTGAAGAGAAAAGAAGGCTTTGTTGATGCCTCTGACTTCTTTGTCAGTCCAAACGACAGTAGTCTGAATGATACAGACGGGCTTGGGACGTCAAACGGATTGATCGATCATATCTTCCTGCGGGTCCCGCTGGATGTCAGTGGCATAAATGCCCGCCTGGAAATGGATCATGAAGACCCTGTGTCGGGGTATTTCCCCAGTGATCATAAAGCTTTGTTCACAGAAATCAGATTTTGATAAGATATGAAAAACAATAAGGAAAACCGATGTCAAAAATCGCTTTTTTAGGATTGGGCCTGATGGGCCAGGGCATGGCGGCAAATATGCTGCGTGCAGGTTATGATGTTACGGTCTGGAACCGCACCGCATCCAAAGCAAAGGCGCTGATTAAGCACGGGGCTCGTCTGGCACAAAGCCCGGCTGCATGCGTTGAAGGCGCAGAGGTGATGATCACCATCCTTGGCGATGATGCGGCGTCTCAGGAAGTCTGGTTGGGGGAGGATGGTATTCTGTCCGGCAACCCCGCACCCGGTGCGATTGCTATTGAAAGCACAACGGTTTCCCATGAGTGGGTGCAGATCTTGGGTGAAAAATGTAGCGCACAAGGTCTGGGTTTTTTGGACTGTCCGGTCACGGGTGGTCCTCCAGGTGCAGAAAGCGGGCAGTTGGGTTTGCTTGTCGGTGGGGCGAATGACACCCTGAAAAAAGCAGAACCCATCTTGCAGGCCTATGCCAAAAAAATCTTCCATTTTGGCCCTGTTGGTTGTGGCACGGCCTATAAGCTGATTGTTAATTCCTTGGGCGCTGTTCAGGTCGCGGCATTGGCCGAAGCCATGTCTGTTGCCAAAACCATCGGGCTGAACCTGGATCAGGTCACCGACGCTTTATGCGCAGGCTCTGTCGCCAGCCGTGTGGTTGGCTACAATGCGCCCATGATGGCATCTGATGATCATGATGAGGTTGCATTTGCAGCCAAATGGCGGGCAAAAGATCTGGGCTATGGGGTGAATATGTCCCAAAATGCCGGGGTGGATGCAGGCATGTTCCAGCAAGCCTCAAGTGCCTTTCAAAAAGCGATTGAAGAAGGGCTGGGGGAGAAAAATGAAAGTGTACTTAGCGAATTACATAAAACTGATGCTTAAGCTGATCTTTCAAAATCATTGGGAGTGGAAATCGTTGCGATAAAGGCTTTAACGGATTGTTCCAGATTGGCGCTGTTATCGATTTCCACCACGTAAGGGCCGACCACATTAAAGGCCCGGGCACGTTCCAGGCGCTGGGCGATATCGTCATCATTTTCACGGCCCCGTGCGCGCAGGCGAAGTTCCAGTTCATCTGGGGATACCTTGATGGAAATGACCGTGACATCATCATAATGTTCACGCACAAATTCAATCACGCCGCGCGAGACATTGACCACAACATTGGTGCCACGGTTCAGATAATCATCGATGGTGTGGGGGACACCATATTTCAGATCATGGGCCCCCCAGTAAAAGGCAAATTGGGCCTGTAGACGCAACAGTTCGAACTTATATTCATCTACAGCAATGTGGTCTTCGCCGCCTGCATTTTCGTTGCGGGTGATATAGCGTTGTGGGAAATAGACATCTTCGCTACCCGCAAAATGTTCTTTTGCCGCATCCAGCAAAGTGTCTTTACCTGCCCCGCTTGGGCCTACAACAAGAAACAGACGACCAGTCATATCAGGAAACCCTTCTTCCTTCACGCCACACACCACGGATCACCGGGTGGTGGTGAGAGTGATGAACATGGATAAGATCGGCGCGTTTGCCCGGTGCAATTTCACCGCGATCTGTAAGGCCAACACTATCAGCAGGCGTCTTGGTGACGGTGCGGATGGCCTTGGGCAGATCATATCCGTCGAAATCTTCAAACAACAACATGGAGGCATGCAGC
The DNA here is from genome assembly GCF_033100395.1 of Terasakiella sediminum. Lineage (NCBI taxonomy): Bacteria > Pseudomonadati > Pseudomonadota > Alphaproteobacteria > Rhodospirillales > Terasakiellaceae > Terasakiella > Terasakiella sediminum. The sequence goes on along the minus strand of NZ_JAWLVJ010000014.1, from coordinate 9,627 downwards.
AGGCTGTGGGGCACATAGTCGCTGGAGATAATGTCCAGGTAGCCTTCCCTGGCCAGATCACCTGCGGCAACATTGCCGGAATGTGACCCACCACGGACCATGTTGGGTCCACCCATCATGACGGCCAAACCATTTTCATGGGATTCCTTGGCGGCTTCCACCGTGGTTGGGAATTCTGCAACGGTCATTTTGTCGCTGACAGCCTCGGCCACATGTTCCTTGGTGGCATCATCGTGACTGGCGAGCGCAAGATTGCGACGGTGCGCTGTTTCCACCACATGTTTGCGGTTTTTCGCACTGAAAAGTTCCTGATCCTTGCGACGCTGGGCGATGAATGTTTCCATTTCTGCATCGCTAAGGCCGTATTTGCCCTGATAATAAATGTAGTAAGCTTCCAGGGAGACAAACTGGCGTTGACCCGGTGTGTGATCCATCACGGAAAACATTTTAACCAGTTCATTGTCGCACAACTGGTCCAGCGATTCCTGCATAGCAGAATAACTGACTTCGCAGCGCAGGTGGATCAGGTGATCTGCACGCAGCAGATTTTCTTTTTTGGTATGGGCAAGGCCATTAACCATTTCCTGCAGGCGGGTAATACGCGCACTGCCGTCTTTTACATCGCCAACAGCGATGGCATCAAATACGGTTGTGATGCCCGCGCTGGCGATTTGATTGTCATGGGCAACGATGGCGGCCAGTGACGGCCATTCTGTTTTTGGGCGCGGCGTCATGTGTTTTTCAAGGTTGTCTGTATGCAGTTCAACCAGCCCCGGCATTAACAGGTCATTGCCCATGTCAATGGCAACAGGCAAAGAGGAATTGCCCGGGGAAACATCGTAAATCTTGTCGTCACGAAGGGTAAGGGTGCCTTCGACAACTTCGTTTGCCATTACGATTTTGGCATTGGTGAAAATCTGTTCGTTCATCATTTGGAAACCTGATATTGGGTAACGTCAAAAGTATCTGTGCACACCGCATCGCGTGCATCCTGATCGTGGAAGATACCAAGCACAGCGCACCCGCGCCCTTTGGCTTCTTCGATCAGATCAAGGACGGTGCGGCGATTTTCTGCATCAAGAGAGGCTGTGGGTTCATCCAGCAGCATGATGGGATAATCCACAACAAAGCCACGCGCGATATTTACCCGTTGCTGCTCCCCACCTGAAAAAGTCAGAGGGGAAAGGTTCCAGAGATGTTGCGGGATACGCAGGCGGGTAAGCAATGTTCTGGCTTTTTCAAGCGCTGTTTCCTTGGCAACCCCCGTTGCGATTAAAGGTTCTGCAACGATATCCAGTGTGGGGACACGCGGGATCACGCGTAAGAATTGGCTGACATAGCCAAGGGTGCGTTTGCGCACGTCAATCACCTGATGGGGTGTCGCGCTGACCAGATCCATCCATGCGTTATTATGACGGATGCGGATGCTGCCTTCTGAACAAATGTAATTGGCGTAAACCATGCGCATAAACGTACTTTTCCCTGCACCGGATACCCCTGTAAGGGCGATACATTCCCCACTGTTCAGTGAAAAGTTGATCTTTTCAAAAACGGGAATGGTCAGGGCACCTTGTGTGTGTAAGGTAAAGCTTTTGGCGACATTTTCCACGTTAAGCATTTCTGACATTTTAATGACCTTACGCTTGCAAAATTGAAGAAACGAGGAGCTGGGTATAGGGATGCTGCGGGTCATCAAGCACCTGATCGGTCAGGCCGCTTTCCACAACACGTCCTTGCTGCATCACCATCAGACGGTGCGACAACAGTCGTGCAACTGCCAGATCGTGGGTGACGATGACTACAGAAAGACCCAGGTCCTGAACAAGACCACGCAACAGATCAAGCAGCTTGGCCTGCACCGATACGTCCAGCCCGCCCGTGGGTTCATCCATAAAGACCAGACGTGGGCCAGTCACGAGGTTACGCGCGATTTGTAGTCGTTGTTGCATCCCGCCAGAAAAGGTGGACGGTAGATCATCCAGACGTTCATCGGCGATTTCCACCTTGCCCAGCCAATCCTGCGCTGTATCGCGGATGTTGCCATAGTGACGCCAGCCCACACCCATCAGACGTTCGCCAATATTGGCCCCTGCGCTGACACTCATACGCAGGCCGTCGCGTGGGTTTTGATGAACAAACGCCCAGTCGGTGCGCATCAGAAAACGACGTTCCGGTTCGGACATTTCTGAAAACAAGTCCTGCATGCCGTTCGTGCGGGTATCATACTGAATGGCCCCTGATGTTGGCTCAATCTGGCCGGAGATACAGCTCAGCAGCGTTGATTTGCCGGAGCCTGATTCTCCCACGATCCCCAGAACTTCCCCGGGCCAAAGGTCAAACGAGATATCGCGACACCCAACCCGTTCGCCATACATCATGGTTAAGTCTTTTACACTCAAAAGAATGTCGTCAGCGCCGATCATTGTGCGGCCTCCATTGTCTTGTCTGTCTCATCTTGATTGGCTGATCCACGGAAACCTTTTTCCTGGCGTTCGTGACAGAAATGGCTGTCGGAACAAACAAACATCCGGTTGCCCTCGTCATCCAGAATAACTTCATCAAGGAAGCTGTCGGTTGCCCCGCAAAGGGCGCAGTTTTCTTCCCATTTCTGAACTTCAAACGGATGGTCTTCGAAATCAAGGCTTTCCACTTTGGTGTAGGGTGGGATGGCGTAAATCCGTTTTTCCCGACCTGCGCCAAACAATTGAAGCGCCGGACACATATCCATTTTCGGGTTATCAAATTTCGGAATGGGTGACGGGTCCATCACATAGCGATCATCGACCTTTGCCGGATAGGCGTAGGTCGTGGCGATATGGCCATGACGTGAGATGTCTTCGTAAAGCTTCACATGCATCAGGCCATATTCTTCCAGTGCATGCATTTTACGGGTTTCGACTTCGCGTGGTTCCAGAAAACGCAGCGGTTCCGGGATCGGCACCTGATAGACCAAAATCTGGTTTTCGCTTAGTGGTGTCTCCGGGATACGGTGACGGGTCTGGATGATGGATGCATCCGTTGTCACTTCGGTTGTCTGCACATTTGCCGTCTTTTCAAAGAACTGGCGAATGCTGACTGCGTTGGTGGTGTCATCACTGCCCTGATCAATCACTTTCAGGGTGTCGTTTGGCCCCAGAACCGAAGCCGTTACTTGCACACCACCTGTGCCCCAACCATAAGGCATGGGCATTTCACGACCCGCAAAGGGCACCTGATAGCCGGGAATAGCAATGGCTTTCAGGATGGCACGACGGATCATGCGTTTGGTTTGTTCATCCAGATAGGCAAAATTATATTCGGACTGAAAAGCGTCATGATAAGTCATGAGAAATTACTCCGCCGCCTGTTGTTCTTGTGTGTCTTTTTCCTCAGCTTCGCGGCGCATACGACGCACCAGTTCCAGTTCTGACTGGAAATCGACATAGTGAGGAAGCTTGATATGTTCCACGAAACCTGTGGCCTGAATGTTATCGCTGTGAGACAGGACGAATTCCTCATCCTGAGCCGCCGCGACCACATCTTCGCCCATTTCGCGCGCGCGCAGGGACCGATCTACAAGGGCCATGGAAATGACCTTGCGTTCGTTCTGCCCGAAAGCGAGGCCGTAGCCACGTGTAAATTGTGGTGGTTCTTTTTTGGACCCCTGGAATTGGTTGACCGTTTCACATTCGGTCAGTTCAATTTCCCCGATATCAATGGGGAAGCCCAGTTCTTCCGGTTCAATCACCAGATTGGCATTTCCGAAGCGAATTTCACCGACAAAGGCGTGGTTGCGGGCATAGCCGCGCTGGGTGGAATAGCCAAGGGCCAGAACAAATCCTTCATCACCACGCGCCAAGTTCTGCAGGCGGATATCACGATCTGCCGGGAAATCCAGGGGTTCACGGGTCAAATCCCCCACTGGCTGATTTTCTTCGTCTTCATGTACCGGTTCCTGCTGGATAAGTCCTTCGTTGTTTAAAAGGTTATCCAGAACCCGTGGCATGTCGATGTCCATCGGCGTTTCAGATAGATTTGCGGTCGGAGCTTCATCGCTTTCTTCATTCAAACCGAAGTCGATCAGGCGATGGGTATAGTCAAACGTTGGACCCAACACCTGACCACCGGGCAAATCCTTGTAGGTTGACGAAATTCGACGATCGATCTGCATGGCCGATGTATCGAGCGGTTTGCTATAGGCAAAGCGGGGCAGGGTGGTGCGATAGGCGCGGATCAGAAAGATCGCTTCGATCATGTCCCCACGTGCCTGCTTGATGGCAAGGGAACATAGCTCTTTATCATAAAGCGAGCCTTCGGCCATGACCCGGCTGACGGCTAACCCAAGCTGTTCGGAAATCTGCTTGGTCTGCAGTTCGTCGACGTCCTTGTTACCCCGGCGGTCTTCCGCCAGAAGTTTATGGGCATTTTCGATGGCTTTTTCGCCACCCTTTACAGCAACATACATAATCAGCCCTCCACTTTCACGGTTCTGGGAACGGCACAAATTTGGTTTTCAGAAGCAAAAATCACGTCCACACCGCAAGGGAAAGTCGGGCGGTTATTGGCAAACCAGACCCAGAAATCTTTGGGCAGAGGTTCCACGCTCAGGGACTGTGTGTCCTGAATCCCAGGGCCTGTCAGGGTGAGGCTGTTTTCATTGCTGAGGCTTGAAACGCTGACAATCACGGTGGCTGAACGATCCGGGAATTCTGCAGACCCGATTGTAAGCGGTTTTAAAACATCAACGGATGTTTGTGCATCAATAAGGGCGAACTGACACTGGGCCGGGTCTTCCACAATGCGACATCCCGTGTGAAAGGCCAGGAAGTCACGGGCCTGCACGCTATCCAGTTCCGGGGACAGCCAGATGTTGGTTTCCATATCGGCCAGTGCCAGCAACAAGGCGGCAGACGGTGTATTCAGGCTGTCTGGATACGCGCACAGGGCCTTCATGTCCTGGATTTGGCCGGGACGTGCCATCGCGTCCATGGCGCAACGGAAAACCTCGGTTGCGTCAAAGGTTGGGTTTTGAAAACCCGCAAGGTTGAAACCATTTACTGTTTCGGCGCTGATGGTCATGCGTCTTCTCCTCGTACCATGGTGAAGAAATCAACTTTTGTGGAAGCCACTTTGGCTTCGCGTGTTTTGCGCGTTTCTTTCAAGCGGCGTTCGATGACAGAGACAACATCTTCCATGACGCGGGTATGCCAGTCCGGGTTTTGTAGCAATCCATCAAAGGCGGCAGCCAGTTCGGCATGACGCTTGTCACGGCCTGTAACGTAAGAATGGCCGATTTCACCGCTTTCCAGACTGACGGAACAACGTGTCACCGTCGTTTCACCCAGGTTAAAGCGCTGGCCGACACCGCCTGCGCGGGCACGCACCATAAGCAATCCGGTTTCCGGCTGGCGCAAGGGGCGATAGCTTTGGGTCAGGGAAAGGCCGTCCCAGAAAGATTGCAGTTCTTCGGCTGAAGAGCGCGCTAAAATCGAAATCCAATGCTGGCGCTGTTGAAGGGCGGCGTCATTGGTCTGCTGTGTGTTACTCACCAGTTTCTCCTTTCGACAAATTCAATATTTATCTAGACATCTATATCTTTTCTTGTTATATGTTTTCTCCATCAGCTTGGCAATTGTCAGTTGGTGAAGGTTTTGTGACGCTGATTTGGGGGCATGATTATGGAATGGGAAAAAGGCGAAGCGATCTGGAAGCAAATTGAACGACAGCTTCTCAGAGATATTGCGCAAGGCATGTTCAAACCGGGAGAAAAATTACCGACGGAAAAGGAATTGGCCGCCCGATTTGAGGTGAATCGCCATACGGTCAGAAGCGCCATAGCCGCCCTGACAGAATCCAATGTCACACGCGTCGAACAGGGACGCGGCACGTTTGTTCAGGAAGCTGTGCTGGATTATCCACTGGGGACTCGCACCCGCTTCTCCCAAACGGTGTCCGGTCGCCATCGTTTGCCAGACAAACTGTTGATCAAGGCCAGCGTCGAAAAAGCATCAAAGACAGTTGCTAAAAATCTGGAAATCAAAATCGCAACGCCGGTTGTGCGTCTGGAATCCATCAGTGTTGCCGACGATATTCCGCTCGGACATTCCGTCAGTTATTTGCCTGCTGATCGTTTTAAAGGGATTGAAAAGATATTCGAAGAAACAAAATCCCTTACCGAAAGTTTCAAACACTATGATATCCGGGATTACACAAGAAAATACACCCGCATCATCGCACAGTTGCCAACTGCAAATATCGCAACCTTGCTTAAACAGGCCAAAAACAAACCCATTTTGCAAACTGAAAGCGTGGATGTTGATGTGGTCGGCCAACCAATTGAATACGGGATTACCAGCTTTTCAAGTGATCGCGTCCAGTTATTGGTGAACAACTGAATTGATTTTCAGTTAGTGATCTTGTCTCGGTCAGGAGGGGGGATAAACCTTGAGGTCGTGCATTTGTGCCCCGAAACAGAAAAAGGACCTAGCTAATTAAAGCTAAGTCCTTGAAAATTCTGGTGCCTCCACACGGACTCGAACCGCGGACCTACTGATTACAAATCAGTTGCTCTACCAACTGAGCTATAGAGGCTTAATGTGTTGCTTTCCCTCGAAAGCGGGCGGAACTTAACGCAGGCTTTTGGGTTGCGCAAGAGGTTTTTTACAAAAAAGTTGCGATTGGTCTTGTTTTTTTATTAAGTGATTGATTTTAAATAAAAAATAAATAAATAAAAATCATGAAAAATGCGCCGAAATCATGTTTTCTTTACGCTTTGCGATGAGTTCTTTATAAAAACAGGATCAGTTTTTTCGAAGCGGTAATTATGATTCAATCTTTGTGGCGTTTCTGTTTGTTTTTGATGTTTGCCCTTGTTGGGGCAGAGCGCACCCATGCCCATGATATTTCACAAATAAATATGCCGGACCTGGAATGGATGCCTTATTTTATCAAGGCAGAAAATCAGGTGAGCGGACAGGGCTATGCCATGGATATGCTGCAAAAATGCTTTGATGAGGATCAGATCAAGGTCAAGCATGTGGCGACATCAATGAAACGGGCGATGCAGCTGATGCGCGATGGCAGCCTTGATCTTTGGGTTTTCAGCCATCGAAAGGGGCGGGAAGACTGGCTGGAATATTCAGAGGTTCCGTTGTTGTATGATGGCTACGGTGTGTTTGTCCGGGCAGATTCTGATTTTAAGTATACAGAAATGAAGGATCTGATTGGCCTGAAAGTGGGCACTTTGCTGGGCTTGAAGGTGTCTGATGAATTTCAGCAATTTAATGCGCAGCATGGTGTGTCGCATTTTTCCAATGAACGTGGCCTGCTGCTACGTCTCATTCAGGGGCATATTGATGTGGCCGTGATCGGGATGGGGGCCTTTAGTGCCGTTGCCAAACTGGAAAACGCCCTGGATCAGATTAAACTGTCGGGTAAGCCCATCCGGGCGAAGAACTACTTTGCCACTGTGTCCAAGCGCTCGAAAAACATTACAGACCGCAAAGCTTTCTTGCGCGATCTTGACAACTGTCTGTCACGGCTGAAATCATCCATTTTTATAGACGGTCTTTACGAGACTTATTTTGCCAATTAACTTTCTCGCTGACGTGCGATTTCATATAGGGCAACGGCAGTTGCATTGGACAGATTGAGGCTTTCTACGGCTTGAGAAATCGGAATTTTTGCTAGAAAATCACATTTCTCTTTTGTCAGACGGCGAAGGCCGGTGCCTTCTGATCCCATAACCAACAGGGTTTTGCCTGTCATATCGACTTTGGACAGGGGCATTTCGGCATAGCCATCCAGCCCCACACTCCAGAACCCAGCTTCTTTCAAATCTTCCATTGCACGTGACAGGTTGGTCACACGAATAAAGGAGATGCGCTCCAAGGCGCCACAAGCGGCTTTGGCCATGGCACCGGTGACTTCGGGGGCGTTTTTGTCGGGGATAACAACGGCGATCGCACCAAAGCCAGCCGCAGAGCGCAGTACTGCACCGATGTTTTGCGGGTCTGTTGCCTGATCAAGGGCAACGATCAATGTGTTTTCTGCCAGATCACCCAAGATATCTTCCAGATTTTCACGCGCCAGTGGATCAGCCTGCAGGGCGACACCCTGATGGACGGCACCTTGCAGCATATCTTCGATGTCGCGTCGGTCCATCACTTCTGCATCGGGGCGTTTGCGATCAACCGAATCAACAGCCGCTCTTAATTCCTCCCCGTGGGTTTTTAGAAAGTCAGCGGTGACCAAAAGACGGTGGCAGTTGCGTTTGGGGTTGGCAAGTGCACCGATAACCGCATGACGCCCATAAAGCCAGGGCGGTCCCTTTGGGCGCTCTGTTGGCGTGCGGGGAGTATGTTGCTTTGCGATTCCATCGGCAGTTTTGCGTTTGGATGGCGTATTGCGATTTTGACGGTTATCGCGGCGTTTTTTTGGCTTGTTCATGGTTCACAACTTATCATCGGAAATTGGGTAAATCCATAGGGGAGGTGTGCCCGAAATGAAACAATTTATTTTTTTCGGTAAAAATGGGTGTTTTGGCGTTGACAGGGCAGCGATTTTTCCATATTCCCTCCCAACGCGTCATGTGAATGGCGGTCTCTTTTCCCATGGAGGGATGCCTGAGTGGCTAAAAGGGGCGGACTGTAAATCCGCTGGCTACGCCTACGTTGGTTCGAATCCAACTCCCTCCACCACTTAGAGAGGCTGTTTGAAGCAGATGTAATCATATTGCAAGAGACCGCCGCGGAAAATTGCGAACAGGGCGGGTGTAGCTCAATGGTAGAGCAGCAGCCTTCCAAGCTGAATACGAGGGTTCGATTCCCTTCACCCGCTCCAACTTTCCTTACGTGGTCGTTTTTGTGTTTGCTATTTAATTAGATTTCAAGGACGAAAAATGGCTAAAGAAAAGTTTGACCGCTCCAAACCGCATTGTAACATCGGTACTGTCGGTCACGTTGACCATGGTAAAACGNCGCGGTATCACAATTTCTACAGCACACGTAGAATACGAAACTGAAGCACGTCACTACGCACACGTAGACTGCCCAGGCCACGCTGACTATGTTAAGAACATGATCACGGGTGCTGCGCAGATGGACGGCGGTATCCTGGTTGTAAACGCAGCTGACGGCCCTATGCCTCAGACTCGCGAGCACATCCTGCTTGCCCGTCAGGTTGGCGTTCCTGCCCTGGTTGTTTTCCTGAACAAAGTTGACCAGGTTGACGACGAAGAACTGCTTGAGCTGGTAGAAATGGAAGTAACAGAACTTCTGGAAAGCTATGGCTTTGAAGATGTTCCTATCGTTGCTGGTTCTGCTCTGGCTGCTCTGGAAGGCCGTGACGACAACATCGGTAAAGAGAAAATTCTCGAGCTGATGAAAGCTGTTGATGACCACATTCCACAGCCTGAAACAGATACATCCAAACCATTCCTGATGCCGATTGAGGATGTGTTCTCTATCTCCGGTCGTGGTACTGTTGTAACTGGTCGTATCGAAACTGGTATCACCGTTGTTGGTGACGAAGTTGAAATCGTTGGTCTGAAAGACACTCAGAAAACGACTGTAACTGGTATCGAAATGTTCCGTAAACTTCTCGACGAAGCAAAAGCTGGCGACAACGCTGGTGTTCTGCTGCGTGGTC
>NZ_JAWLVJ010000013.1:0-130287 GCF_033100395.1 Terasakiella sediminum | reverse complement strand
TCATACTTGGGCAACATCAGCCCTATGAAGTTTGAAATGAAGGCTGCATGACAGAGTAAAGTATCCTCCACTTTAGTGCAGCGGGTCCAATCAATTAAAATGATTTTTTATTGCAGGCACATCACTTTTCGACATGTGCCTGCATCTCATCACCAATTTTCTTGCGCATTTCCATCAAACGCACGGCAGAGTCAAGCAGATGCTTGTCATGTTCGCTTTCCGGGATCCATTCCGGCACGGGTGATGGGTTCCCGTTATCGTCAACAGCAACCATAATCACGATACAGTGAGTGGTCAGTTGGCTGGATGGATTTTTCGGATCACTCGCGCGCACATCGATGCCGATATGCATGGAGGTCTTGCCCGTGTAGATCACCTTGGCGTTTACCTCAACCAGACTACCCACATGGATCGGTTTTACAAAACGGATACCACCCGCATAGGCCGTGATGCAGTATTTACCGCTCCAGCCCGCGCCACAGGCATATGCCGCCAAATCGATCCATTTCATCACAGCGCCACCATGAACTTTACCGCCGAAGTTCTGGTCTGCAGGTTCTGCAAGGAATTTTAAAGTAATTGCGCGTTGTTGTCCGGCCATGGGGGAGGTCCTTATAATGGTTCTTAATTCAATAAGTGACTGTAGCCATCAACACGCGTGAAAAGCAAGCAATCTATTGATAATAAAATGACCCTTTCTTTTTTCCAATCATCCCCTAAATTATTTAGAAGCAAAAACCAAAGGGGATTGACCATGAACGTTATCGCATTTGCCGCTTCCAGCAGTCAAAATTCCATCAACAAACAGCTTGTCACTTATGCCACCAGCCTGATCAAAGATGCTGATGTAGAAATTCTGGATCTAAACGACTATGAAATGCCGCTCTTTAGCGTGGATAAAGAGGCAGAGCTTGGTAAACACCCGCTTGCACAGGCCTTTTTGGATAAAATCGCTGGTGCGGACGCCATCGTGATTTCCTTTGCCGAACATAATGGTTGTTATTCAGCGGCTTACAAAAACCTGTTTGACTGGTGTTCGCGCATTAATCCCAAAGTCTATCAGGATAAACCGATGGTTTTGCTGGCAACATCACCCGGCGGACGCGGCGGTGCGGGTGTGTTGGAATTTGCTACCAAACAGATGCCTTTTTTCAAAGGGGATGTGAAAGCTAGCCTCGCCATCCCAAGCTTTAACGATAATTTCGATAAAGAAAGCGGTGTCTTAAAAGCAGGTGAGTTGCACGACCAACTTGTTGACGCCCTTTCAAACCTGTCCTAACCCAAATATCATATGTCCCCCTTATGACCCAGCTTCAAACACCAGATGACCTTGTCCTTGCCGGGCCGATCCTTCGTCGTGCAAACCAAACGAAAGTGGCCTTCTGGCTGGCGTTACGTGAACCTGCCAAAGCGCGCGTCACCTTTTGCACCAGTGATGGCAAAGACATCAAGGTAACGTTGAAGGAAGACACGGATGAATGTCGCCTTTTGAAAGCTGGTGATCATCTATATTACCTGATGATCGACATCACCCTGCCCGATGCCCTGCCGGTTGATTGCTGGATTGATTATAAGATTGAGTTGGGCCAACGCATCAATGGCCGTCTAAAATGGCAAAACATTTGTCCACGCGGGTCCGATCTTTTTTATGACGGGCGCAAAAGCTTGGGCTTTGAAATTCCATCGCGTGTTTCTTCCCTGCTGCATGGCTCTTGTCGCAAACCCCATCATGGGTCAAATGACGGGTTGGTGGAAACGGATCGATTGATCCAGCGTATCATTCATAGTGATTATGAGGACGAAAACCTCCCCGCTTGGCCCTCCATGCTGGTGCTGACCGGGGATCAGATTTACGCCGATGACGTGGCTGGCCCCATGCTCAGCGCCATCCATCAGGTGATTGACCAATTGGGCATGAACACGGAAATGATGGCGGAACTGGACGGCAATGGGGTTACGGATTCAGACTGTCTGTTTGATCATCCTGATTGTTTTTATAACCGCCAGAACATCCTGCCCAAAACCGAAGGCACCCGGCAATTGCTGGACATGTTCTTTGAAGGGGTGAAGAAACCAATCTTTACCTCGGACCATGCCCATAACCATTTGATTACCTTATCAGAACATCTGGTCATGTATCTGATGGTCTGGTCCCCTGTTTTGTGGAAAGACCTTGATCTGGAAACCATCCCCCAAGGGTTATCCACTGATATGGCCGCCCTTTACCGTGATGAGCAAAAGACAATCGAAGACTTCATCACGGGTCTGCGCAAAGTGCAGCGAGTATTGGCACATCTGCCTGTTGCCATGATCTTTGATGATCATGACGTAACGGATGACTGGAACCTCAACCGACAGTGGGAAGAAGCCGTCTATGCCAACCCCTTTTCCAAACGCATGGTCGGCAATGCTCTTACCGCTTATCTGATCAATCAAGGCTGGGGCAACTGCCCGGAAGGTTTTAGCGACGATATGTTCGCGGAACTTAGCACCATTCTGGAAAAGCCAGGCAGCATGGAACATGAAGACTTCATTGATGAACTTCTAAAATTCGAAGGATGGGAATATACTTGGAAAAACAGCCCACCTTTGATCGTGATTGACACCCGCACGCGACGTTGGCGTTCAGAAAGTTCCGAGGTCAAACCCTCCGGGCTTCTGGATTGGGAAGCCATCACAGATTTGCAGCAACGCTTGAAAGACCAGAATAACGTCCTGCTGGTCTCCCCCGCCCCGATCTTTGGGGTAAAACTGATTGAAACCATTCAGCGCATCGTCACCTGGCTGGGCAAACCACTGGTGGTTGATGCGGAAAACTGGATGGCGCATCCGGGCACAGCAAATTCCATCCTAAATGTCTTTATGCATCGAAAAACACCGCAAAATTTCGTCATTCTTTCAGGCGATGTGCATTATTCCTTTGTCTATGATGTGGAACTCAGACGCAGAACGGGTGGCCCGGATATTTGGCAGATCACCAGCAGCGGCTTGAAAAATGAATTCCCAAATAAGCTTTTGCATATTCTGGATGTGATGAACAAATGGCTGTTTGCCCCCAAATCTCCACTGAACTGGTTTACCAAACGTCGCCACATGCGCATTATCCCCAGAAAGCCGGAAGGTCACGCAGACGGACAACGCACATTAAATGGGTCCGGCATTGGCTTGGTTGAACTGGACGCAGACGGCAAACCCTGGCGCATCCGCCAGTTTCAAGCTGATGGAAGCCCCATTGGGTTTGATCGCATGGAAAGCCATGCTCGACAGGAATAGAATTTAATCAGGAAGCGGAATAAATTCATCCTCACCGGGGACAGGGTCAAATCGCCCGGCTTCCCAATCAGTTTTGGCCTGTTCGATCCGTTCCTTTGATGTGGAGACAAAGTTCCACCACATATGACGTCTGGTCTTAAGCCCCTGCCCGCCCAACAAGACGAAATTCAGATCACTTGTGGCGTGAACGTCCGTCACCGCACTTGGCAGAAGGACAAAGTCACCCTTGGCGAAAGGCTTTCCGTTAAAGGTCCCTTCCCCTTTCAGAATAAAGACAGCCTGTTCTTCATATTCTGCGGGCAAATCAACGGATCCATTTGCATCAACTTTCACATCCAGATAGATGGTCGGTGATTGCACCTCCACAGGGGAAGTTTCACTAAACGCCTGCCCGGCAATCACGATGATCTCGGTCCCGTCTTTAGAAATCTTTGGTAGGTCAGGCGCCTTGATATGCTGGAATCTTGGGTCAATCTCTTGGCTATCCGACGGCAGAGCCATCCAGATTTGCAGACCATATAAGGGGCGTTCCCCATCCCGGCCGTCTTCAGGGGAACGTTCCGAATGGACGATCCCTCGACCTGCTGCCATCCAGTTGACTTCGCCTGGGCGGATGGTCTGCACGTACCCCAGACTGTCACGGTGAACGATTTCACCTTCCAGCAACCAGGTCAGGGTGGAAAGGCCGATATGCGGATGGGGGCGCACATCCATGCCTTTTCCATGTTCAAGGATCGTCGGGCCCATTTCATCAAAGAAAATAAATGGCCCAACTGAACGTTTTTCCTGGGACGGAAGATATCTTTTAACTTCAAACTCCCCGATATCGCTGAGTTTCGGGATAATTACGGTCATTTCATTTTCTAAATCAGCCATGGTCAGTAACCCTTTCATCTGTTGATAAAAGAGTTACATGATCATGTTTCAACCACAATCGCTGATGCGGCAACTGATTGTTTCCGAAAACGGACCTTATCCTTTGTTAATTTTTTGAATCAGAAAGGCCAGCAATCCGCCACATACAACAACTGTCAAGGCAACACCACCGATTCCGAACATTGCAATATGATCCATTTTTCCACTCCTTCATAAATCATCTTGTGATATCAGAATGGCAAAAACAAACTTTTGCAGCATTGCGAATTATCAATGCAGTCTAACTATTTTGATTAGCTATACTTTCGAGCATATTCAAATCCGCCCAGAAATGGTTCTTCCCCTGATCCTTCAAAGCCCCATCGCGTTTGAATTCGGCAATAATGCGTGACGTGGTTTCTGTCGTCACACCCAAAATCGCACCTAAATCTTCACGACTGAAGAGATGGCAGCTTTGGGTATTTTTATCAGACAAGCCAATAACAAGACGGGCCACACGGGATTTGGAACTCCCGGTCGAAAGCTCCGTCAGCCAAGCATCTGCTTTTTGAACAGCGCTATGCCAGCGGGTTAACAACTGGCTATGCAGACGCGGGGTTTCTTTATTCAGTTTTTCCACCACTTCACGCGGGATCTGGCAAAGTTCGGCGTCACGAAGAACAGTCGCGAAATGCTCATATGTCGGGCTGACCAATGTTTCCAACCCAGCAACGTCCCCCTGGCGCAACAGACGCACGATCCGTTGTCCGCCATCGGGCAGATATTGGGTCAGTTTCACCACACCACTTCGCACCGTATAAAGATATTCCCCGTCGTCACCTTCATTATAAAGCTTATCGCCCGGAAATTTGGTCATTTCCAGAATGGGTTTGTGGATCAGTTCAAAATCACCATGCTGCAAATCAGCAAATAAAGCCAAATGACGGATCACACAATTTTCGCAGGACGATATCCCGGTCCAGGCATTTGCAATGGCTTGTTGTTCCACAATGACACCATTCATTTACAGGTTTAAATCAGATTTACATAAGTATAACTGTTCATAACCACATTCAAGAAAAATAAGATTTCAATAATATAAATTCAGCCTTTTCAACACATAAACCTAATATTTTATAATTTTTCTAATTCTTATTGACTTCACCTTGGTTTTCCCTATTTTGTGCAGCGCAATATAACGCCTGAGAAAATTTGGAGATTGAAAATGGCTCACGAACCAACACTGCAAGAAAAACTGACTGGTGATCACCTTCCTTTCATCATCATGGGTATTGGCCTCTTTATCCTGAGCTGGCTGTTCTTCCTTGGTGACCTGGTCATGGGTCGATAATCTTCAAAAATCAGGCAGGATTTTTCCTGCCTTTTTTTATTCCCTATGATAGAAGGTTATGAACTTACAATCATTGGGATTAAAAATGCTGGATCAACGCAATCAAATCATTGACTGGTTACTGGAAGAAGGCTGGACAATTTCGGATAAATCCGAACTGACGCTCAAGCTCGCCCATGCCTTTCAGGATGCGGGTGTACGGGTTTCGCGGATAAGATTAAGCATTCGATTGCTCCACCCCCAGGTCATGGGCTTCAGCTACACCTGGGATGAACGCGCCCAGCGGGTTGACTATTTCGAAGCCGGCCACGAAATGCGTGAAACAGAACTGTACCGCAACAGCCCCTTTGCTGCCATTTTTGATGACGAAGCCGGTGCCATTCGCCGCAACCTGATTGGCGATAATTGCTTACTGGATTACCCCATTCTGCAAGATTTAAAGGATGAAGGCTTTACTGATTATGTTGCCCTGCCCCTGATCTTTTCTGATGGGAGGCGCAGTGCCATAACCCTTGCCAGTTGTGCCAAAGATGGCTTTAGCTCACATGACCTCAGCCTTATTTATGACAGCCTGTCTGCCCTTGCCCGTATCATTGAAAACCATGCGCTGAAACATACGGCCAGTGTTTTGCTGGAAACTTATTTGGGACGTGAGACCGGAAACCAGGTTCTAAGCGGCAAGGTTCAACGTGGCGATGGCCAACGTATCCGCAGCGTCATCTGGTTTTCTGATCTGCGCCAATCAACCAATCTGGCTGAAAGCATGAAAAGTGATGATTTCCTTGAATTGCTGAACCAGTATTTTGAATGTACCGCAGGTGCCGTGCTGGAACATGGCGGCGAGGTTCTGCGTTATATCGGTGACGCAGTGCTGGCCATCTTCCCGCTTGGCCCCACAGATGACTGTATCGATTCAAACAAGGCAGCCATCAACGCAGAAAAAGCCGCCCGCCTGGCTTTTCAGCGCCTGGAACTATTGAATGAAAAGCAACGTGACAAGGGTGAGCCGGAAATCGCATCCGGCATAGGCCTGCATGTGGGCGAGGTCATGTATGGCAACATCGGCACGCAAAACCGTCTGGAATTTTCCGTGATCGGGTCATCGGCCAACGAAGCCGCACGCCTTGAAAGCATGACTAAGGAACTAAACACACCCGTCGTCGTGTCGGATCAGTTCACCCAGCTTCATGGCGGAAACTGGCGGACATTGGGGTCTTATGACTTAAAAGGGTTCACCACCAAGCGTGAACTTTTCACCTTTTCCACCTCATAAAACCATTTTTTATAGAAAAGCTGTTTCAATTACTGGTAATTGAGTCAAAAACCTATAATATTCACACAAAAATAATAAGCTCTTAACATTTCTGCGGTTTAGGGAGAGGCTATTTTGAGCACGCATCGCATTGCCAATATCGTTTTAACATCAACAAATAACGACCTGCTATCTGATTTTTCAGAAAAACTATCAGGCTATAATTACACGGTCCTGACCTGCGATGATGCCTCCCTTGAAAACAAGGCCCGGACGGCGCATCCAGATCTGATCGTGGTTGATGTTTCCTGCGATAATTTTAATGGTTTTGCCGCTATTCAAAAGATCAAATCCACGCCTGAAACCGCTTATATCCCTGTTGTTGCCCTGGCGGCTGAAAAGACCAATGAACTTTACAGCAAGTCCATTGAAGTGCGTGCAGACGATATCTTTATTCATTCCTTCGATATTCAGGAATTTATTGTCCATATTAAAACACTGCTGCGCCTTTCCACCATGGTCATGGAGCTTGAACGCCGCGTTGAATTGGCTGTCAGCAAAAATATCCCAGCCAGCAAAAACATCGATCATCAGGATGACACGCCTTATAAAATCCTGCTGGTTGACCCGATTGCCGGGGATCGTGCAGCCATTGAATCCATTCTGGATGGCAACTGTACTATTGACGTGTGCGACAATGCCTTTGATGCCGAAAACATGCTCACCGACGGTATCTATGACGTTGCCATTTGCCATTATACCAAAGAAAGCCATGAAACGGTTCTGGGCCTCTGTGCCCGCGTGCGCAACAACCCACGACTGTTCAATCTCCCCATGCTGATCATGGGCGAGGACAGCGTGGCTGATCGCATGGATGCCTATCGCCATGGGGTGACACGGATCGTCAATCGCCCGCTGAACCTGCATTCCTTGAAGGCCAAGATCAAGATGTTGATCCGCCGCCAGCGTCTGCGTTGGAACGTGCGCAATGCAATTGAAACCACCCATCATGATAAATCAATTGATGCGGCAACAAAGGCCTATACCAAAGCCTTCTTTGAAGATAACCTGTCACAACAAATTGAAAATGCACAGAAATGGCAAAAACACCTGGCCGTTATCTTTTTCTCCATTCCCAATATCACGGAAATTCAAAATCAGTTTGGTCGTGAGGCATCACAACACCTGCTGCAACAGATTTTCCAATGGGTTTCCGGTCTGTCGCGTATCGAAGATATGGTGGCACGTTATGGCGATCATGAATTTGCTATTGCTCTGCCAGACACCCCAATCAACGAAGCCCAAATCGTCATGCACCGGATCGCTGGTATTTTAAGCTATACGGACTTTGCAGTAGCAGATGTTTATCAGCCCATCAGCGTCTGGGTTGAATCGGGCCTTGCCACCCTTGAATTAGGGGATGATCGGGATATCTTAATCAAGAGAGCCCGACAAAATATTCAATAAATTTGCGATACGATGTATATAGATATCTACTTTGATACCATTTGCCCCTGGTGCCTGATCGGTAAAAAACGGCTGGAACAAGCCCTTGAAAGCCGTGGACATATTTCTCTGAAAATCAGGTGGAAGCCTTTTCTATTAAACCCGACCATGGGCGAAAACGGCATGGATCGCCAAACCTATCTGGAACATAAATTCGGCGGGGCGCATCGTGCCAAACGGGTTTATGACGTGATCGCCAAAACAGGGACTGAAAACGGCATTGACTTCAAGTTTGATGATATCGAATTTACGCCTAATTCCATTAATTCTCACCGTCTTGTTGCCTTTTCCGAACGCTATGATCTGGATCATAAAATGGTCGATCGCCTGTTCCAGGGGTTCTTTATGGAAGGCGATGATATCGGCAACATCAATTGCCTGGTCGAACTGGCCCGACAAGTCGGTCTGGATCGTGATGAAGTCAAAAGCTTCCTTGAAGGCGATGAAGGTCGAAAAGAGGTCCTGGAATCAGATCGCGAAGCCCGCGAACTGGGCGTTCATGGCGTTCCGGCCTATGTCGCCCGGGACCGCTATGTGATCTCTGGTGCGCAAGACCAAAAAATTCTGGGAAAATTCATTGATACGGCGATAAACGGTTAAGTCAGTCGCGCCATTTCCCCAAGGTCAGTAAGCAACCGTTTCACGCCCGCCAAGCGCTGTGACACATCATCCCAGCGACGCATAAAGACCAGACAGTGATCCGGGCGCATTTTGGCAGTACCAGCTTGATCCATCAGGAAACGAACCAGCCCATCGGGGTTGGCAAATTCGTTGTTGCGGAATTTCAGCACAGCACCCTTTGGCCCAGCATCCACTTTTTCAACAGATGCTTCACGGCACAGGCGTTTCATATTGACCGTATCCAGCAGATTTTCCACTTCCCCCGGCAACGGGCCAAAACGATCCACCAGTTCCGCTGCAAAACTATCCAGTTCTTCCGCTGATTTCAGGGTAGAGACACGACGGTACAGTTCCATGCGCACATTCAGATCAGCAATATAGCTTTCCGGGATCAGAACAGGCAGGCCAATACCGATCTGTGGTGACCAGTCGTGATCTTCGCCTTCATCGCCCAATGTGCCTTTGGCTTCGGCAACCGCTTCTTCCAGCATCTGCTGATAGAGTTCGATCCCGACTTCCTTGATGTGACCGGACTGTTCATCCCCCAACAAGTTCCCTGCCCCACGGATATCAAGATCATGACTGGCAAGGGTAAAGCCGGCACCCAGACTATCCAGTGTCTGCATGACTTCCAGGCGTTTTTCAGCCGTCTTGGAAATTTTCTGTCCCGGCGGCAATGTCAGATAGGCGTAAGCCCGCGTTTTGGATCGACCGACACGACCACGCAATTGATAAAGCTGGGCCAGACCGAACATATCGGCGCGGTGAATAAAGATGGTGTTCACCGATGGTAAATCCAAACCGGATTCAACGATGTTGGTTGCCAGCAGAACATCAAATGCTTTCTCAGAAAAAGCCGTCATGACTTCTTCCAGCTCTTTCGGGCTCATCCGGCCATGGGCGACAGCAACTTTGGCATCCGGCACTATTTCATCCAGTTCACGCGCGACCTTGTCCAGATCAGCCAGACGTGGACAGACATAGAAACACTGCCCACCACGGAAGCGTTCTCGCTGAATGGCTTCGCGCACAACCACATGGTCAAATGGCATGACGAAGGTACGTACCGCCAGTCGATCCACAGGCGGGGTCGCGATCAGGCTCATTTCCTTCACCCCTGTCAGGGCCATCTGCAGGGTCCGTGGGATTGGGGTCGCTGTCAGGGTCAGAACATGCACATCGGATTTCAGCTTTTTCAGCTGTTCTTTATGCGTCACGCCGAAATGCTGTTCTTCATCAATGATCAACAGGCCAAGGCGTTTAAACTTCACGTTCTTCGCCAACAAGGCGTGGGTGCCGACCACAATATCAACCGTGCCCTTTTCCATTTCCTCTTTCGTCAGTTTGGCTTGTGCAGGTGTGACGAGGCGGGAAAGTTGCTGAATACGTATGGGGAAATTGGCAAAACGTTCAGAAAAATTGTTGAAATGCTGACGCGCTAACAAAGTTGTAGGCACAACAACAGCAACCTGCATGCCACTCATGGCCGCAACAAAGGCGGCGCGCAGGGCAACTTCGGTTTTGCCAAAGCCAACATCGCCACAGACCAGACGGTCCATGGGGCGACCGCTTTTCAGATCGGATATCGCATCGCCAATGGCGCGCAACTGATCATCAGTTTCTACAAACTTAAAGCTGGTGCAGAATTCTTCATACAAACCATCAGGTGGCGCAACTGCCTCGCCTTTGCGCAATTCACGCGCAGCAGCGACCTTGATCAGGTCCTGCGCCATATCCTTGACACGTTCTTTCAACCGGGCTTTACGCGCCTGCCAGGCCACACCGCCCAGCTTATCCAGATGGGCGGTGCCTTGATCTGATCCAAAACGCGACAGCAATTCAATATTTTCAACGGGCAGAAACAGCTTGTCCCCGCCATCATAAACAAGGATCAAACAATCATGCGGTGCCCTGCCCACATCAATGGTTTCCAACCCTTCATAACGGCCAATGCCATGATCCACATGCACGACCAGATCACTTTCTGACAGGCTGGAGGCTTCGGCGATGAAGTTTTCTGCGCGCATACGACGCCGCGCCGGGCGTACCATCCGGTCACCCAGAATATCCTGTTCCGACAGAACCGTCAGACCGTCATAGGCAAAGCCATGTTCCAGCCCCAGTACCACAAGGGCAACCGCATCTTTGGGCAAGCGTTCCACATCCTTGAAAGATGCAACGGCAGCCAAACCCGCCACGCCATGTTCTTTCAACACATTCATCAAGCGATCTCGCGATCCATCTGAATAAGCCGCAATGACAATGCGTTGCCCGGTGGCCTGTTCGGCGACCATATATTGACGCACGGCGTCATAGACATTGGCATCCGGGTTGGCACGCGCTTCGGCAAAATCATGGCTGCGACGCCCCTGCCCATCCAGCACAATATCACTTTCCGGCAGGCTAAACGGATTAAGCTGACCGACACCATAACCATCCAGCAGCTTGTCCCAGTCATCACCCGCGACATACAACAAGTCCGTCTCAATCGGATTATAAGGTGCTTCGCCACTCAGCTGCGCATCGACCATATCAGCGCGGGCTTCGAAATAATCCTGAATGATTTCCAGACGGGCATCGCGGGCCTGATCGACCTGATGATCAAAAACGACCTTGCTGGCTTTTGGCATATAATCCAAAAGCGTTTCCATGCTTTCATGAAACAGCGGCAGCCAATGTTCCACACCGATGGGTCGACGTCCTTCTGAGACCGCTTCGTAAAGCGGGTCTTTCGATGCTTTCGCCCCAAAGATTTTACGAAACTCTGTTCTGAAGCGTGAAATCGCTGCTTCATCCATCGGCAGTTCACTAACAGGTTTCAGCGCAAAGGTTTTCACCTGATCAATGGTACGTTGGCTCACCGGATCAAAACTTCTGATGCCTGCGACCTCGTCCCATTCCAGATCAAGACGCAACGGTTCTTCGTTTCCGGGTGCGAATACATCTACGATATCGCCGCGCACAGCATATTCGCCCGGTTCCATCACCGTTTCGCTGCGTTGATAACCGTTTTTTTCCAGAAACTCTGTCAGGCTCTCGCGGCGAACCTCATCCCCTACGTTGGCTTTGAAAACCGCGCCTTCAAAGCTCTTTTTCGGCGGAACCTTCTGCAGGAAAGCAGACACTGTGGTCAGAACAATGCGAGAAGAGGCGCGCTTTTCAACAATAGAGGTCAGCGCATCAACCCGTTGCCCAACGATTTCCGGATGTGGGGAAACACGGTCATAAGGCAAGCAGTCCCATGCTGGGAACTGAATGACGTCAAGATCGGGATAAAAGAAAGAAAGCGCCTGTGCTGTGCGCACCATTTTGGCTTCATCCACACAGACATAAAGCAAATCACCATGCTGTTTGGTCAAATAGCCAAGGACGATGCTGTCATAGCCTTCCGGGACAGCAGAATAGGTTAAAACACCCGCAGTGGGCAGCGCACGCAGGGAGAGTTTCATCAGACTTGTTCGTATTCCTGGCATTCACGCAGTTTTCCCATAACGGAATTCTGGTGTTTTTCAGGTACATCACGCTTGGCAGTAATCCAGGTAAAGATATCCCAGTCGTTTTCATCCAACAGGTCTTCAAAAAGGTCCAGTTCTTCAGCCGTCAGATCGTCCAGATACCGTTCTGAAAACCGTGCGAAAATCACGTCATTTTCATGTACACCCATATATTTACATTTGTGATGTAAACGCTTAAGACGACCATCCATAAGAACACCATTTGCCAGAAATGAAAATTTGCTTAGGATATAGCTTCCTTTTACCAAGATGTCACCTTCAAACCATGCGCCCTGAAATACTTTTTCCCTTCTTCAAGCCAATCACGTCCCTTGCAGGCGTCGGCCCACGCATATCCAAGTTGCTGGAAAAAATCACGGGCGAACATATTGTCGATATCATCTGGCATCTGCCCACATCATATGTGGATCGTCGTTTCTCCCCCAAGATCAAGGATGCACCGGACCATACGGTCGTGACACTGGAAGTCACGGTGATGAAACATTATCCATCCAGAAACCGCCGTGCGCCTTACAAAATCGCCTGTTTTGATGAAACAGGACCGCTCGAACTAGTCTTCTTCAATGCCCGTGGGGATTATCTGAACAAGCAATTGCCCGAAGGCGAAACCCGCATCGTCAGCGGTACCGTAGAACGGTTTAACGGCATCTTGCAGATGACCCACCCGGACCGGATGGGCACTGAAGACGAACGTGAAGATATCCAGACGGTTGATCCGGTTTATCCTTTGACCGCTGGCGTCACCAACAAGCTGATGGGCAAGACGGTACGCGCAGCCCTTGAAAAAACGGTCACACTACCTGAATGGCTTGATCCATCCTACAAAGCAAAAAAGAATTGGGTCGGGTGGCAGGAAAGCCTGAAAAAGGCCCATACCCCGCTGGCCGAAGAAGATTTTTATGCAGACCATCCGGCGCGCGAACGTCTGGCATATGATGAACTTCTGGCAAACCAATTGGCCCTTGCTTTGGTGCGCCGAACCGTCAGAAAAGCATCCGGGCGTTCTATCAAAGGAGACGGCCGTCTGCGCAAGCAGGTTCTGGATGCCCTGCCCTTTTCCCTCACTGGATCACAGGAAGAGTCTTTAAAAGAAATTGCCGATGACATGGCACAGCCCCTTCGCATGCTCCGATTGCTGCAAGGCGATGTGGGCAGCGGGAAAACGGTTGTAGCGCTGATGACCGCGCTGAATGCCATTGAATGTGGTATGCAAGCCGTCATCATGGCCCCAACAGAAATCCTCGCACGTCAGCATATGGAAACGATTGAGCCACTATTAGAAGGCACAGGCATTACGCCGATCGTTTTGACAGGTCGTGACAAAGGAAAAAAACGCACCGCTATTCTGGAACAAATTCAGTCCGGCGACGCGCAACTTGCCATTGGAACACATGCTCTGTTTCAGGAAGATGTGGAATTCAACAACCTCGGCCTGGCCGTGATTGACGAACAACATCGCTTTGGCGTGCATCAACGCCTTGCCATGGCAGGAAAAGGCCAGCATGTTGACGTACTGGTCATGACCGCCACCCCCATCCCGCGCACATTGATGTTGACGGCCTATGGCGATATGGATGTATCACGCTTGTTAGAAAAACCAGCGGGACGAAAACCTGTTGATACCCGCGTAATGGCACTGAGCAAACTGGAAGAAGTCGCACACGGCATCGGCCGAATGGTTTCAAAGGGTGCGCGGATCTACTGGGTCTGCCCGTTGGTGGAAGAATCTGACAAGATCGAAGTTGCAGCCGCCGAAGAACGGTTTGATCATCTGCACAGCATCTACGGTGACCGGGTCGGACTGGTCCATGGCAAGATGAAGGGCACCGAAAAAGATGCGGTCATGGCAGCCTTTGCCAAGGGTGATATTGATGTTCTGGTTGCAACCACGGTGATCGAAGTTGGCGTGAATGTACCCGAAGCCACGGTCATGATTGTCGAACATGCCGAACGTTTTGGTCTTGCCCAACTTCATCAATTACGTGGACGGATTGGCCGGGGGAGGGATGCCTCGACCTGCCTGCTGTTATATGGATCACCCCTTTCAGAAAATGGGAAATCGCGCCTTAAGATCATGCGTGAAACAGAAGATGGCTTTGTGATTGCCGAGGAAGATTTACGTCTGCGCGGTGCAGGGGAAGTTTTGGGCACACGCCAAAGCGGCCTGCCGGAATTCAAGCTCGCCCAATTGCCCGCCCATGAAGAATTGCTGGCCGCCGCGCGCGATGACGTCAAACTGATCTTGGAAAATGATCCGGAATTGCAGTCAGAACGCGGACAAGCCCTTCGCACGCTGCTGTATCTGTTCGAAGAAGATGCTAGCGTAGCTTATCTAAGATCGGGGTAATGTCCCAGTTTTCATCACCATGACGGTTGATATACGTCGTCCACGGCCACCATAAGGGATCAACCGCACCAGCGTCCCCTGTATAAGTCAGGACAGTTTCAACACCAACGGACTGGGCCAGTCGAACAGGTGCACAAGCAACACCGACCATCAGATCAAGGTTCTTGATCAGTGCGGCTGTGCCATCGATATCATCAAACTGGTCAAGTTCGGGCGGTGTATGGATGGTGACACCCAGTTTTTCCTGAACCTCGGCCAGTTCTTCAGAGGCATCCGCGTAGAATAGATTGATAAACTGCACATTTTCCAACTTCAACAAGTCACCCAGATCATCAATCAAATGGGCGGCATCCCGACTTCTGACCATCGAAGAAGTCCCGCTGCGCCAAGCAAGACCAACTTTTTTGCCGTCACCCAAACCATCCAGCCAGCTTTGCCAATTCTGTGCCTGATCCACATCCACAACAAGCGGGACAGCGTCTGTCTTGGTAAAACTGTCCAAGTCAGGGCGCAGATAACGTGCCAACGCCCCGATCGGCATATGATAGTCATATGTCGTTTTACGATTTTTGCGTCGTGGATAAACGTTAAAATCCGGGAAACTTCTTTGATAGAGCGACACCAATTTGGCCTCGCATTCGATATCCACCTGCTTGATCCCGGCTGGCAGGTCACGCAGCATGGAAACAAAGCTTAGCTGATCACCAATCCCTTGTTCCGCCCATATCAAAATCTTTTTACCTTCAAGGTCTTCCCCACGCCAAAAAGGCCCGTCGGGGCGGTTGAGCAATTGGGGAAAACGTGCTTCCAGACGATACCAGGCCTCTTCCAGATCACGGCCAAGTTTGACCATCATGCCGCCGGACTTACCATAAGCTTCAATCATTTCCGGATTGCGCGCCAAGGCTTCGTTGTAGTGAACGAGGGCCTGTTCGTAATCCAGTTTCTGGTCACAAAGCATCCCCTGGCAATAGCTGTAAAGCGCATGGTCCGCGTGGTGTTCTTTCAGTTTTTTCAGATAATCCCCAGCCTGATCAAATTCATAAGAAATGGCATAATGCTGCACCATTTGCGACAGCCCGAACAAATGATCCGGCTGAATATCCAGAATTTTAACCAGCGTCGCCTGAATATCTGACTGCCCCTTCACCCCCTGATAGCTTGCCTTTTCAACAAGGCCATCCAGATGATCCGGGTTGCTTTCAAGAAAGCTATCAATCAGTCCCTGATACTGTACGATATCTTCCTGATGATAATAAACACGCCCCAACAGACGGGTTGCAGCCCAATCCTGCGGGTCAGCTTTAATCCGTTTTTTAAGAAACTGAACAGCTTCGCGTTCGCGATCAAACTGGCGCAGGGTCTGGACCATTTTTTCCAGTAGCGCACCTGACTTGACCAAAATTTCACAACCCAGCACCAGCATATCACAGGCTTTTTTCTCAAACCCGAATGCCATCAGCGCATTGGCTGCGTGTATCATCGGCTGGTCGGAGATTTTACCTGTTTTGGTCAGCGCAACAAAGCTCGCCCACTTTTGATTGGGCATGGCCTGCTTTTCGACCTTTTTATCAAGGATCGAAATCAGGTTATGGAATTTGCGAACGTTCTTTTCCACTTAGGAAGGCTCAGATTTTTTAGAAACCAGAACGGGCGCATTCTCTTTTTCGCGCAGAACATCGACATCTTCATATGTTTTTGCAGAGGTTTGCGGACGCTGTTGTTCTTCAAGGCTACGTGTATCCGGTGGTGTAACAATCCCGCCAGAGATCACCATTTTCACCGCTTGTTCTACCGTCATACTAAGTGGGATCAGGTCGCGCTTTGGAACAAACAACAGGAAGCCAGATGTCGGGTTTGGTGTGGTAGGCAGGAAGATATTTACACATTCGTCTTCCGTCAGGTTCTGAACTTCCCCTTCTGTAGTACCTGAGACAAAACCTATGGCCCAGATGCCGCGACGGGGATATTCAACCAGCACTGCTTCACGAAAAGCCTGTGATTTCTGCGCCAACACGGTTTCAAAGATTTGCTTTACCGCACTATAGATACCGCTGACCACCGGCATACGTGCCATGATCCCCTCGCTGATGCGCACCAGAAGCTTCCCCACGAAGCCAGCTGTCAGCATGCCAACCAACGTCAGGACAATGACAACTACAAGCAAACCAAGGCCTGGCAGGCCAAATGGCAGATAGGTTTCTGGGTTATAGGCTGCGGGGATCAAAGGTGTGACTTTTTCATCAACAAAATCGATGAACAGCCAGGTAAATAAAATCGTGATAGAGATAGGCGCAATGACAAGAATACCTGTCAAAAAATAGGCACGCAAGCGTCCAAGGACGGTCAGGCCTTTTGGTTTTCCGGCATCTTTATCAGTATTATCTTCTTGCGTCATAGCAGCTGTCCCTAGTTGGTAAATTCACGTTTATGCGCGAATGCAGGCATGGTATAGTTTTTAAGTGAGATTAAAAAGAACGAAATGTGAGATAAATGCAGAATTGGGTTGTTCAATACGTCTATGCCACTGAAAAAGGCGAAAACGGTGTCTCTATCGTTCATATCGCAGCAGAAGACGAGGCAGCAGCCAAAGAAATTGCCCAACAAAAAGCCATGGCGGAAGAATATATCTTCACCATCCACCCACAATCTGACGAACAATTCTTAGGAAGCGTCAAACATCAAGCCAATCTTTTGGTCGGCAATGGTGAAGTAATGGATTCTGAGGGGGAATAAAGTCGCTTAAGACTTGTATTTCGCCAGTTCCTGCCCCATACGGCGAATATTTTTCACGAAAATATTGATCAGACCACGCACGAACGGGTCCGCCTTTGCCAATTTGCTTTCAAACACATCGCGAGTAATGATTACGAGGGTGGTTTGCTGAACAGCGCGCGCCGCCGCCATACGGGGAGAATTGTCGATTAGGGCCATTTCCCCAAAAATACCGCCTTTGTTGATGGTCCCCAAAACCACTTCTTTACCGTCGATCATCTTGAAGATTTCAACCATGCCGCGTTCAACAATATAGGCCCGGTCCCCCGGTTCGCCTTCTTTGAAAATCTTATCCCCAGCATAAAAAACTTTACGGTCAATAAAGCGTTTCGCTGCGTGTCCTTGCGCCATTCATGAAACCTTTCAGGATCATTTGTAGTTGGATTTATATTAACTGTTTAAATTAATTATGCAATCCAGTCTAATAGCACAAGGTTAAAAAAATACATTTGATGAAGGTTTTGTATGCGTACTTACCCCGACAGACCCTGGGTTGGCATTGGCGTTGTCGTCCATAGAGGGGAAGAAATCCTGCTCATTAAACGTGCAAAGGAACCTAACAAAGGGATCTGGAGCCTGCCGGGTGGCGCGCAGCATGTGGGTGAAACCGTTTTTGACGGCGCCGCACGTGAAGTTCTGGAAGAAACCGCGATCTACATCAAAGACCCACAATTCATCGACTGTGTTGATTCCATTCACACCGATGAAGATGGACGGGTCAAGTATCACTATACCTTGATCGAGGTTTCCTGCCTTTATGACCACGGTGGTCTAAAAGCCCTGGACGATGCGGCAGCAGCCCGTTGGGTACCCTATTCCAAACTGGGAGAATATGATCTCCCCGCTTTTACACAGCGCGTGATTGATCTGTCTTATCGTTCGCGGAAGGCTTCGTTGACCGAAGAATAAACAGGTTTCAGCAGATACTGCAGCAGTGTCTTTTTACCTGTTGTCACGTCAGCCTGAACTGTCATCCCCGGCATGATCCGGTTGCTTTCCGGGTCATAGCCCACATAGCTTCGATCAAGGGTGATAGTACCTTTATAGTATGGGTCTTCCTGTTCATTCATAAAGGTGGTGGCTGAGATGTTTGTCAGCTCCCCCGTGATCCCGCCGTAACGGGCATAATCAAAACTGGTAATCTTAACCGTAACAGGCTGACCGACACGCATGTGACCAACATCCTTGGTTTCAATCTTCGTTTCAACAATCAGTTCTTTATCCAGCGGAACGATTTCAGTGATCGTTGCACCCGGTGCCAACACACCGCCTACCGTCGAAGCTTCGAGGCCTTTTACGATTCCGCGAACAGGGGCAACGACTTCCAAACGATTTACACGGTCATCCAGTTTTGCCAAGGCTTCTCGAACCTGGGCCAGCTCTGATGTTACCGTTCCCATTTCCTGCAACGCCTGTTCTTTGGCTTTAGCGATATCCTGTGCCAGTCTACTTTTTGCCTCTTCGTGAGCTTCAATCGCTTTGAGACGTTCCTGAACCAGTTTATTCACCTCGCCACGTGATTGGTTCGCCTGACGTTTCAGGTCAAGATAGACGACTTTGGATGTCAGCCCCTGCTTATATAGCTTTTCACGCATCCGAAGTTCATCTTCAATGATGCTCGTCTGTTGACGTTCCGTTGCCTCTTTTTCATCCATAACATCCAGTTCTGTACGTGTTTGTTCAATCTGATTGAGCAATACCTGTCTACTACTGTTCTGGGAACTGGTTTGCACTTGATAAATGGCTTCCTGATCTTTCACCAGGTTTGCGTATTCTTTTCCGACAATGGAAAAATCAGGTTCACGGTCCAGACCAACCGCACGCAGTCGTTCCGCTTTCAACAACAAAGATGCACGACGAGCTTGCATTTGTGCACGTTCAGAATAAGCAGCCGCAGGGTCAAGGCGTAACATAATGTCGCCCGCCTCTACGATCTGGCCTTCACGCACCAGAATTTCTGAAACGATCCCACCCTCAAGGTGCTGAATGGTTTGAATACGGCTGGAAGGCACAACTTCGCCAAAAGAAATCGCAACCTCATCCACTTCTGTCACATAGGACCAGAGGATAAAGGCAACAATAACCAGACCAACCGTCATCATTCCAGCACGGATTAATGAGGAACTGCCTGCTTCTTCCAATACAACGGATTGCGCCAAATAACGCGTTTGGCGTGACCCGATTTTAAACTGGACCGGATGAAGCGGCTTATCACCCTGATCGTTGTTCGTTGTAACTTCTTGACCACTCATAGGAAATCTTTCGGCAAGTGGGGTTTTACATCATCAGTTGGACCATACATTTTCATATGACCATTTTCCAGCCACAGGATTTTATCTGCAATTTTCAAGTGACTTGGCCGGTGGGTCACAATGAAACTACAAACACCTGTTTCTTTCAAATCGCTTACTGTTCTCATAAAGGCCTGATCGTCATCGAAGTCAAGCCCATTGCCCGGTTCATCAAACAACATAATGCGCGGATTTTTAATAAAACAGCGCGCAAGGTTCAGGCGTTGCTGAAAACTGGTTGGCAACTGTCCACCTGTGCCTTCGCCAATCCGCGTCCAGAACCCTTTGGGCAAGTCTTCAATATCTTTCAGAACATTTGCTTTTTCACAGGCAGCCGCGACTTCTTCGTCGGATGCTGCCGGATTTGAAAGACGCAGGTTCTGGGCTATTGTACCATAAAAAAACTGTGTTGTTTGTGGCGCATAACCAATCATTTGCCTTAATTCAACCGGATCAAGCTGTCGAATGTCGGTTTGATCCACACGAATACTGCCAGCCTGCGGCACATACATTCCCAATAAAAGCTTTAAAATCGTAGACTTACCCGAACCGTTACCACCCAGGATGGCCAAAACTTCGCCCGGCTTGATATCAAAATTCACACCAACCAAAGCAGGATCTGCTTCGGGGGAATAACGCAGGGAAACACGACCAAACTCGATAAAACCCTCAATTTTGCGGTTTGAATTCACCACGTGGTCTTTATGTTCGGAATTAATGTTCATCAGATTGTTGATCTGCGTAATCGAAGAGCGTACCTGTTCCACACGGGTCAAGGTCACAAAACCGGACTGCAGCGGGCCTAACACGCGCCAAACCAGGATCATGGAGGCAACCAGTCCGCCAATGGTCATCACACCGTCAAATACGCGAAAAACACCAAAGCCGATCGTTGCCACACCTGATGTAATCATCAGAACATGAGAAATCGTAGTCAGGTAGGTCGTCACTTGCGTGGACTTAAAGCTCGCCATAGAAGCCTGTGCAGACAGTTCACGATAACGCGCCAACCATGTTTCTTCGGCATTGGTATATTTAATCGCCCGCATGGAAGAAATGGTTTCGATCACCAGTTCCTGACGCTTGGACCCAAAACGCGCCGTCGCACTGATCGCATCCCGGATCATCGGTCCAAAAGCCAGTGCGACCAACCAGAACAACACCAACATAAAGATAGGAACAATTGCAACGGCGCCACCCAAAATGAAGATAACTGTAATAAAGATGAAAGAAAACGGAATTTCAAACAGCACCACAGCCATCGGGCCTGTGAAAAAATCACGTACAGATTCGAAGTCTTTGATCCGGGCAACCTGCGCACCAATAGTGGCACGTTCGGTAAAGGCTGGCGGCAAGAACATGATCCGCTTGAAGACCTCGTTCCCGACTATGTGATCAATCCTGGCACCAACAAAAGCAAATATCCGCGTTCGAATTTTACGCAAGACATAGTCGCAGATTATGGCAATTGACACGCCGACACCAAAATAGGCCAGCGTGGACATAGAGCCTGTTGCAACCACCTTGTCATAGACCGCCATCACAAACAGCGGTGTTGCCAAGGCAAGCAGGTTTAGCAGCAAGGTCAGGCCAAGAATTTGATAAACCAGAGAACGGAACCGTTCCATGACCATCCAAAACCAGCCGATTTTCTGTTGAACAAGCTTCTGTTCATCCACATCAACAGATTTAAAAAAATAAGCTGTCCCTTTCAGGACCATGTCATTGCCGCTTAGCGTGACATAATCCCCTGACCCGCCGCTAAAGACACGCAAGCCAAAATCGCTACGTGCCAACGGAATGCAGGCAGCACCATCGTCAGGGACAAACAGGCAGGGCATCAAGCGAGGGTCAATTTTATGAAGTTCAATACGTTCCGGGCGACTTGAATATTGCAGGTTTGCCATTACGTTACGGAAACCTGTGAGATCGAGTTCATCGGCAAAGTGCGGCATAGCTTCCGCGATATTACGTTCCTGACCGCGCCAGCTTAGGGATAAAAGCAGCACTTCAAGGCAGGCAGCAAAATCTGAAATTTCGCGCAGGTTTGCAAGCAGAGGCGACTTTTTAATTGCTTCTGCCGTCGGGACCAGCGGCTTTGATTCCGCGGGGACCTGAGCGACTTCTATTTGCCCTAACGCTTCAGCCATCGGTCTTTTCCGTTTCCTGCTTGGCGCGTTTCTTCAACACAAATTTCGGTTTTTCAGTCACAGAAGCCTGATCGGCCGTTGGCGGAATAACCTTGATCTTGGACTTGATCTGTTTAACTTTTTCTACCTCAGGCACATCCACACTTTCAACATCCTGCACTTTCGCTGGTGCTTTCTGTAACACCGGACGCTTGGGCATGGCATCCCCCATTTGGGTGGCCTGCATTTTTTCAGCATTTTTAAGTTTCGTTCTTTCCAAAACCTGTTCTGCCATCGTTTTAGGCGCAGTTTTTTGGCCTTGTTCAGTTGGGTGTTGAACGACAGGATTCTGTGCAGTTTGTTGCGGCTGAACGGGTGCTTGAGGCTGCACAGGCGGCTGTTGCGGTGCAACGGGCGCCGCAGGAGCAGCCGGTGCAGGTGCAACGGGACCTTTCGGACCTTCTACCTGCGGACCTGGGGCTGCAGGCGGTGGAGTAAACTGTTCTGCTTCACGTTTGATCAATTCCCCATTATTCAAATCATAAACTTCATCCGCCATGCGCAACAGCGATGGACGGTGAGAAACCAGAATCAAAGTACGTTTACCGCGTGCCTGTTCCAAAAATTCCGTCAAAACGCGATCGCCCGCGCTATCCATCGCAGCGTTGGCTTCGTCGAATAACAGGACCACAGGATCAGACATCAACGCACGCGCAATCGCTACCCGCTGTTTAATACCGCGTGGCAGAGAATCGTAAGCGCCGTTACCAACATGCGTGTCATACCCCAAAGGCATACGCGCAACCACATCGTCCAAACCAAGAAGCCGGGCCATACGGAGGGCCTTTTCTTCCAGTTCGGGCTTGAACATGGTCAGGTTATCAAGAATTGTTCCGTTAAACAGCACACCATGCTGCGGCAGATACGCGATCTTTCGACGTACACTGGAAGGATCAATCTCGTTAATTTCCTGTCCACCGATCAGAACCTCCCCTTGCGAGGTACGCATGGCGCCCATCATTAAATATAGAAGCGAGCTTTTACCACTGGCATTGCCGCCGGAAATGCCGATAATCTGGCCGGGTTCCACGGTCAGATTTACATTCTGAAACAAAGGTGGTTGGTCTTCTTCAAACTGCAGAGCCACATTACGCAATTCAATATGACCTTCATATTCGGCGCCAATTGCAGGCAGGTTACCTTGCGTTTCTGGTTGTAATTCAAAGATCTCGCGCATCTTGTCGCGGGCCAGTTGGATTGACTGGAAGCGCGCCCAAATCCCGACAGCGCGTTGCAACGGCTGCATAGAACGGCCTGACAACATGGTACAGGCTGCCAAACCACCAACAGTCAATTGACCATCAATAACAAACGTGCTGCCAAAACCAACGACAGCAAACATGGTTACCTGAGAATATAAAGCCCCAAGCCCCATTGCGGTGGAGCTGTGGCGCGTCACATCATAATCGGTTTTCGCACAAGCTTCCTGCAGACGTTCATAACGGCGCAGCATCTGGGTTTCCATCGCCATTGACTTTAATGTATGAATGCCGCGCAAGACTTCGATAATAAAGTTGAAGCGACGTTCGTCGGCCTGCATCCGTTCAGCCAGGGCGCTACGAAGACTTCCCCCGACCCGCCAGGCGCTCAGGGCAAACAAAGTGATCAGAACAATGGGAACAAACACCAGGCTACCTGCAAGATAACTGATCAGCATCAGGAAGATAAACGCAAAAGGCAGATCAAACAACGTCATCATCGCCTGGCCTGCATAAAATTCTTTAAGTGTACCTAAGGATCCAATACGTTCCAGATGAACACCGGAACCTTCTTTTTCAAAATCATTCACACTGGTTGAAAGTACACGTTCAATCGCCGCACATCCGGCCATATGTTCAAAACGTGCCCCGACCCAGCCACTCAGATAGGCTCGACCGATACGAAGCGCGGCCTCCAGCAACAACGCAATTGCGATGCCGCCAATCAACATCGCAAGCGTATTAAGAGAACTATTCGGTAAAATCCGATCGTAGATCTGAAGCAATGACAATGGCATGGCCAAAGACAACAAATTAATAAAAAGGGAAGCCAAAAGTATGTCAAACATACCGAAGGGGATTTTGGAATTTTTCCCCAACCGGGCAAGCCAGTCGACCTTTTTATCTTTGTCGCGTTTGAACATCTATTTCAATTCTCAATCCCTAATCGCATGAGGCGCAATTCTTATTCATTAATGCCAGCTATAGCACATTCTCAGTTGAATGCAATTTACATAAAATTTTATCTATCTCAATTCCAGACATAACTTAAGCAGATCATAACTCAAACAATTGCACTATTAACCTACAGCCCCAATCACAAACAAACTATTAAGAAATCTGTTTAAAATATGCCTTTAACACCATTTATTTAACTTCCTCTCCAAAATACAGCCTCACCTTGCGAAAGGTTTCATCCTTCCACAATAATTTAGGATAAACCGGCGCCACCACAAGCGCACAAGGCCGATTCCAGCGATCAATTAATAGTGATTCGCACAAAATAAAAAGGATTTTGATCGCAATACGGTTAACTAAAAAGAAACACCTTCCCTGACATGATGATCCATACTTGCGCGTAATGGGATAATTTCCTAGTATCCGCGCTGCTTGGTATGGGTTGACACAAGAGAATATGGGTAATGTTCATTAAACAAAGAAAATCACGACATAAGTTGCCGTTGAAAACGATCTTCGCAACCTGCACTGCCCTTATGTCTTTGCACACATTCCAGGCACAAGCACAGCTTTCTATTATGGGAGTGCTGGATACGCGTTCTCTCCATAAGCCCCGCCCTGCCCCGGTTGTGCAGCAAGCACCACAAACGCAACAACAAAGTCAGCAGCAAATTCAGGCAGTACCGACGTACACCCCACCCCCCGTTTATACGGCCCAACCCAGCCTGAACAATGCCCCACGTACAGCTTTTTCAGCTGAAGAAATTGGGTTCCATAAAGACCTGGGGGTCATTACCGCAAAAGGTAATGTCGAAATTATCCATGATGATCGGGTCCTGATTGCAGATACGGTTTCCTATAACCAAAATAAAAATGTCGTAACCGCATCCGGGAATGTCCAGGTCATTGACCCGGAAGGCAACGTGACCTTAACAGAATATCTTGAAATCACATCTGACCTTAAAACAGGCATCGCAAAGAAACTGGTTTTATCCCTTGCGGACCGCTCTGTCATTACAGCGGCAAACGCACAGCGCAAGGAAGGTCGTTATACCATCGCAGAAGACGCGACTTATTCCCCTTGTGAAAAATGTCAGGATGACCCGGAACGACCCCTCGCCTGGAAACTGACAGCGAAAGAAATCGTTCACGATGGCAAGCAGCGACGTTTGGAGTATTCAGATGTCTTCTTTGAAGTGTTTGACGTACCTGTCCTCTATTTCCCCTATTTTACACATCCTGATCCAACGCGAAAAAGAGAAAGCGGCTTCCTATCGCCCAGTTTTGGATCACGCGGAACCCTTGATGGCTTTATTACTGCGCCATTTTTCGTCAATATTGATGATTCAACGGACCTGACACTGGATCCGACTTATTATTATAACCTTCAACAAGCTCATCTTGGGGCAGAATACCGCCAGCACCTGACAACCGGTGAAATTCGTCTGGGTGGCAGTCTCACCTATGCAGATGGTGGTGAAGGTGCAACCTCTACAGAAAAAGAGGAATTCCGTGGTCACATTGATAGCGAAGGCGTGTTCAATGTTGATCAGACATGGCAATGGGGGTTTGATATCAACCATGCGACTGACGAAACCTATATCCGCCGTTATGGCGTAGATGACCGCTCTGACAACTCCCACCTGGTCTCAGAACTCTATATGGAAGGGTTCCGTCATCGCAATTATATGAAAACAAACCTGAATATTTATCAGGAACAACGCGAAATCAACACCTCTGATCTGCAGGATGCCAAGGTGGAATATCAGTTCC
This sequence comes from Terasakiella sediminum, assembly GCF_033100395.1. Taxonomy (NCBI): domain Bacteria; kingdom Pseudomonadati; phylum Pseudomonadota; class Alphaproteobacteria; order Rhodospirillales; family Terasakiellaceae; genus Terasakiella; species Terasakiella sediminum. The sequence goes on along the minus strand of NZ_JAWLVJ010000013.1, from coordinate 104,383 downwards.
AACATCTCAGCAACCCAAGTTCCACCGGGGCTTACACACGACTGGATGGCGATTTCTACACCGTTAACCGGAAAAACGATGTGCGCACGTCACGCCTTTCCGCCGATACCTCCTGGGTTGTCCCCTATACTTCTGACACGGGTGATTTAATTACGCTGGATGCAAATCTGATCACAGCGGCCTATTACATGTCACGCTTCATCCCGGATAACGATTCAAATAAATATTCGGGTGCGCAGGTTCGGGCTGTACCAAGCCTGAGTATGGAATGGCGTAAGCCTTTGAGTCGGACACAAATGAACGGCCAGGCAAATGAAATCTTTGAACCGATTGTAAAGGTTAAAGTCGCACCGAACGTTGGTCAAAACCATAAAATCGCCAACGAAGACAGCCAGGATTTCGAATTTGACGACACTAATCTGATGAAGACCAACCGCTTTACCGGGATTGATGAAATCGATGGCGGTCAGCGAATTGATTTTGGTTTCAACTGGGGTATTTTTGGACGTGAAGGTGGCTACAGCCAGATGTTTATCGGGCAGAGCTATCGCATGCGCGACGATGACACGTATGACACCAACTCTGGTCACAAAGATAATCTTTCAGACATTGTTGGTCGCGTAGAAGTTAGCCCATCAAACTTCCTTGATGTTCTCTACCGCTACAGATTGGACAAAAGCAACATGTCCCTCAATCGCAGCGAAACCGGCTTTACAGTTGGACCAAAATCAACACGGTTCAACCTGTCTCACCTTTTTATTGAAGGCTCGGGTGATGATTCTGAATATGGTACCCGAGAGGAAATTTACGGTAAGCTCGACAATAAAATCAGCAAGAACTGGTATAGTTCTATCGACGGGCGCTATCGACTAAACGATCCTGAAGGCGGCATCTCATATGGCGGCAAGCTTGGCTATGCCGATGAATGTACTGAGCTTTATCTGGATGTACGCCGCTCCTTCTCCGAAGACAGAGACATTGAACCAAGCGATTCCATCACCCTTCGTCTTGAACTGAAAAATCTTGGTGGTGTTGGCATCTTCTAAAAGATCATAACGAACCAATAAAAAAGGGTTGGAAATCGTCCAACCCTTTTTTTTGTTTCCTGGCGAATATCTGACTAGTCAGTCATTCTTACTTTTACGTAAGAACCCGGTGCATCTTCAAACGCCTTGTACTTGTCACTGCCCGGTGTGCGCGCCTCAACTTTGCCACCAGAATGACGTGAAATCCACTTCTTCCAGTCCTGCCACCATGACCCTTCATGCTGAGTTGCCCCATTCAGCCATGCATCCGGCTCTGATGGTTTCTTGGTGTTTGTCCAATAGCCGTATTTCCCAGAGTTTTCAGGATTGATGATCCCGGCAATGTGACCAGAACCACCCAGAACGAACTTGCACGGACCAGACACACGTTGTGTCAGCGCATAAGTCGATTTCCAAGGTGCAATGTGATCATCGTGCGTAGAGATCATATACATTGGCGTTTCGATCTTGCCCAGATCAATCGGCACACCGTTCAGTTCGATACCATTCGGCTTGCACAGCTTGTTTTCCAAATACATTTTGCGAAGATAGAATTTATGCATCATCGCCGGCATCCGGGTCGGATCAGAGTTCCAGTACAACAAATCAAACGGGAAAGGTTCTTTCCCCATCAGATAGTTGTTTACAAAGAATGACCAGACCAAATCGTTGGCGCGCAACAGGTTAAACACCTGCGACATCTCGGACCCTTCCAGATAGCCCAGGCGTTCCATATGCGCATCCAGCAGTTCCATCTGTTCGTCATCGATGAAGACGCGTATTTCACCACATTCTGTGAAATCTGTCAGAGTTGTAAACAGCGTTGCTGATTTAACCTTGTCAGCCTGATCAGTCGCAGCAAGATAAGCCAGCGTACAGGATGTCAGCGTCCCACCGATACAGTAACCAGCCATATTAACCTGATCTGCGCCAGTGATCTCTTTAATCACGTCGATTGACGCCAATGGACCTTCCTGCATGTAACAGGAGAAATCTTTATGCGCCAGTTTTTCGTCCGGGTTAACCCAGGAAATCACAAAGACCGTATGGCCCTGATCAACTGCCCATTTAATGAGGGAGTTTTTGGGCTGCAAATCCAGCACATAAAACTTGTTGATCCATGGCGGAACGATCAAAAGCGGGTTTTTGTTTACTTTTTCCGTTGTTGGTTCGTACTGAAGCAGCTGAATAAGCTGGTTTTGATAAACGACTTTACCCGGCGTAGAAGCAACGTTTTTGCCCAGTTCAAACGCATTAACGTCCGTCATGGATACTTTCAGCTTGCCCTTGCCCTCTTCCAGATCATCCAGGAAGTGCTGGAACCCTTTCAACAGGCTTTGACCCTGGGTTTCCACAGCTTCTTTGATCACAGTCGGGTTTGTCGCCACAAAATTACTTGGCGCCAATGACTGTACAAAGTTACGGGTATAGAAATCGACCTTGGCTTGCGTACCTTCATCAATGCCTTTTACGTCAGACATTGTGCTTTTGATCCAGCGCGCCGTCAGCAGGTAATATTGCTTCACCGCATCGAAATAAATTTCTTCTTCCCAGGCTTCGTCTTTAAAGCGGCGGTCCCCACTCACCGGTTTTGCGACGGGCTCTGACTCCTGCCCCAGCATACGCTGCGTTACGTGCTGCCAAAGGGCGGTATATTCCTGCCACAGGTTTGCTTGTGCCTGTGCCAGTTTTTGCGGGTCCTGCATCAATTGTGCGGACGCTTTCATAAAGGCTTTACCAACCACATACGGGTCGGGAATTTGGAAGCCATCATCTTCAGCTTGAGCTTCCAGAAATTTCGTCATGATCCGTTGTGAACGATCAGCGAAATCTTGCATAGATTCCAGAATTTCCTGTTGATCCACATTTAGCAAATTTTGTTGTTCTTGGGTCAATCCCCGTTCCTCCCAGAATTGTTCATTTTTTTGCACACTAGATGCAGTCAAATCTAAATCATCATCAATGTCAAATTTGAAGTGTCAAAGTGATACCTAAATTAGACAAGTTTCACACGCGCTATTTTTGCATTGTGCCTATGATTTAATCACAAGCCTTTGTTTTAACTGTGCTGAAACGTCCAAATACGTGAGTTTACTTATGGTTTTAATAAATCCATAACCTGTTCATGTAATTCAGGTGTCGCGGCTGCAACCAGTCGCCCATCCCAATCCAGGGTTACCTCGCTACCGTCCCAGCCGGTTGCGATTCCACCAGCGCCTTCAATCACGGGCACCAGCGCCATCGCATCATAAGGTTGTAATCCTGCTTCGATAACTAAATCAATGTGACCCGCCGCCAGCAGCGCATAAGCATAACAGTCCGTCCCGTAACGCGTGCACTTGGCCTTTGCCTTTACACGGTCAAACGCCGCACGTTGGTCATCCGTAAACAAATCCGCATCTGTTGTAAAAAGACTGGCCTCTTCCAAAGCCACACCTGTTCGCACGTGACAGACTTTTCCGTTAAAGGTCGTCCCTTCCTTGGTCCCCACAAAGCGTTCCTGCATCATAGGAACATCCAGCACGCCGACAACGGGCTTGTTGTTTTCCAAATAAGCAATAAGCGTCCCAAACCATGGTGCCCCGCAGATGAAAGACCGTGTTCCATCAATCGGGTCCAGTACCCACATGTGCGTGCCGTCCCCATCCTTGATACCATGCTCTTCGCCAAATATCCCGTGCGCAGGATATTTGGCTTCAATCAGATCACGAATGGCTTGTTCAGCCGCCCGGTCAGCAATCGTGACCGGGCTTTCATCTGCCTTATCAATGATGGCAACATCACTGCGGAAATATTCCTTGATGACCTTGCGCGATGCTTCCGTCAAACTTTCAGCAAAGGTAATGAGTTCCTGCGACATCTTATTTGTCTACCCCGCCCATGCAGAGGTATTTAACCTCAACGAAATCTTCAACACCGTATTTGGAGCCTTCACGGCCAATGCCGGACTCTTTGATCCCGCCAAAAGGTGCAGCTTCGGTTGAGATAATGCCTTCGTTGATCCCGACGATCCCATATTCCAGACCTTCCGATACACGCCAGACACGGCCCAGATCACGGGCATAGAAATAAGCCGCCAGACCGAATGGTGTGTCATTGGCTTTCTCAATAACTTCTTCTTCGCTCTCAAACTTGTAAAGCGGGGCAACAGGACCAAAGATTTCTTCAGATGCCACACGCATGTCTGTTGTCACACCTGTCAGGATCGTTGGCTGATAGAATGTCCCGCCCAGTTCATGCGGCTCCCCGCCCATAACGACAGTCGCCCCCTTATCTTTGGCATCATTGACCAAGTCCTGCACTTTATCAATAGCCGCCTGATTGATCAACGGGCCCTGGGTCACGCCTTCTTCGTTACCATGACCGACTTTAAATTCTTTCACAGCAGCAGCCAGTTTTTCAGCAAAGGCATCATAGACACCTGCTTGTACAAAGATACGGTTTGCGCAGACACAGGTTTGTCCTGCGTTGCGGTATTTCGATGCAATAGCACCTGCCACAGCTGCATCCAGGTCTGCATCATCAAATACGATAAACGGTGCGTTGCCACCCAATTCCAATGAAACCTTTTTCACCTGATCAGAACATTGTTTCATCAACAGCTTGCCAACAGGTGTGGACCCGGTGAAGCTGACCTTTTTAACAATTGGATTGGATGTAATTTCCCCACCAACAGCAGGCGCTTTGCCTTTGTTACAAGGCAGAATGTTCAAAACCCCTTTAGGGATACCTGCCTGTTCCGCCAGTTCGGCCAAGGCCAATGCTGTCAAGGGCGTATCTTCTGCAGGCTTTACGACAGCCGTACAGCCAACAGCAATCGCAGGTGCCACTTTACGAGTGATCATAGCGAGCGGGAAGTTCCAGGGCGTGATGGCCCCGATAACACCGATCGGCTGCTTGATCACAACAACACGTTTGTCCGCCCCATGTGCCGGGATCACATCGCCATAAAGACGTTTGCCTTCTTCTGCAAACCATTCAACGAAGGAGGCACCATAACCGACTTCGCCGCGTGCTTCGGCCAACGGCTTACCTTGTTCGGTCGTCATCATGACAGCCAGATCTTCCTGATTGTCCATAATCAGTTTGAACCAGGCCTGCAGGATATTTGCACGTTCCTTTGCAGTCTTTGCCGCCCAAGGCTTTTGTGCTTTATCAGCAGCCTCAATCGCGCGTGCCGTTTCCGCAGCGCCCATATCAGCAACAGACGAAATCACTTCCCCATTTGCAGGGTTCACAATGTCAAAAGTGGCCTTGTCATCCGCATCGACCCATGCGCCGTCGATATAAGCCTGATTGTGAAGTAAGTTTGCATTTGAAAGCTGCATTATTGTCTCCGATTATTTTAAAATTTCTGTGACGTTACCTGAGCACTATCTATTGAACAAGCTTTGCGTCCAGTTCGTATGCGTTTTTTGGATCTTCGATTTCCAACACCCACAAATCATCGTCACGTTCAACCTGCCTGCGGATATAGTCATCACAGGCGCGTTCATCAACGTAACCGTCTTTCAAGCCATGCATCCAGCCGCGTTCCCCATCAATTGTGGTCACAGGGACGAAGACTGCACAGCCATCATTAAACCGATTAAGCTTAATCAGCACAGAACCTGAATCTGCATCCCCTCTGCGAATGACCATTGCGGAAATAAAATTTATATCGCACATTCGCAACTGAGACTGGACCCACAATCCTGCTTTTAATCGATCAGACACTATGATCTTCCTTTTTGATAATCGAGTAAGCCTATGTTTAAACTAAACGAGAGAATTGACAACGATACGTTTGAAATTTGTGAACTCTCCGCCTGTAAACTCCTATTGATGAATGATCAAAACTATCCGTGGATTTTGCTGGTCCCCATGTTTGCGGATGTGACAGAACTCCATCATCTCTCTATTGGAGATCAAACAAAAGTGCTGGCTGATATCAATCAAGCCTCACAGATCATGGAAGACATGTTTAAACCAAAATCCCTGAATGTTGCGGCGCTGGGCAATGTGGTCAGCCAGCTGCACATCCATATCGTGGCCCGTTTTGAAGATGATGCAACATGGCCTGGCCCCGTCTGGGGGCAAAAACCTGCAATCCCTTACGACGATGAAAAACGTCTGAACCAGCTAAAAGACGCATTCAAGTAATTGCAAATATCCGTAGAAAGAAGTAGAACCTTGGTAGCAAGACACAGGGGATCACAAAACCATGGTTGCCAAACCAATCAAACGACGCTCACGCATTCGCGAACGTAATGAAGAAGCGATTTTAAAAGCAGCAGAAGTCATCTTCGCACAGCGTGGGTTTGGCGCTGCCACAACGGCAGAAATTGCATCTGCGGCGGGCATCCCGAAAGCGAACCTACATTACTACTTCAAGACCAAAGAAGACCTCTATACCCATGTGCTGGAAAACATCCTGACCACATGGCTGAAAGCCGCAGATGATTTTGATGAAAATCATGACCCGCGCGAGGCGTTGGAAAATTATATCCGCACCAAGGTTGATCTATCCCGCACACGTCCTGAAGCGTCTAAAATCTTTGCCAAAGAAATTATCAGTGGTGCACCTTTCCTGAAAAAGCATCTACAGGATGACATCAATCCCTGGATGGATGCCAAAATCAAAATCATCAACGGCTGGATCGAACAGGGTAAAATGGGCCCGGTTGATGTACCGCACATGTTTTTCCTCATCTGGTCCATGACCCAGACCTACGCTGACTTTTCCACCCAGATGGAAATTGTTTTGAAAAAAGACAAGCTGGACCAAAAAGACTTCGACACAGCGGCAAATATGATCGTTAGTTCAATCTTTTCTTTATGCAACCTTAATTAAATTGTCATTTGTGTGATCTACGTCACGCCGCTATTAAGTCTCTACCTTTATATATTGATTGCCTCACCCGTTTAGGGGATGTGACCGGACCCGTTCTGGACTACATCAGGGGCGAACAAACAAGAAAGTCCAAAATAGGATCAGCGGAGCGCGAACAATGTTATCGACTACTAAATGGTCACAACGCGGTGAAGAACCAAAATTAAACGACTTGATGTCCGACCCAATCGTCGGCCTGATCATGGCGCGTGATAACCTGCAAGCCAATGACGTGTGGAAAGTTGTCGAAAAAGCGAAAGAGCAAATCGACAAAAAAGCCGCCTAACCCCCTTCCCTTTTGGGCAAGACAGATGTAGATTGTGACAAAAGCGTCCAAGGGTTGGGCGCTTCTGTTTTATGTAACTGGAGAATATCTATGTCAGGTCAAGTTGGCGCTGCCCACATCCTGTTAATGTATGCTGGCTCAGCCCGCTCAACAGCCACACGTTCCAAAGAAGAAGCCCTGGAACAAATCACTAAAATGAAAGCTGACATCGACGGCGGTGCAGATTTCGCTGATCTCGCAAAAAACAACTCTGACTGTCCGTCCGGTTCTAACGGTGGCGACCTGGGTATGTTTGGTCGTGGCCAGATGGTTCCTGAATTTGAAGAAGCAGCTTTCAACATGGAAGTTGGCGAAACAAGCGGCGTTGTGGAAACTGATTTCGGTTACCACCTGATCCAGCGTACCGCTTAATCCTTTCGAGGTTCATTGTGACAGGCGTTGATCTAGAACATCCCGAAGTCATCTTCATCAAGCGACTTGATGGGACGGGCTATGGTTTTTTCTATTCAACGCCTGCACAGTTTGACAATGCGGCAAATGGCTTCATCTATCCGATCAAGGAACGCATTAAAAAAGAAGCCGAAGAAAAACAGGAAACGCCCAAAAATGCGCGTGAACTGTGTTTAAAAGCCTCCATCACATCCATTGAAAAAGTGTTTGACCCCAATTGGGACGACAGCGCCGGACTGGACGGTGCACGTTGTGTTGCTGCATCCTGTGTTGCTGAAACCAAATGGGATGACACCGTGCCGCAATGTATCGTCATTGAACAGGCAGGTGACGACATCACCCTTCGTGAAGGGTTTGAATTTCTGGACCATCCGGGTTATCCGCTTTCAGTCATTCTCGGCCATAAGGGCGATGGCGGCGGGCTGTGCACTTTCTTTGATACCGAAGAAGAATTCAGACAGCAGGCAACCAGACCGCCCAGCAAGGATGTCTGGCTCCCACAATTGATCTATCGTCTTTATAAACGCACCCCGTCCATCATGACAGGTGTGCCCACACCACCTGCCGAAGAAGGCAAAGGGGTCGGTGTGGAATTCAATGCCTTTACATTAAACCGTAAGGGCCAGTTGATTGAGCGTGCCCGCTAATTAACGCAAATTCGCACGTGACAACTGATCCAAAGACTTTACACCCATCAGGCGCATATCGCGTTCGATCTCAGCACGCATCTGTTCCAGGAAACGTTCAACACCATTTTGTCCGGCTGCGGCCAACGGATAGAGGTACCCGCGACCAATCCCGACAGCTTTTGCGCCCATAGACAAAGCTTTCAAAACGTGGGTTCCACGCTGCACACCGCCATCCATCATGACATCCAGCTTGTCGCCTGCAGCATCAACCACTTCACCCAACGCATCAAAGGCAGTGCGAGACCCATCCAGCTGACGCCCCCCATGGTTTGACAGCACAACACCTGTACAGCCGATGGAGGCCGCCTGTTTTGCATCTTCCGGGGCCATCACGCCTTTCAAGCAGAACTGACCATCCCATTCAGCAACCATATCTTCGATATCTTGCCAATTCATGGTCGGGTCCAGCATCTCGGTGAAATAACGCCCGATGGAGGCTGCGCCACCGCTCATGTCGATATGTTCTTCCAGTTGCGGCAGTTTGAAACCTTCATGGGTGACATAATTGATCCCCCATGCTGGTTTAATGGCAAATTGGATCATGCCGCCCAACGTCAGACGAAACGGAATGGAAAAACCTGTGCGCAAATCGCGTTCGCGGTTACCGCCTGTGATACTGTCTACGGTCAGCATCATCACTTCAACGCCTGCCTCTTTCGCGCGCTGCATCATGGCTTTGTTCAGGCCACGGTCTTTATGGAAGTAAAACTGGTAGACCTGCGGGTTCTTATGTTTCTTGCGGACCTCTTCCAGACTGACGGTCCCAAGCGAGGATACCCCGAACATGGTGCCATATTTTTCAGCTGCAGCCGCCACAGCCCGTTCCCCCTGATGGTGGAACAGACGCTGCAATGCCGTTGGGGAACAATAGATAGGCATATCGATCTTCTGGCCCAGAACTTCAACCGACATGTCAACTTCGTCTACACCACGAAGGACATTTGGGACCAGGTCAACATTTTCAAAGCTGGAGGTATTCTTGCGATGCGTCACCTCATCATCCGCAGCCCCATCAATATAATTAAAGATCGGCCCCGGCAGACGACGACGTGCAAGTTCGCGAAAATCTTTAAAGTTATGGCAATTCTTCAGACGCATCGGTTCTCTCCTGTTATTTCATGCATAGAGAAATGACAGAATGGTAAATTTTGGTCAAGTTATTTTACCAATTTTATAAATTTACATAATATAGCGTTCATTTCTTCGGATTCCTTGAGATTTTGGTTACCAATTTTCCACTTATGCATAAATTGGTATGTGCATCTTATTCTATGTGAACCACTTCACACAGTTTCTCACATTATGTTTATCGCACTTGATTTCATTCTCATTCCTCAACCCGCTACCTTTGTGGTGCATTAAATCTGGAGTGTGTCATGCGTATTTCAACACGAGTTATTATCGGTTTTGCAGGAATGCTGGTAGTCCTTGCTGCCCTGTCCTTCATCGCTATTAAAGAAGTCAATTCCATCAACGCCCATCTGGGTGTGATCAACGAAGTCAACAGCGTCAAACAACGCTTTGTCATCAACTTTCGCGGCAGCGTCCATGACCGCGCCATTGCTATTCGCGATGTGGTCCTTGTAACATCGGATCAAGAAAGAGCCGCTTCGGTCAAAGAGATCGAAAATCTGGCTGATTTCTACGCCAATTCTGCCACACGCATGAAACAGATCATCGCGGGACGCACGGACAACACCCAGGAAGAACTAGATATCCTGGACAGCATCAACGAAACCGAACGCATGACCCTGCCCCTCATTGATCAAATCATTGACCTGAAAGCCAAAGGCAACGCGAATGAAGCACATGCCATCCTGATGGAAAATGCTCGCCCGCTATTTATCCAATGGCTCGCCCAAATCAACCAGTTCATCGACCTGCAGGAAAAATTCAATAAGGAAGCCGGCGCATCTGTCAATGAAACAGCAAGTGGTTTCCAACTGTTGATCCTCAGCGTCCTTGGTGGTGCGATTGCAATCTCCGTTGCTTTGGGCGGATGGAACATCGCCTCCATCCGTCCCTTGACCAAATCAACAGAGATTATGCAACGACTGGCAAAAGGTGACCTGAGCGTAGAAATTCCTGACAATCGTGAAAACAACGAAGTCGGTGATATCCTAAATAGTCTGGATGCCTTTAAAGAGGCAGCCGAAGAAAAGCTTGCGATTGAACAAAAACAGGAAGAGCAACATCGCCTGAATGAGGAACAGAAACGCGCCTCCATGGATAAACTTGCCGTTTCCTTTGAAGAAAGCGTCGGTGGTGTGTCCGGTCATGTTGAAAAATCTTCAAATGAATTAAAAGCTTCCTCTTCCATCATGACCAAGGCAGCCAGTCAGGCGAGTGACAAATCCTCTCTGATTGCCAGTGCTGCTGATAATGCTGCAAACAACGTACAGACCGTTGCAGCCTCCACCGAACAGCTTTCTGCCTCCATCCGCGAAATCAGCATGCAGGTCAGCAAATCAACCGAGATTGCAAGTGAAGCTGTGGAAGAAGTTGAACATACAACACAGATGGTCAGTGGCCTGACATCGGCAGCCCAACGCATCGGTGATGTGGTCAATCTGATTACCAATATCGCGGACCAAACCAACCTTCTGGCCTTGAACGCCACCATCGAAGCTGCGCGCGCGGGTGATGCAGGCAAAGGATTTGCGGTTGTGGCAAGCGAGGTTAAGAACCTTGCCAACCAGACAGCCAAGGCAACGGAAGAAATCAGCCAGCAGATTTTTGACATTCAAAACGCCACCCAATCGTCTGCAGACGCCATCGGCAACATCAGGAACACGATTCAGAATATGAATGGGATTACAGCTTCCGTTTCTGCCGCCGTTGAACAACAAACAGCAGCTACAAATGAGATTGCCCGCAGCGTGGAACAAGCCGCCCTTGGCACATCCGAAGTTTCCACCAATATCAAAGGCGTGATTGACACCATCAACGAAACATCAAGTGCGGCTGTTCAGATCGAAGCGGCGTCGCATGAACTGTCATCTCAATCAGATCACCTGAAAAAGGAAGTCAGCAACTTCCTTCAATCCGTCAAAACGGGATAAATCGCGCTTTTACATTACGGGATGCTTTTCAGGGTCACTATCCAGAAAAGCTTCCCCCAGCAACTGCTGAACGATCACATTACGCACATCTTCCATATCGAGGTTGTGCGCTTCAATCTCTTCCCTGCTTTCAGCAATGATCAGATCTGCATCCTGCATCAAGCGCAATTTCTTAAACATGTCATCCTGCGCAATGCCCATACTCTGACCAATCAGGTCCATGTAATTGACAATCTCAAACGGCCAGCTGGGTTCATGACGCACCAGTTCACGGTGATCAGAATGATAGACACCTGCAAAAGTCGTGATCCCGGCCTCTTGCCCTTTTTTCAAGAAACCAGCCAGATGCTTCTTCGCAAAATCAGGATTGGTCAATGTTGCCAATTGATAACCGACCTTCTGCATGCCCAGATCAACCACTTCAAGCCCCGGAATTGCACTTAACAATTCGATGACAGCCTCCGTCACACCGATGGAGCCTGGATATTCATGCAACGCCACCCGCTTATTAACCGGATGTTTCAGATGCGTTTTTAACTGATCCAGATGTTTGGCCAAAAAAACCGGGAACATGGTCATATCAAACGGCTTGCCGTGATCAACCGCATAGCTGGGAATCAGGTTCTCGTTAAACTGGATCTCGCAGGTTGGACACCATGATAAAACTTCAGACGCCCCGGTCTTTGCAAAGCGATCAATGGTCTTGCCACCTTGTCTGGCTGAATTTTCATCATCGCCCGACCACATCTGCAGAATGCCGCAACAGTTTGCAGGCCCGCCATGGACCTCATACGACATTTCAAGGCGATCCAGCACATCCAAACACAACAAGCCAATGTGCGGCGTTTTAAGCATGTTACAGCCCGTATAAAAGATCAGATCAGGTGCCGCATCACGTTTCGGATGCGACGATGGACTGAGCCGCCCCATCACATCCGGCGGCAACTGCAGACGTGATATCAGACGCACGCCCGTGCTCATGACCTTGAAGCTGTCTTTGCCCTGTTGCTTACGAATCTCCGGTGCATTTTTCTTTTTCAACTGACGTTTTGCCATGGCCAGCATAAAGCGCGGATTGATCCCTTCTTGACAAACAGATTTGCAGAACCCACTCGCACAACAGCTTGCCGCCCAACTTTCAGAAACTGCTGGTCCCTCTCCCGTTTTTAAGAGGGTGAGAACACCGTTTGCGACCTCTTTGGCATCAATGAAGTCCAGATCATCAATGGCAGGCGTCGGACAGACCTCAACACAAGCACCACAGGATGTGCACTTTTCGAGAATCTCATTCACACGATCATTTAAGGATTCGACAATTGATTGGGGATTAAATGCCATAACGACCTCCGAAACTTTATTTAGTCACGCTAAAATGAGAATCAAAGGAGATCAATCGAATCATTGTCGTGGTGACAATATTATCCCAATTCTAAAAACTGATTCGGAAAATAAAAAACGCTGCCAACTTAATGACAGCGTTTTTCGAAATGGCATCTCCAAGGGGACTCGAACCCCTGTTGCCGCCGTGAAAGGGCGGAGTCCTAGGCCACTAGACGATGGAGACCTAATATGTAAACAAGTAAAATAAATAAGAACAGATGTCCATATTTTTCTTGTCTTAACCGAGCAGTGATGGCGACCCCTACGGGACTCGAACCCGTGTTACCGCCGTGAAAGGGCGGTGTCCTAGGCCACTAGACGAAGGGGTCATCGCTGTCGGTGAGCGGGGTTATAGACGATGCTTTGGGCTGCTGGCAAGACCTAAATTTCATTTTTTGCACTTTTTTTTCATCTTCTAACAAAAACCTTATAAAACAGTCAGTTAGACCTTAAAAAAGATGCGTGTTCTAGGTTGCAGCGGATACAGATTTTGTAAATGCTGCATCATCAATCAGCATTTGCACAGATGTGCCCCCACCCCATGTATCCAGTTTCAAACGACCAGCTACATGAAGCTTCTGCCCATTGTGATGTAACAGGGCCTGTCCCAAGTCCGTATCAAGCGCGCGAAAGGCAATTGCCTTTAATCGAACACCGAATTGGTCGGTCAAATAACAGCGCACATGATCGCGTCCAACCACATCGGCACGCTGCACATTCACATCACCCAACACAAACCTTGGCTGCGCATTGCCCGCCCCGAATGGGCCCACCTGTTCCAACTCTTCCATCAAGGCAGGTGTCACACCGCTTGGTGAAATTACACCGTCGCAGCTATAAGTCGGCTGAACATTTTGTTCCACGATCTGCTGACCGATACGATCCTGCATAAAGGTTTTAAATTCTTCCAACTTATCTTCAGCCACCGTAAAGCCTGCGGCCATGGCATGACCGCCCCCTTTGACCAGCAAGCCTGACTGGCGGGCTGCAATAATCGTGTTGCCCAGATCAACACCTGTAACAGATCGACCGGACCCATGCCCCTGCCCGTCCGCAAGCGATATAACGCAAGCTGGCAGGCTGTAACGATCTTTCAGACGCGATGCCACAATCCCGATGACACCGGGGTGCCAGTCGGTTCCGACAGCAATCACAATGCTGGAATGATCCTGTCCGTCCACTTGGGCAATGGCTTCATCCAGAACGTTTTGTTCCAACTCTTTCCTGTCCGCATTATATCCATCCAGCTGGGCTGCGATTTCAGCCGCCAGTCCAGGATTATCGGTTGATAGCAGGTTCGCCCCAAGATAGGACTCCCCCACTCTGCCACCAGCGTTTACACGTGGACCCAGAATATATCCGGCATGATAGGCTTCAGGCGCTTCATTAACACCGGATGTATCAGCAAGCGCGGCCAAGCCCGGGTTCCCCCGTCTCGCCATCACCTTTAAGCCTTGCATCACAAAGGCACGGTTCAGCCCTTTAAGCGGCACAACGTCACAAACAGTACCCAAGGCAACCAGATCAAGCAGATTTAAAAGATTTGGCGCTTTGCGGTCATCATTGAACCATTCTGCTTCGCGCAGGGCACGGTTAACGCCCACAGCAAAGATAAAGGTCATGCCGACAGCGGCCAGATGCGCATATTGACCGTCTTCATCCATGCGCTTGGGATTAATCAGCGCCACACATTCCGGCAGCTTGACTTCGGCTTCATGGTGATCAACCACCACCACGTCCAGGCCAAGCTGTGCCGCTTTTTCCAATGGTTCAAACGATGTTGTGCCGCAATCCACGGTGACAACCACTTTGACACCTTGTTTGTGCAACAATTCCATCGCTTCAGAATTCGGGCCATAGCCTTCGCTCATACGGTCCGGGATATAGATGGTGGATTTTGCACCAACACTGTTTAAGAAACGCCGAAAGAGGGCGGATGACGTTGCACCATCCACATCATAATCACCAAAAATAGCGATCAGTTCTTCATCCTGAATGGCTTGCGCCAAACGCGCGACGGCCTCTTCCATCCCTTTGAAATGATTAGGATCAGGCAGCAGGTCACGGAGTGTCGGATTTAAAAAAGTCTGGGCATCATCCAGATTGACGTTACGTGCCGACATGACACGGCCTGTCAGTTCTGAGACCCCTAAACGCTGGGACAAGGTAATGGCGACACGTTCATCAAAGTCACGTGCCACCCACCTTTTACCGGAAACGGATTTTTCAACATTCAGAAGATAATCCATCTCTTACGTCTTATTCTTCCAGAGCACCAGATCGTTCCAGATCGTGGTAAGCTTCGATAAAACGAACCGTGCCGCTTTTTGAATTCATCACCAGCGAATGGGTCTGTGCTTTTGATCCAACGCGTTGGACGCCTTGCAACAATGCCCCGTCGGTCACACCCGTCGTGGCAAACATAACGTTGCCCTGCACCAGATCATCCAGTGAATATTTTTTTTCCAGATCTTCAATTCCCATGCTGATCGCCACTTTTCGTTCTTCTGGTTTTCTAAAGACCAGACGACCCTGGAATTGCCCGCCAATGCATTTAAGGGCTACCGCACCCAACACACCTTCAAGTGCCCCACCGATACCAATATAAACATCAATGCCACTTTTGGGCTGGCTTGTTGCGATAACGGCAGAAACGTCCCCATCCGGAATCAGTTTGATACGTGCACCTGTTTCGCGAATGCTGGCAATGATGGCTTCGTGGCGTGGACGTTCCAGAACGCAGACAACCAAATCGGCCACTTCACAGCCTTTGGCGTCTGCAATGGCACGCAGGTTTTCTTCGGGTGTTGCATCCAGATCAACGATACCTTCGGGCAGACCACCGCCAACGGCGATCTTATTCATGTAAACTGGGGGCGCCTGAAACAGCTTGCCACGTTCTGCCATCGCGACGATAGACAGGGCGTTCGGCCCGCCTTTGGCAGCAGAAGTGATACATTCCAGCGGTTCAAGGGCGAAATCAATTTCAGCCCCTTCGCCCATACCCACTTTTTCTCCGGTATAGAGGATAGGATTATGCTCCTGATCCCCTTCACCGATAACGACACGGCCATCGATATACATACTATTCAAGGCTTCCTGCAGGGCTTTTGCCGCACAGGTATCTGCCAGTTCTTCATCGCCACGTCCCATGACCGAAGACGCGGCAACCGCTGCAGCTTCTGTTGCGCGGACCGCTTCGAGCGCCAAATTGCGGTTTATTCCACCAAGTTGAGACATTAATCGCCCCTTTTATTAAAAATCTTCAATGCGAATCATACGTGGGGTTTCCACGACACTTTCCAAGGCCTCAATGCCTTCAAGCGCTTTTAACATCGCTTCTTCACTTGTTTCATGCAAAGTTAGAACCAGTGGCACGGACCCGCCAGGGGCACGTGTGCGCTGAACAACGGTTTCCATAGAAACGTCATGTTCTTTCAACACACCTGCCACATCAGCAAACACGCCAGGCTTATCCAGAACCATCAAGCGAAGATAATATGCACCCTTGTGACGTGCCAATGGTGAAGATGGCAGTTTTTCAAGCTTATCAGCAGGAACGGAGAATGTCGGAACGACAAGACCGCGTGCGATATCAACCAGATCACCCACAACAGCCGATGCTGTCGGACCTTCCCCGGCACCACGGCCTTCAAAGACAGTGCGGTCAACAAAGTTACCTTCAACCACAACCGCGTTAAAGACGTCTTCCACACGGGAAATCGGTGTTTCTTTAGACACCATGCACGGATGAACACGTTGTTCAACATGGCCGTTTTTGCGCGATGTGATGCCCAACAGCTTGATGCGATAGCCCAGTTCTTCAGCAAACTGAATATCAACGGGTGATACATGACGAATACCTTCGACCTGCACCCCGTCAAAATCAACTTCGCAGCCAAAAGCAACACTGGTCAGGATTGCGAGCTTGTGCGCCGCATCGACACCATCTACGTCAAAGCTTGGGTCAGCTTCGGCATAGCCCATGTCTTGTGCTTCAGACAGGATCACATCGAAATCACGACCTGTTTCGCGCATGTTGGTCAGCATGTAGTTACAGGTCCCGTTCAGGATACCGTACACACGGTCAAACTGATTACCTGCCAAACCTTCACGCAAGGCTTTGATGATTGGAATACCACCAGCAACGGCTGCTTCATAAGCAACAGAAACGCCTTTTTCTTCGGCTGCCTTGGCCAGGGCAGTCCCGTGATGGGCGATCAGCGCTTTGTTGGCAGTGACCACATGTTTGCCGTTTTCGATAGCTGCTTCGCACAATGCTTTTGCGATGCCGTCGGATCCGCCGATCAGTTCCACAACAACGTCCACATTGTCGTCCGTTGCCATGTCCACAGGATTGTCATACCAGGTCATGCCGTCCAGTGACACACCACGGTCACGGTTACGATCACGTGCGCTTACTGCCGTGACTTCGATGCCACGACCACAACGTGCGGAAATCGCATCGGCATTATCATTGAGAACTTTAATGACACCAGCACCGACTGTGCCGAGGCCGGCGATAGCAATTTTAATGGGTTTGTCCATAGTTCACTTAACCTAACAAACAACGGGAATAGAAAAAGGTCGAAAAATATTAGAGAGCTTCACCAGTATTATGCGTTCGCATAAAGTTTTTGATGTTTCGCACAGCCTGACGGATGCGATGGGCATTTTCCACCACACCGATACGCACATAGCCTTCGCCATGTTCACCAAAACCAACACCAGGGGCAACCGCCACTTGCGCTTCTTTCAGCAGAAGTTTTGAGAACTCAAGCGATCCAAGGTGCTGGAATTTCTCAGGGATCGGCGCCCAGGCAAACATGGTTGCTGGCGGGCTTGGGATATCCCAGCCACAGGCAGCCAGACCGTTAATCAGCAGATCACGGCGGTGTTTATAAAGTTCACGCACTTCATCTACACAGTCCTGTGGACCGTTCAGTGCAGCCGCAGCCGCCACCTGAATGGGGGTAAAGGCACCATAATCCAGATAGGATTTGATGCGTGTCAGCGCACTGATCAGTTCTTTGTTGCCTGTCGCATAGCCAATACGCCATCCCGCCATAGAATATGTTTTCGACATGGAGGTAAATTCAACAGCAATATCCCACGCGTTTTTCACCTGTAAAATGCTGGGGGGTGGGTTGTCGTCGAAATAAATCTCTGCATAAGCCAGATCAGACAAGATCCAGATACCATGATGGCGGCAAAAATCCACGATCTCTTCGTAAAACGCCAGATCACAGACACAAGCTGTCGGGTTGCTGGGATAATTGATCACAATCGCAGACGGTTTCGGCAAGCTATGCTGAACCGCACGTTTCAGGGCTTCCAGCATATCTTCGCCCGGATAGGCCGGGATATTCCGCACAGATGCACCCGCAATCATGAAACCAAAATGGTGGATTGGATAAGATGGGTTCGGCACCAAAATCACATCACCGGGTGTGGTGATGGCAGATGCCAGATTTGCCAGCCCTTCTTTTGACCCAAGCGTCACAACAGTTTCCGTTTCCGGATCGACCTTTACGCCGAAACGACGCTCGTAATAAGCAGCATTTGCATTACGCAGGCCTTTGATGCCACGAGAGACTGAATAGCCATGGGTCTTCGGGTTATTTACGGTCTCGATCAACTTATCCACAATGTGACGTGGAGTTGGAGAGTCCGGGTTACCCATACCAAGGTCGATGATATCTTCGCCCGCCGCTCGCGCCGCTGCCTTCATTGCGTTTACTTCAGCAAAGACATAAGGGGGCAAGCGTTTGATGCGATGAAAATCGTGTTCCATGACCTCAGGAGACCTTCTATATAAGAGTTAAAAATAAAATAGGCTTTCCGTAAAGGAAGCGTGTAGTTGCTTTAGACCACAGCAGCGCCCAAACGAAAAGCCTAAAATTAGGATTCTGTACCGTTTTTTAGATAAAAATCAGTAATCCACGTAGATTTCCGTGCGGCGGTTGCCTGCTTCACCGGATGGCATAACTTCCTGATAGAGCGGTTGGCTATCAGAAACACCGCCCACAAACAGGCGATCACCTGGCATGCCCAGCTTCAGAAGCTGACGGGCAACTTTGTCTGCACGGCTCAGTGAAACAGATTGGTTCACGGCCAGATGCTTTTCAGGTGCCATGTTGCGTGTACGTGAACTTGCGTGCCCAACGATACGGATCGCCCCACCCTGCTGACGATGAATATTCAGCACCTCTTTCAGGATACGGATATCTTCCGCTGTCAGATTAGCAGAGCCATTCCCAAATTGAATGGTCGCCACCTGGAAAGAGCCGGAATACATGGACGGGTTAAACTGTGCCAGTGACAAAGCCTGACCAGCCTGCACCACAGCGGGTTCTGCCGCAATCGGCGCCGTGGCTGTAAAGCTTGGCTGAACATCCGTTGTCATGACGTTGCCAAGAGATGCAACCTGTTGCTGGCGCTGCTGCATATAAGCAGGACCCTGACGGCTGACGCCACCGCTGGAAATCACAACCGTTTCGAACGGATGAGCATTTATGTCCAAAGCATTTGCAGATGGCATAGCCTGCGGTGTCGCAAGTGGACGGGTCTGTGCGATGTTGGCGGCATAGACTTCGCTGACACTGCGGTTGTCACGTTCCGGCTGAACCGTTGGCGTGTAAGGTGTTGATGTCGCAACTTGCGTTGGCACCTTCACAGGCTGACTAACCGTTGGTGCAGCTTGTGTTGGAATTTCAGTTGTCGTCACAGGCGTTGTCGGGACAGCAACAGGTGCTGGCGGCTCACTCGCGACCTCAACCTTTTTCGCATCACCCAGTGCATTTACAACTTCGCCCTGGCGCATAACAGGTTGTGCGTACTGACGCTGTGGCGTCTGTGCAGCAACAAAACCAGATTCAATTTTCTTTTGCGGGGCGGGTGCAGCAGCAGGGGTACCATCTGCAGTTTCGGTTGTTTCCGCAGTTGACGCTTCGGCCACTTCCGGCTCGTCTTCTGTGAAATATTCAACAGAGGAACGGTACCATTCAACGGGGTTAACAGCGTCAGGAACGGAAGAACAACCGACGAGCAATAGCGGCGCAGCCAAAACTGCAGCCTGCGTCATCAGCTTATTTTTCAGTGCTTTGCCCAACATGATCTTAATCCCCTTGAGTTGGCCGTTCTGGCATAAATTCGTGGTACCTTTACTGGCAATCTAAACCAATAACATCATAAGGTTAATACTAAATTACAAATTTCACGAATTTTCTTCATTTAAATAGTTCGAAGCGACGTCCACATAGTGGTCGGTGCCATGTTTTAAACCTGCAATTTGTTCTTCTGTCAGATCGCGCATTTTCTTGGCCGGATTACCTCCCCAAAGCTCCCCTGACTTGACCCGTTTTCCCGGTGTCACCAAAGCGCCCGCTGCAACCATGGCGCCAGATTCAACGACGGCACCATCAAGAACAATTGCGCCCATACCAACAAAAGCGCCATCTTCCAGCGTACAGCCATGGATCACAGCATTATGTCCGACCAAGACATCGTCGCCAATGTAAGTACCAAAACGATCAGCAGTTACATGAACGATAGTACCATCCTGAATATTGCTGCGTTTACCAATACGGATACGTTCCACATCCCCACGAAGGACACAGCCATACCAGATGCTGGATTGTTCCCCGATTTCCACATCGCCAATGATCACTGCATTTTCAGCCAGAAAAACATCATCGGCAATTTTTGGTTCCACACCTTTATATTTTCTAAGCAGAGGTTTCATCTTTTCAATCCTTCATGTCTGCATCCAATAGCGCAAAACCGCGCTGACGGCTTCGGGTTGTTCCATGGTCGATAGATGACCGCATGTTTCAATTTCCACAAGTTTCGCCTGCGGGATTTCTTCTGCCATCTGTTTTGACAGTTTCAAGGGCGTCAATTGATCCTGTCGCCCGACAACAATCAAGGTCGGACAATCAATCTTTGCAAGATCAGCAAAACTATCCACCCGGTTTAACAAAGCGGTCTGCTGGCGGATAAATCCTTTTTCCCCCACCCGATACGCCATGGCATCCACCTGTGTGACCAGTTCTTCATCTTCATAGCGACTGGGATGGATCATCTTGGGCAGCAGTGTTTCAATCACCTGCGCCATCCCCTGATCACGCGCCACTTCTGCAATGGCTTTTCTGAAAGCTGCATGATCTTCCGTATCTGCAAACGGCGATGTATTCAGCAAAGCAACCCTCTTGATCCGTTCTGGACAACGGCGCAGCAAATCAAAAGCGATATAACCGCCCATGGACAGCCCGGCGATGGAGAATTCTTTCGGTGCATCCGCCATCACCCGATCAGCAAAATGTTCGATACTGTCACCTTCGGTAAAATCAGCAACACGAATGTCATACAAAGGCGAAAGTGTCTCAATCTGATGGCGCCACAGGCTGCGGTCACACATCATACCGGGCAAAAGGTATAGTGTTTCTTTTGTCATGATTATTTGATCAGTGGTAAAATTGCTTTGAAGTTATCGGTACCGGAAACACCCAGCCATTCAAACATGACCATTTCAGCACATACAATCTGCGCACCCGCCTGACGAAGACGTTCAATCCCCAGCATCTTGTTTTTAGCTGTGCGCGAGGCAACCGCATCTTCCACCACAAAAACCTGATATCCTTTTTCAATCAGATCGAGAGCCGTCTGCAAGACACAGACATGGGTCTCCATGCCGCTGATAACAATTTGTTTGGGCCCGGCCAAGTCAATGGCTTTGACAAAGCTTGGCTCCTCCATCGCAGAAAAGGTCATTTTTGTGATGACATTTTCCTTGGCCACATGTTCTGCCAGTTCCGGCTGGGTATAGCCAATACCTTCAGGATATTGTTCCGTAACCACATGGGGGACGTTCAGGATCGTTGCGGCCCGAAGCAGTTTTACATTGGCTGCGATGGCATCTTCTTTCTTGAACATTGCATCAGCCAATTTTTCCTGAACATCGACAATCACAAACAAACTGTCTTTCGCATTCATGCGTAAAGCCATGGAGAATATCTTTCATATTGTTACTTTTTTGACACGTTAACCCATCTTGAAACAGAGTGAAAGCGCCATGATGATTGACTTCTTGTCATAATTCCCTAATATCCCGCCAACATATGTTTGGAAAGAAGTTTAAATGAAATTTGCGGACCTCGGTCTTACCGACGAACTCCTCTCTGCCGTAACTGACGCAGGATATGAAACCCCGACACCAATTCAGGCTCAAGCAATCCCACAGGTTTTGATGGGACGCGACATTTTGGGCTGTGCGCAGACGGGAACAGGTAAAACAGCCTCCTTCACCCTGCCGATGATTGATATTCTGGCGTCTGGCCGGGCACGTGCGCGCATGCCACGATCCCTGATTCTGGCCCCAACGCGGGAATTGGCGGCACAGGTTGCAGAAAATTTTGAAACATATGGCAAGAACACCAAACTTTCCATGGCCCTGTTGATCGGTGGCACATCCATGGGCGATCAGATGAAGATCATTGATCGCGGTGTTGATGTCCTGATCGCCACGCCGGGTCGCCTGCTTGACCTGTTTGAACGCGGCAGCCTGATCCTGCGCGATGTTAAAATCCTGGTGATTGACGAAGCCGACAGGATGATGGACATGGGCTTTATCCCGGATGTGGAAAAAATCGTTTCCCTGCTGCCACAAATCCGCCAGACACTCTTCTTCTCTGCCACCATGGCACCCGAGATCAAGAAACTGGCAGACAAATTCCTGATGAACCCGAAAGAGATCACCGTCGCCCGCCCGGCAACCACGGCTGATACGGTGCGTCAGGGTTTGTTGATGGTGAACTGCAAACCATCAGACGGCAAAACAAAACGAAATGCGCTGCGTAAACTGATTGAAAGCGAAGACGTCAAAAACGCTATCGTTTTCTGTAACCGCAAGCGTGACGTGGATATCGTCTGCAAATCTTTGAACAAGCATGGCTTTAATGCCGGACAGATGCATGGTGACATGGTTCAGTCCGCCCGTATGGAAACGCTGGAAAAGTTCAAAAACGACGAAATCACCTTCCTGGCCTGTAGTGACGTTGCCGCACGTGGGCTGGATGTTCCAAACCTCAGCCACGTCTTTAACTATGACCTGCCAAACAACGCAGATGATTACGTTCACCGTATTGGTCGGACAGGTCGTGCGGGTAAAGAAGGTACGGCCCTGAGCCTGTCCACACCAGGGGACAAGAAATACCTGACAGCAATTGTCAAACTGATCGGTGGCAAAATCCCGCCTGTTGAGATTGAAATCGAAGCACCAGCCCCACGTGAAACACGCGAAGCACGTGAAGATCGTAAATCATCCAAATCCAGACGAGACAGCGACAACAAACGAAGCCGCAACAATAAGCGCGACCGTGATATTGCCGATACGGTCATGGTTCAGGAAGAACCAGAAAATGGTGTTGTCATCGGCATGGGTGCCCATACCCCTGCCTTCCTGCTGCGCCCGGTAACCATTGACGAAGAAAAGCCAAAGGCGAAAGCCAAGACGGCTACAAAAAAGAAAGCCCCTGCGAAAAAGAAAACGACAACCACCCGCAAGAAAAAAGCGGAAAAGGTCGAAGAAGTTGCAGTTGAGACCGCTGTAGAAACAGAAGCAACTGTCGAAACAGCTATTGAAGAAAAGCCCAAAAAACCACGCAAGCGTCGCACCACCAAGAAAAAGGCCGAGGCTGAAAAGCCAGCAGAAGCTGAAACTGTTGTGGAAGTGCCGATTGTTGAAGGTTCAGCAGACGAAGCGGAAAGCGCTTAAGATCATACTGAATGCGTCATCCCTGCGAAGGCAGGGATCTCATTGTATCTGAAAAAGATTCCTGCCTTCGCAGGAATGACGCTGTTACTTTAAACAAAATACTCTTTAGGCGGTGCAAAACCGTTAAAGCCTTGGGATGCATACATTGTCGTGTAAGCCCCGGCTGACAACACCTGCACCTTGTCGCCCGCTTTCAGTGCCAGTGGTAGCTGATAGAAGGTGCGCTCATAAAGCGTATCACAGCTGTCACACGTTGGCCCGGCAACGATCACGGGGCCCATGTCATCTTCGCCATATTCGGTCTGGATTTTATAGATAATGGATTCATCAATGGTTTCAGCCAGCCCGCCGAATTTGCCCACATCCAGATAGACCCAGCGAATTTCCTCGCCAAAGTCTTTGATGGAAACACAGACCACTTCGCTTTGCAGAACGCCTGCCTCCGCAACAATAAAGCGACCGGGTTCGGTATAAATCATTGGCCAATTGTCGCCAAAATAGGTAGTAAAATGTTCTTTAATGAAATCCACAAAATCTGACAGTGCAGGAATTTCTTCTGAATAATTTGCCGGGAAGCCGCCACCGATATTGACCATTTCCAGATTCACGCCCTGTTCTGCCAAGGCATCAAACAGGATGGAGACATCATTGATTGCCTTACCCCAGTGCGCCGGGTCCAGTTGCTGTGACCCCACATGGAAGGAAATCCCAAACGGCACTAGGCCTTTGGTTTTTGCCTGCATCATCAGGTCATGTGCCATGTTCGACGAACAGCCGAATTTGCGCGACAAAGGCCAGCTTGCCCCTGCCCCATGGCGGTTGACCAGAATGCGGCAAAAGACGCGCGCCCCCGGTGCGACTTCGGCAATTTTTTCCAACTCTTCAATACAGTCAAAGACGAACAGATCGACACCCAGATCAAAAGCTTTCTTGATATCTCCTTTTTTCTTCAGCGTATTGCCAAAGGAAATGCGTTTCGGGTCCACGCCAACCGCCAGACATTCTTCGATTTCTCCAATGCTGGCCGCATCGAAGCAAGAACCAAGATCATTCAGACGTTCCAGGATAGGACGGGCCGGATTGGCTTTCATGGCATAATAGATATGCGCTTCTTTAAATGAAGAATTCAGTTGCGTATAGCGATCTTCCACCACATCAAGGTCCACCACCAGAAACGGTGAATTCTGATCGGCATCATTTAAAAAAGCAGAAATCTTTGGGGTCATCGAACAGCCCTTCCCATAACAGGCATTATAAAAGTCTGCGCTATATAAGGCCATTTTCAGGAAATGGAAGTGCTTTTTAAAGATGCAGGTGTTTTTTTATGACCTCAAGTCCCTGATCCAGCTGCAATTCAGTATATCCGGCAAAGCCCATGACCATCCCGCTCGGTGTATTTTTGTTTTTATAAAAAGGACTTAAGGGACGAACTGTTACCCCATCCTTTGATAAGTTCTTCGCAAACCCCACGTCATCGCAAGGATGCTTAAATGTCACACATAAATGCAAGCCACCATCGGACGGCATAACGTCCAGATAATCTTTGAATTCCTGTTCAAGGCGATCAATCAGATGATTTCGCCGCGCGGCATAAAGTTTCTTCATGCGGCGCAGATGACTGTCAAAATATCCCTCTTCAAAAAAATCCGCCAGAGCCGCCTGATGTACGATGGAGGCATGACCATCGATATAAGCTTTGGCCGCTTCAAACGCAGGTGTAACAGATTTAGGCACTACAACAAAGCCAAGGCGAAGGGTGGGAAACAAAATGCGACTGAAAGTTCCGACGTAAATCACCCGACCATCCCGATCGATACTTTGCAGGGAGGAAAGCGGCTGACCGTCAAAGCGGAAATCACAGTCAAAATCATCTTCCACCACCCAGGCCTTATGTTCCCGCGCTGTCTTTAACAGTTCCAGGCGTCGGACCAAAGACATGGTGACACCAACCGGATAGTTTCTGGAGGGCGTGACTAAAAAACTTTTGGGCGCATATTCTTTGGGAAGATCGGCAATCTTCATTCCCTCTTCATCAATCGGAACGGGCAAATGCATCACCCCGACGCCTGCCAGAACACCTGATATACCGGGAAAGGCAGGGTCATCCGTCACAACCACGTCGTCTTCATCCCACAAGACACGTCCGATCAAATCCAGCCCTTGCTGCGCGCCGGATACGATAATGATATCTTCTGCCTCACACAAACATCCACGTGTTGTGGCCAGATGTCGCGCGATATGTTGGCGCAAGGGAAGATAGCCTTTAGAGGTTTCTTCCATCCCCAGTTTGGGGCCAGACATCCGCCAACGTCTTGACAACAGGCGTGCCCAGATATCAAAGGGAAATTCATCCAACGCGGGTTTGCCCGGAGAAAAGGCAGCAGCGTTTGATCCCACCCGTTTGTGACGATAAACACCCATCCATTTTTTCGCACGCTGGCTAATCTCACCCAGCTGCATGTCTGAGTTTTCTTCAAGCTTTACGGTTTGCAGAAACTGAACATCCAAATCAGTACTGACGTAAAAACCTGCCCCGGGACGACTGCATAAAAACCCATCCGCCACCAACATTTCAAAGGCTTGATTGACTGTATTTCTGGAAATACCCAAACCTTTCGACAAGGTGCGCGATGGCGGTAAACTGGCACCGGGGCAAATTTCCCCTGCGCTGATCCGGTCGCGTAATTCCCCATAAAGAGATCGATAAAGCGGTTTCTGCGCTGTTGGTTTCCAGTCCGACAGTAATTGGGTAATCAGGATATCCATAAATTGGTACCAATATTTTTTATGAATTGGAACTTATTTTAGAACCAATATTAGGTCATTTTCTTTTCACACGAAAGGAGAAAACGAATGACCACCACTTACCCCATCACCCCACGGACCAAAATGAAGCGGGGCCATCAACGCGCTGAATATGATGTTGACCTGGTAAATTCCATTCTGGATGAAGCCTATATCTGCCACGTAGGTGCCAAAATGGCGGACCGCCCGATGGTTCAGCCGACGGTGCACTGGCGTGTGGACGACAAGCTCTATATCCACGGCTCCAGCAAAAATGGCCTGTTCCAGACGCTTATCAATGGCGAGGAAGCCTGTATCACGGTTACCCTGCTGGATGGGTTGGTCATGGCACGTTCGAGTTTTCACCACTCCGCCAATTATCGCAGCGTCATGATCTTTTCCAAAGCGACCCTGATTAATGATGATACTGAGGCACTGCACCTTCTTGATTTGATGATGAAAAAGATCACGCCAGACCGTTTCGATGGTATCCGTGGTCCAAACCCGCAGGAATTAAAGGCGACGTCGGTTCTACAATTTGACCTGAAAGAAGTTTCCGCCAAGGTCCGTACAGGTCCGCCCGTGGATGACGAAGAAGACTATGCCCTTCCCGTCTGGGCCGGTGTCATCCCACTCACACTGGAAGTCGGAAAACATGTTGACGACCCCCGCTGGGTGGAAGATCATGGGGCAACAGATTAGGAGACACTAATGTCCGGTTGGAGCTGCCCCAACGAAGTCAAAGGCGAATGTGAACATGTCCCGGGTCAAAAATGCGACCCGGGCATGAAAGGCTGTGTCTTATTTGGAAAATTTCGCTTTGCCAATAGCGATAAAAACAGCCCCCGACGCGAACGGGAACGCATAGAAACAATGGCAAAAGACAGCGAAAGACTAATGAAAAAGCGCCTTTAAGAGGCAACAACCTGATTGCGGCCATTATTTTTGGCAGCATAAAGTCGTTCATCAACCAGTTTCAGAACCTGATCATAGCTCATATCCGCCGTCCATTCGGCCAAGCCACTGCTGATGGTCATGGTCAGGACTTTGCCGTCTGCCAGAACCATCTCATTCTTTTCAACCCGTTCACGGATACGTTCGGCGAGGATCAGGGCCCCCTTCAAGTCGGTTTCTGGCAGCAACAGTGCGAATTCTTCCCCACCCAGACGGCCAAAGGCATCTGTCAGACGCAGATTATGTCCGACCAGTTCCACCAACACTTTCAGAGCATCATCACCAATGTCATGACCATGGGTGTCGTTGATGGCTTTAAAGTGATCAATATCAATCATCAGCATGCAAATCGGATTTTTGTTCCGGTTGGAACGTTGACGTTCAGCAACGCAACGTTCAATGAACGCACGGCGGTTCAGAATGCCTGTCAGATAATCCGTCGTTGCCGCTTTTTCCAGCGCAAGTTCGGTTTCTTTACGTTCCGTAATATCACTGAAGGTTACGAAAAAAACATCTACCCCACCCAGACACAGCGGTGTTGCTGAAAACAGCGATGTAAACGGCACGCCCGTGCGCGTGATCAGTTCAATCTCTTCATTCGCCACAAGCCCATTACGTTGAACCAATTCTACCAAGCGCGGACGGATTTGCGGGGTGGCGTAAAAATCTGTGGATTTATATTTTTTGATATCTTCATGGGCAACATCAAGGGCACTACCTGCCTTTTCATTCATTTCAATGATCTGCCCATCATCAATTTTGGAGATCATATAAGGCACAGGCAAGGCACCTAAAATCTTTTGCAGTCGGTCTTTTTCTTCATTCGCGTTGCGTTTCAACATCTGAATGGTCAATTGGTTACCCACACGTGCCAAAACTTCGGGCATCTGTAGTGGACGCGGGATGTAATCAGCCGCCCCTGCTTTAAACCCTTCAACCTTGCCTTCGATTGTGTCCGTTGCCGTAATAAAAATAACAGGGATGTCTTCTGTTTCGGCTTTTGCTTTTAAGCGACGACAGACTTCAAAGCCGTCCATTTCCGGCATCTGAACATCCAGCAGAATAAGGTCTGGTAGAATTTCATTTGCTTTTTCAAGCGCTTCAGGACCATCAGAGGCACAGTTGACACCATAGCCCTTACTTTCCAGAACTTTGCCCAGGACTTTCTGATTTACCACATTGTCATCGACAACAAGGATTTCACTGTTATCAATTCTTTTTTCAATATTCCAATGCATGTCTCGGCCTTTTGCCGCCCCTGTATGGGCAGAAGAATTTACGGTACTTTTTAGCGTACTTCTAAAGGTTATAGATTCCGTTAACTCATTTCAATAAGGAGAACAACCTATTCAGAAATAAGATAACGGCCCCCTACCTTGGGACCAGAGAATACTATCGCATGTTATTTTTCAAGGGAAATATCGGGGAAATATGAATCAACATCAATTTCATCCGCCCCATTCATGATCGCAGCCAGACCATCAAGGGCGCTATCGATATTCTGAGCATCTTCTTCTGTCAGGACTTCACGGGCCGAACCGAGGAAACTCAATACCCATGTGCCTTCTTCCTGCGGGCCGATCAGCATCATGTTGACTTCAACAACACCGTTGCGCCCCTCACAAAGGGCGGTGAAATCACGATTTTCAATAACCTTAACCGGCGTCCCTATGCACATGGCAGACATCCGTTCTGCGCATGTTGCGACCAGAAACCAGCCACAGGCACATCACGTTTAGTTAATTCAACACCGCGACCTTCGATTTCATCAACCAGCATATCCAGCATTTTATAAACACGTTCTTCTGTTTCCGGGCTTAGTCCCAGACTTTCTTCCAACTTATAAGGCACCATGCCAATGATGGTGACAGTTTCCGGAGATTGGCCTTGCAGCTGCAAAATACCCAGCAGATCAGACAAGCCAAGCTGGTGATTGGAAATTTTTGTCTGGAAAAAGGCAGGCACCTGTTCATCAGCCAGACGCACAAGCGTCCCTTCCGGATCACCTGTGTTAACAGAATCCGTTACGATCAGATGCTTTACATCGCGCATGGGTTCCAACAGTTCCGTGCCCGTTGTGCCGCCATCCATCATGACCACATTTTCAGGAACGTCATACAAGCCTTCCAGGGCTTCTACGGCGCGAACACCGACGCCTTCGTCCTGCATCAACACATTACCCAGACCAATTACCAGAATTTCCGTTGTCATATTTTCACCTGTCTTCAATCAGAAAAGAAAGGGTGTCAGGACGTGCTTTGAGAGGGACGGATCCTGACACCCTTTTCAAGGTTTCACCTTAAAGGGCTTTCACCTTTACGATTGGTTTTTGTTCCGTATCCACCATATGGATCGCACAGGCGATACATGGATCAAAGGAGTGTACGGTCCGCAAAACCTCCAGCGGCTTTTCTGGGTCAGCCACCGGGTTATCCATCAGGGATGCTTCATACGGCCCGATATCGCCATTTTCCGCACGTGGTCCGGCATTCCATGTACTTGGAACAACCGCCTGATAGTTTTTGATCTTGGCATCTTCAATCACCACCCAGTGCGACAGAGTCCCGCGTGGCGCTTCATGATGACCCACACCGCGAATTTCCCCTTTCGGGAAGGTTGGTGCGTTAAAGCTGTCCGTATCACCAGAGGCAATATTATCAACCAGCTTCTGCCATTGCTCTTTCAACGTATCCATCATTACACCCGCGCGGATTGCACGGGCCGCGTGACGACCGATTGTTGAATGGAAAGCCGCCAAAGGAATGTCAGAAGCTCCGGAAACCGCCTTGATTGTAGAAACCGCATCATTGACGTATTTCGTGGTGCCTTCGTGACCTTGCGCCAGCCAGACCATGACGTTCGCCAATGGCCCCACTTGTGCACGTTCCCCGTTAAAGGTCGGTGCCTTAATCCAGGAATATTGACCATCATCCTGGAAATCTGTGTATTGTGGTTCGGTTTCTCCTTCCCATGGGTGCAGGGTCTCATCACCTTCATACCAGGCATGTTTGGAACATTCCGCCACACCTTTCTGGAAGAAGGGATCGTGAAAATCTTTAATTTCTGTAATAGAAGACAGATCACCGGCTTTAATATAGCCACCTTTCAAATCAAACTTGGTACCCTTGGTATCCTGCGGGCAATCTGGAACGGTCAGGTAGTTTGTCACCCCTGCGCCATAACCAGCCCAATCCAGATAGAATGCACCAATGGCTGGAACGTCGGACATGTAAGTTGACTTCACAAAATGTTCCAGCTTATCAATCCAGCCTTTGATCATCATGATCCGTTCCATATTCAGAACCGACTGGCTGTTCATATTGACGGAGTTTGAAATCCCGCCAACAGCCAGATTTTGAATATGCGGGGATTTACCGCCCAGGATCGCAACGATTTTGTTGCAATAGTTCTGAACTTCCAGCGCCTGAAGATAGTGCGCAACCGCCAACAGGTTGACTTCCGGTGTCAATTTCATCGCCGGGTGACCCCAGTAACCGGATGCAAACGGTCCCAACTGACCGCTGGAAACGAATGTTTTCAAACGGTCCTGAACCGCTTTCATTTCGTGCGGACCGTTTAATGGCCAATCAGACAAGCTTTCGGCCAATTTCGATGTGGCAACCGGGTCCGCATCCAATGCAGACACCACATCCACCCAGTCCACAGCGGACAGGTGATAGAAATGCACGATATGATCCTGGATCGCATGTGCTGTCTGAATAATGTTACGCACCAATTGTGCATTGATCGGAACTTCCAGCCCAAGCGCGTTTTCCACCGCACGAACGGACGTGATGGCATGTACAGTTGTACATACACCACAGAAACGCTGGGTAAACAACCAGGCTTCACGTGGGTCACGCCCAACCAGGATTTTTTCGATACCGCGCCACATCTGGCCGGATGACCAGGATTTGCTGACACGACCTTCGTCGTTAACTTCAACATCGATACGAAGGTGGCCTTCAATACGCGTGACCGGATCGACTGTAATACGTGTTGTCACGATTTTTCTCCTAAATAACTAATTTCTTCACGCGTGCTTTGGCTTATGCAGCACAGGCAGTGTTTTAACGAGGACGAGGTACGCCATAATCTCAAAGGCTACGATCCCGACAGTGACCATGATTTCCGCAACGGATGGGAAATAGCTGTACCCCGGTCCCGGATCATAGGTCAGCAGGAACGCGTTAAAGCGATACATAGACCCCGCAAACAGCATGGAGACCGCCGCCCAGATCAGAACGGACGGATTGTTGCGTTTCTCGCGCGAGCTCAAAATCACAATGGGAATGATGAACAACAGGGTTTCCAGGATAAACAAAAGACTGTTCTTATCCCCTGCAAAGACATATCCCAGCTTGCCATTCATGATGATCTCAGCAAAGCGAATGACCAGATAAACACTCAAAATCCCGACAATGATCTTGCCGATTTTGGAAAGCAAATGTGTTTCATCATCCAGATCAAAGGCAACCTTGGACATAGAGGCTTCGAAGATCACGATAGAAAAACCCATGCAAAGTGCCGTCATCAGGGCAAATAGAGGTTGGAAATAAACCGTCTGCCACAATGGTGCGACCTTATAGCCCATCGCCACAAGGAAGGATCCAAGCGAAGACTGGTGCATGGTTGGCAGCAAAATGCCCAATGCGATAAAGAGGAACAGGAACTTGTTCAGAACCTTGATCACTCCATGCGCGCCGATCCGTTCAAGAAAGGCAGGTGCAAATTCGATGATAAGCACCAGAATATAGGTTGCCACACACAAACCAACTTCAAGCATGACGGCATTAAAGTTCATGTGCCAGGGCAAAAGCAGGTTATAGAATTGCCAGTAACGTCCCATATCGATAAAGGCCCCCAGACCACCCAACGCATAACCCAGCAAACTTGCCAGCAGAGCTGCGCGCATCAAGGGGTGATATTGGCCTTTGTTAAACAGATAAATGGTAATCGCCAACGCATACCCGCCACAGGCCAGGGCCGTGCCGATAACAACGTCATAAACCACCCAAATCCCCCAGGGGAAACCGCCATTCAGATTGGTGACAGCGCCCATTCCTTCAACAAAACGAACACCAAGGAAATAAAGCCCGATCACAAACAGGATCATCATGGCCATAAAGAACGGGGTAAAAATAGTTGTGCCTAACGGCTGAGCTTTACTCATGACTTATTCCTCCCCGTTTTTATCTTTGTTGCGTTTCACAAAATAGGTCAGACCTGCCAGGGCCACGGCAGGCAGCGCCATACCTTTATAGATCGTGTGTTGCAGTGTTTCTGATTGTGAAGCGTAAGAGCGATCCTCAAGCGGGGGCATACCCAGCTTATCAAAGGAAACACCCGCGATATGCATAACATTGGTTCCGCCTGCTTCTTTTTCACCCCAGATATGGTTGGTGTAATTCACCCCCAGATCTTTTTCGTGATAGCTTTCCGGTTTGGAAATATCACCACGGGGATAGTTATAGGTATCGCCCTCTTTCAGCGTCATTCGGCGCTTGGCTTCTTCCAGCAACATGTCACGCGGACCAAACAGCGTCGCACCTGTTGGGCAGGATTCTGCACAGGCTGTCATGCCGCCCTTGCTGATACGTTCCACACCTTCCTGATTACACATCTGACATTTCTGGATTTTGCCAAAGGCATCATCATATTCAAACTGCGGCACGTTATAAGGACAGCCGCCCATACAAGTCCGACAGCCAATGCAGGCGTCTGCATGGTGGGTTACGATCCCTGTTACCGGATCACGACGCATGGCCGTTACCGGACAGACAGACACACAGCCCGGGTCAACACAGTGCATACAGCTGCGTTTTTCAAAGGCAAAACCGTTTTCTTCATGGTCTTTGACCTCTGCTTTACCGTCTTTATAGATTTTAATGACGTTCAGCGTATCACCGGACAAGTCTTTCGCACTGTCATATTGCACATCGTCCCCGGAAATGACCGGGTCCATATTGTTGACTTCCTTACAGGCCGCCACACATGCCTTACAGCCTACACACAAAGTTGAATCATAGAGCATGCCCACCGCTTGGGGAGCAGGCTCCAAATTGGGCCGGGCCTCGGCAACAGTGCTTGCACATGCAGCAGCTGTCCCTACGCTCGCGGCCTTTAAAAAGGTTCTACGATCCATCACGCACCCCTCAGTCTTGACTGTCGGACGTTTCAGATGATCCGCTTTTCTTCGCTGCCATGGCTGCACCACCAACGATGGCACCAACAGCTGCACCCGCTGCCGCTGCAGCACCTGCTGTCATGCCGGATGTTTCTTCGCGTTCAGCAATTTCAGGGAAGGCATTTGGCGG
Source organism: Terasakiella sediminum (assembly GCF_033100395.1). Taxonomy (NCBI): domain Bacteria; kingdom Pseudomonadati; phylum Pseudomonadota; class Alphaproteobacteria; order Rhodospirillales; family Terasakiellaceae; genus Terasakiella; species Terasakiella sediminum. The sequence continues at coordinate 70,790 of NZ_JAWLVJ010000013.1, read as the reverse complement.
TGTATGGGTCTTCACATCTGCCAGCGAGAACAACGGCTTGGTAAAGCCCACACCTTCTTCTGTGCAACCAAAGCAAGGATGACCAACACCGATCGGCCAGGTCCCGCCACCGATGTCATTAAATTCAACTGCCGGACAGTTGGAATAGGTTTCAGGCCCTTTACAGCCGAGCTTATAAAGGCAGTAACCTTTCTTGTGTCCTTCATCGCCGAATTCTTTGGCGAAACGACCAGCATCAAAGTGCGGACGACGTTCACAGTTTTCGTGGATCAAACGACCATAGGCAAATTTCGGACGATTCTGGCTATCCAATTCAGGCAGGCTCCCAAATGTCAGGAAGTGCATAATGGTTGCCAGGAAGTTATAGGGGTTTGGTGGGCAGCCCGGAATATTGACAACGGTCTTGCCCGGCAATACCGCTTGCGTACCTTGCGCACCCGTCGGGTTTGGAAAGGCCGATTGCACCCCGCCCCAGGACGCACAAGACCCAAAGGCAATGATGGCTGCGGCATGTTCGGCAGCTTCGACGGTGTGATCCAGCATGGTTTTACCCGCGATCTTACAGTAAACACCGCCGTCTTTTGTTGGAATGGCCCCTTCAACCACCAGCAGATACTTGCCTGCATTTTCTTTCATGGACAGCTCTTTCATATGTTCCACATGATGGCCGGCACCTGCATCCAGCGTCTGGTGGTATTCAAGCGAGATCATTTCTAGGATCAAGCGTTCCAGCGTTGGGTGCTCTGAACGGAGCAAGGTTTCAGACGGGCCTGTACATTCCTGACCATGCAACCAGATCACAACAGGCCGTTTCTTTGGTTTGGCAACCGCTTCTGCCATCGCGATGGCATCTGACGTCGACAAGCCCAGTGATGCGGCCACACCTGTGCAAAACTTCAGGAAATCCCGGCGACTAACACCAAGTCGTTTCTCGAGCGTTTCGAAATCACCCTTCATAATTCGGATATCCTCCCATTGTGGGGCCCTGCCCCGATGTATTAAATTCGTCCCGTCCACGCATGAGCAAGAGCTGTGCCAAACAAACAAGCTATTGATTTTAAATGCGCTTTAAATTTCGAGGAGTAATTCTCTCATACTTAAGTGGAAGGTCATTCACCTGAATTTCCCAGCGATTGAAAAGTAACTAACCACCTAACTTTAATCCCGAGTCATAAAGTCAGCTTTTACATGAATATTTTTTGATATTAGAGTAATTTTAAAACTCAAATTATGCGAAATGTGGTTTGAAAATTATTTTCAAGACCTAAACATTTCAAAACGAACAATATTTTCGAAAAGAAACTAATCATATTTAAATCAAACTGAAAAAACACCTTCCATTTTTAAGAAAATCGTGTTTGCTTAAAAGAAAAACCCCAAAACATTCTGAATAAGCTGACAAGGACGAAGACTGTGACACAGCACACGACTTCCTTTAGCGTGGAAGAAATGACGCAAAAACTTGAAACCTGCTTCAACACCATTCTGGTCGAAAACATGCAGGGAATTAATATCCTCAATCACGAACTTGAGGTCGAAGCCATTGAATTCACCAAATGGGATGGCCGTGTTATGGGGATGGTTGTCACCCCCTGGTTTGTAAATTTGATCATGCTCCCCAACGACGAAGACGACTGGCACACCTTGCCCATGGGTCAAAAGAAAACCTTCAATTTTCCGTCCAAAGACCTGGATATGATGGTCAATGAAATTGAAGGATTTGGCTATTGCCGAACCTACTCGCTTTATTCCCCCTGCAAGGATTTACCCAACCAGGAATCAGCGCGCATTGCTGCTGCCATGTTCCTGCGCGACCTGCTGGATGAAACCAAGCGCGTCACCCCGACCTATTCAGAAGAACAGATCGCAAGATACCTTAAAAAAGAAGATATGGTTCATCAGGAAGAACTGAAAAAACAATTCTCCGAACCTATTGAAATAAAAGAAGAAGTCAATCGCCGCGACCTTTTGCGCGGCAAAATCAAAAAAGACAATTAACCAATCGAGCTTGACCATGCAGGAACGCGCCACCATCCTTGTCGTTGATGACGAAGTCAGAAGTCTGGAAAGCTTAAACCGCATTCTGGAAGATGACTTCAATGTACTGACGGCCGAAAACACCATTGAGGCAGAAAAAATCCTGAAAACCGAATGGGTGCAGATCATCCTGTGCGATCAGCGCCTGCCCGGTCTAACAGGGGTGGAATTCCTGAAAACCGTGCGCCATAAATGGCCCAATATCATCCGCATGATCATATCGGGCTATACCGATTCCGAAGACATCATCAGCGCACTCAACGAAGCCGGAATTTATCATTATATTACAAAGCCCTGGCAGCCTGAAAATCTACTAATCACCATTAAAAATGCAGTCCAGCTTTTTGATCTGCAACGCTTGAATGAATCGCTTTCAATCGAGCTGAAAGTTTCTCCCGACACCTTTGAGAAATCAGTCTCAAAAAAACAGGAAAAACTTAAAAAAAATTATCAAAGTGACGATGGAATTGTGCGTTCAACCAACAGCCCGATGAATGAGGTCTGCGACAAAATCAAGCGGGTGGCCCCTTATGATGTTTCGGTGCTGATTTCCGGGGAGTCAGGGACCGGGAAAGAACTGGCGGCACGCGCCCTTCATTACAATTCACATCGCGCAGACAAACCTTTCATCGTTGAAAACTGCGCTGCCCTGCCCGACCAATTGCTGGAAAGTGAGCTGTTTGGTTACAAAAGCGGGGCCTTTACAGGTGCTGTTGAAGACCGCGTCGGCTTGTTTGAACGTGCCAATGGCGGGACCATCTTTTTAGATGAAATTGGCGAGGTTTCCCCGTCTTTTCAGGTCAAACTGTTACGTGTCCTGCAAGAAGGCGAAGTTCGCCCGCTTGGGGCCAGCCGCACCCGGCAGGTCAATGTGCGTGTCATTGCCGCAACCAACCGGGATTTGGCTGCAGATGTAAAATCCGGACGGTTCCGCGAAGATTTATATTATCGCCTAACACCTGTGAACATTCACATCCCCCCTTTGCGCAAACGGATTGCAGATATTCCTGTCCTGGTCGATAAACTGCTGGATCATGCCATGAAAAACCTGGGCAAACAGGCAGATGGCGTTAGTGATGAGGCGCTCGCCTGCATGCAGGCCTATCACTGGCCCGGCAATGTGCGTGAACTGCAAAACGAACTACAGCACCTTTTGGTCATGAGTGACAGCAAAACACTTGGTGCTGATATGCTTTCTGCCAGAATCCTGCGCGCTGCCCCCACAGACGAAGAACTGGAACTCCAAAGCCTTTCAAACTTAAGCGGCAATCTGAAAGATCGGGTCGAAGCCATTGAAGCCCGCATCCTGAAAGAATGCCTGATCCGCCATCAATGGAACAAAAGCCGTGCGGCCAAGGAACTGGGACTATCGCGCGTTGGCCTGCGATCCAAACTGGAACGCTACGGCCTTTCAAAACTTGAACAAATCCAACCGGAATAGAGAGCACTCAACCTCGCAGTTTCATTGGGATAGTAGGCAAATATTGCCTCTTTTCGAAGCGCAAAATTAACGCTAAAATAACCTTATCGTGAAATTATGCCTCCTGTTATGGAACCGCAACAATGACCGTTAAGATGATGAAACCACGTGATATGAAAAAAACAGTCCGCACAATCGGAATTGGCAGCGCTTTTCTTGCCATGTTGTCTTTATCGGCCTGCACATCCAATTTTCTGGTCGGTGACGCCATTTCAGCCGTAGCAACCGACAAAACGATCAGTGATCACCTTGTATCATACGTCAGCCGTAAAGATTGCTCGACAGTACGCACTGAACTGGGCCTTTCCTACTGTAAAGAAGATGACCCGCGCATGCAAAAGCAAGCAAAGACCCATTGTTATCGTGAACTGGGCAAAGTCACCTGCTATGAAGAAGCGGACCTGACAAGCGTGCGCCAGGGCATAGAAGATCGCAAAGAGGCCCCGCGACAGTGGCAACGCAAATATTAAGCGCTTAAAAATTCAAACATAAAAAAAAGCCCGCCGAACTCTCGACGGGCTTTTCTATTCTTTAATCAAGCTTAGTCAACGAGCTTGATGTCAGAAGCTGCTTCTTTACCGCGGCTGATGGCGATTTCGAAAGAAACTTTTTGGCCGTCGTTCAATTGCTGAATGCCGGACTCATGCAGAGCAGAGATGTGTACGAACACGTCCTTGCCGCCTTCTTCTGGAGAAATAAAGCCATACCCTTTTGTAGAGTTGAACCACTTAACTGTACCTGTAGCCATTAGTCTGTAATCCTTAAATCTGTTTAGTTCGTCCCCGTGAAGGAACATCGAGAGTTCGAAGTAGTCTACGATCGAAGGCAAAGGAGAACTCAAGGAACTAACAGGTTTTAGGTCAATTCAGACCATCCACGGTAAGGTTCAGCTTAAGACTCGGTTTTTATCCTTAAAACGAGCGAAAAACGTAACTCACCTAAATTTGTATGGGAGTTATTTACAAAAATCAATTTAATATTATATGACAGAGCGTTAAGTTTGACCTTGATTTTTCACAAAAAAGCAAAACTTACAGCTCTGTATCACCTGGAGCCACAGCTTCCCTGCGGCTTTCATCCAATGCCAGCACCTTGATCTTGCCATTGGCAATTTTGAATTCGTCATACCCAAAATCATAAGCCAATGCCAAAAGTGTATTCAGCACTTCCTTGTCACTTTTGCGGAATTTGTCGTTTGACATCCAGTGATTTGCCAGCGATTGAACCACCATCTGCTCGACCGTCATGGTGTTCTGTTTTGCTTTATCCACAAGTGCTTTGAGCGCCCATTCGCTGATAACTTCATCAGCGATTTCAAATTTCTTTTTGTTGATGCGAATAAATTTGGTCATGCCCAGCCCCTTTTTATAATTTCTAACAATCTTTTATTACAGGTTCTGATTTTTATGAAGAATAAACTGATCCAACCAAATTTTTGATCCGTAATAAACATACGACCACCTTGGCATAGTAATAACCCCATCCTTGAGGATAAGATTATGGATCAGAAACTAAACATCGGCGTATCAAGTTGTTTGCTGGGCGAAGAAGTCCGTTTTAATGGTGGTCATTGCCGCGATCGTTTCTTAACAGACAAAATGAACACCTTCGCTTCCTTCACCCCAACCTGCCCGGAAATGGCAATTAATATGGGCGTACCACGTGAATCCGTGCGCTTGGAACGTGACGAAACTGGCCGCATCACCATGCGTGCCCCAAAATCACGCGCTGATTACACCAATGATATGGAAGCTTTCAGCAAGGACTGGATTGAAAAAGTCGATATGCTCGATCTGGATGGCTATGTCTTTAAAAAGAATTCCCCCAGCTGCGGTGTCTTTCGCGTGAAAATCTACGAAAACAACCAACCGGCTGAACGTCGCGGCACAGGTATGTTTGCAAAAGCCGTTATGGACCGCCTGCCTGAACTGCCCGTGGAAGAGGATGGTCGCCTGAACGATCCCCTCCTGCGTGAAAACTTTGTAGAACGCTGCTTTGCCTTTCGTCGCGTTAAAGACCTGTTTCAACAAGGCTGGACACGTAAAGACGTTGTTGCCTTTCATTCACGCGAAAAGCTACTCTTGATGGCGCACAGCCCGAAACTATACAAAGAACTGGGTCGCCTTGTTGCCACCATCAAAACATATGACCGGGATGAATTTAAGATCATCTACATCAAAAGCTTTATGGAATGTATGAACCACAAGTCTTCTAAAGGCAAACACGCCAATGCACTGTTTCATATGGCGGGGTATCTCAAATCCAAACTGACCTCCGTTGGGCGTCTGGAACTCAATAAAACCATCGAAGATTATCGCAATGGGCTGGTACCACTAGTTGTGCCAATGACCCTGATCAGCCATATGATCCGCAGATTTGACGAATTATACCTTGCGCAACAGTCCTATCTGACCCCACATCCAGATAGCCTTGCTTTAAGGAACCACACATGATGACCCGTTTTTTCAGCATTTTCACGCTTGTTTGCGCCATAGGAGCTTTCCTGATGCCCGATACCCACGCAAAGACCATAACAGCCCATGACTTCAGCTTTCAAACAATAGAAGGCGACGACCTGCCCCTTTCCAGCTTTAAGGGAAAAGCAGTGTTGATCGTGAACACGGCCTCACACTGCGGCTTCACTCCACAATATAAGGGACTACAAGCGGTTTGGGAGAAATATCGCGATGAAGGTCTTGTCGTTCTTGGCGTGCCTTCAAACGACTTTGGCAAGCAGGAACCTGGACAAGCCGATGAAATCAAGGAATTTTGCGAGGTTAACTACGGAGTCGACTTCCCCTTAAGCGACAAGACCGTTGTAAAAGGAAAAGAAGCCCATCCCTTTTACAAATGGGCCCGCGAAGAACTTGGCTTTATCGCCGCCCCAAAATGGAATTTTCACAAATATCTGATCAATGGCGACGGCAAACTGGTTGACTGGTTTGCCACCACCACCCCACCAAGTTCGTCTATTGTCACAAACAAGCTGGAAAAACTCCTCCGTGCCCAATAACCCGACAATCATGTGGTTTCGGCAGGATTTACGCATCCAAGATAATCCTGCCCTCGCCCACGCTGCACAATCCGGCCCTTTCCTTCCTATCTATATTCTTGATGATAAGAATGCCGCTGACTGGCAAATGGGCGGGGCCGGTCGCCTTTGGCTGCAACACGCTTTAAACGACCTCAATACATCCCTGAAAGGCAACCTGCAGGTTTTCATAGGCGATGCATTTGAAATTTTAAAAAGCCTGAAACCAAAAGAAATACACTGGAACAGATGTTACGAGCCTTGGCGTATAAAACGCGACAAGGACATCAAATCCTATTTTCAGGATAAAGAAGTTACAGTGACGTCTCACAATGGCTCACTCCTGTGGGAGCCATGGGAAATCGCTAAGAAAGATGGCACACCTTATAAGGTCTTCACCCCCTATTATCGAAAAGGCTGTCTGGGTGCACCGCCCCCTCGTCCAGAAATTGACACCCAAAAGCTTCCACTAGAACAGCGAGACATCAAACCGATTGAAATTCTGAACGATAAACGAGACTGGACACAAACGACGATTCAAAATTGGGACATTACGGAAAAAGGCGCACATAATCGACTGAACGATTTTCTGGAAACAAGTCTTCACAATTACAAGAACGGTCGTGACTTTCCCGCCCTTGAAACCGTATCCCGTTTATCGCCTTATCTGCATTTCGGGCAAATCTCACCGCATCAGGTGTGGCACCATGCACGGGGTTTTGCGGCCCTTCATCAGGTTGATCAACATATTGACCATTTCTGTTCAGAACTGGCGTGGCGGGAATTTTCCTACAGCCTGTTGTTCTATCAGCCGAATTTGCCCACCGAAAACCTGAACGCCAAATTCAATCCTTTCACTTGGTCAGAGGACGAAGAAAGTTTTGACGCCTGGTGCCTTGGCAGAACAGGATATCCTCTTGTCGATGCTGGCATGCGGGAACTTTGGCAGACGGGCTTTATGCATAACCGCGTGCGCATGGTCACCGCCTCCTTTTTGATCAAGAACCTGATGATTGACTGGCGCAAAGGCGAAAACTGGTTCTGGGACTGTTTGTTCGATGCAGATTTAGCCAATAATGCAGCGTCTTGGCAGTGGGTTGCCGGGTGCGGGGCTGATGCCGCTCCCTATTTCCGTATTTTCAATCCCGTCACGCAAAGCAAAAAATTTGATCCAGATGGAACCTATATCCGGAAATATATCCCTGAACTACGCCACCTTTCCAACAAAGACATTCACGAACCCTGGAAAAGCAAGCAAGGCCTGAACGGATATCCCGCCCCCATAATCGACCTGAAATTCTCGCGCGAACGGGCACTTGCAGCCTACAAAAACCTTTAGCAACGCCATATGAGGGAATAATCAGCCTCGCGATAGATTATTTCCCCGTCCATCACGCCGTCAGCCCGCCAAATGTTGACCTCCTGCGCGACGGCATCTTCTTTATGGCAGAGGGCAAGCTTGTGATCTTCCAGGTCGAAGAGGCTGAATTTCCAATGTCCCGTCTTGCGATCTTCAGGAATGCGAGTTTCAAAACGTAGCCCTTCATCCTGATCAATGTGAAAAGAAAATTGATCAAGCCCAATGGAAAGTCCCTGCCCCTTTGCCTTGATAAAAGACTCTTTTAACACCCAAAGACGGAAGAAATGGTTGCGTTTTTGGCTTTCCGGTAACTTCTGAAATTGGTCAAACTCTTCTTTTGAGAAAACACTTTCTGCAATATCCAGATCAATGTTTTCTTTTACCCGTTCCACATCCACGCCAATATTGCGCCCATCACTGACAGCAAGTACGATCATTCCTTCGCTATGGGAAAGGTTAAAATCAAAATTCGCCCCGCCATCTTTCACATGGGGGCGTCCCCAAACGTTGGTTTGAAACTGCCAATCTCCTGGTTTAACCTCTGGATTGTATTTCGAAAGAACCGTGCGCAACACCCCGCGTGAGAGCAAAAAATCCTGTTGCAGCTTTTCTAAGACGAAGCTCTTCATGCGTTCCTGCTCAGACACACTCAAAAGTTTAGCAATGGATCTAGTCAAAGTTTCACCCATCACAATTCGGGGGGAAACCAGCCAAATATGAAGTGCATTTTTTAGATGTATTTTCATTTATAAATTTTCAATAGATTCGCCAAATGACGCAAAATAAAACATAATTCCACACCCTTAAAGAGTGTTTTACGGCCTATGAAACGCAAAATATACACTATTTGGGGTAAAACAATCAAATTCCGTATATCACAACGAAAAAGAGATACCCTTTTATGAAAGGTTTGGTTTCCAAATAAAACTTTAATACTTTAAAGGGTATTTTTGAATTGACTCAAAACTTATAATACCAGCATTATGTGACAAGTTATGAGTGCGCCATCTCTGCTGTACTCTCTTATGGCGCTAACTACATCAAATTAATCTAAGATAAAAATTCTCGGTCAAACCAAAGGAAAAAGTTATGAGTGACGGAATGCAACAACTCTCAAATGGTGTCAAACTGGTCAGCGAAACCGTACTGCCAGGCAGCAGCCTGTTGATGGACGGTCGTGTAAAAGAAGGCGCTGCCCATATGGCCGTTGGTTTGGCCGCACGCGCATTTTTAGGCCCAATCGGTTGGGGCATTGTTGCTGCCAACTCTTTCTCCAAGTCAGTATCTGACCAAGGCATTGTTGACCACGTAACAGATGTAGCAAAAGATGCAAAAGACGCACTGAAAAGCAAGAAGTCTAACGTTGTTGAAGCTGAGATCGTTGAATCTGAAGAACCAGCTGAACCTGCTGAACCAGCAGCGAAAAAGACAACGGCTGCAAAGAGCACCACTGCTAAAGCCTAAGTTTTAAGCCCGAAAGTTTGGTTTATCCAGCTTTCGGGCAATTTCTATCTATCCAAAGACGAATAAATCTCAAACAGCCGATGTTTGGGAAGGGGTAAACTTGTGTCCATTTCAGGTCAAAACGCAGCTGAAAATGTTGTGGTGGCGCCACACGATCAACCATCATTGAATATCGCTGCCGCACCTGAACGCAAACGGCCTGCGCACCGTATCAACACGCTTTTTGATGAACAAGTCGCACGCACGCCCAAAGCCCTCGCCCTGATCAACGGGCCAATCTCCATCACATTTGAAACATTAAAATCAAAAGCTGACGCCCTTGCCCATGCCCTGATCTCCGCTGGTTTAAAACCGGGTGCCAGTGTGGGGGTGCTTGTCCATCGTTCCGCCGATCTCCCCCAGGCCTGCCTTGCTATCTATAAAGCAGGGGGCATTTATGTGCCTTTGGTTGCCGATCACCCTGTTGATCGTCTGAACTATATGATTGATCAGGCGAATATTAATCATGTCATCATCCTTGATGGGCTTACTCTGCCTGACAGTTTGACGCGTACACCGCAGGTTTTACGCCCCGAAAGCCTTGCCATTAATGACAATCAGCACGCCTGTGCCTTCCCCAACATTACGGATATTGATGCGCGTGCGGCCATTCTCTTTACATCTGGTTCTACCGGTCGTCCCAAAGGAGTGGAACTTTCCCATCGCGCTATTGTGAATATGGTGCAAGGGCATATTGAAGAACATAAACTGGTGGCAACCGATCGCATTCTGTTGTCATCATCACCCGGGTTTATCCTTGGCTTTCGTGAAGTTCACCTGACCTTTATGACCGGGGCGGCCCATGTCGCCATCAACCGGGACCAACTGGACGATCCAGATCAGGTCATCAAAGTCATGGAAGAACAGGCTGTTTCCGTTGCCCTTTTCACCCCGTCTTACCTTAAAATTCTAAACCATGTTGTCCCCAAGGGCCTGCGCCTCATCCTCACCGCAGGGGAACGTCCCAATCTGGAGGATGCACGTCATTACGCACAGTTTGTCGAATATTGGAACTGTCACGGCTCAACCGAAACCTGCGGCACCTACGCCATGTATCAGGTCAGCCCGGATACCCCTTCCCCCTTACCATCGGGCAAAGCTTTTCCAAATGCGACCCTTTTGCTGTTGGATGAAAATAAAGATCAGGTCGGTGATGAAGAAGAAGGCGAGATTTATATTCTCAGCCCCGGCCTCGCCAACGGCTATCTAAACCAACCAGATCTGACCGCAGACAATTTTGTTCAAACCAAATGGGGCCGTGCTTACCGCACAAAAGATTTTGGCCGCTGGGATAAAAACGGCAACTTGATTGCCCTGGGACGCAGTGACGATGTGGTCAAAATTGATGGTCAGGCTGTTACGCTGAGTGAAATTGAACATGCCTTAAAAGATCATCCCAATGTCAATCAGGCCGTCGCCCTTCTCGTTAATGGACGCCTGACGGGTGCAATGGAAAGCAAACTTTCCCCTGCCCCGTCACTGGATTACTGGCGCGGTTTTCTGACCGAAAAACTTCCTGGCTATATGATCCCGGCCCATTTTATTTGTCTGGATAAAATGCCTGTCAGTTCCGCTGGTAAAGCAGATCGGATGAAGATCGCTGAACTTGCCGCCAACAGTTTCAGCAATCGTGATGAAGGCACCCTACCCGAAAGCGCAGAAGAAACTGCCCTCGCCGCAGCCTGGATGCAAGTTCTGGGACTGGATACAGTCTTCCTTGAAGATAACTTCTTCTCTTTAGGGGGCACGAGCCTGGGAGCCATTCAAGTCAGTCTGCAGCTTAAAAAAGCAGGCTTAGAACTGGCCCCACATACCTTGCTTGCCCATCCTGTTCTTCAAGACCAGGCACACACCCTGCGCCCGCTTCAGGAACTGTCACTTCTGGATGAAAAGGAAGGGTTGGCAAGTGCCGTCCAATGTGATTTCTGGACGGCCTGGAAATTAGGTCGATCCCAAGCAGGGTCTGTCGTTTCACGTGTTTTGGTTGCCGAAGGAAATGTCGGGGCAGATGCACAATGGCAAGCCGCCTGGCAACAGCTATCTGACCGCCACCCAGCCTTGCGCACAGAATTTTTTGAAGCCCCGGATGAAACACTGCGTTGGCGCATCAAAAACCAGACAGATGTGGACTTCAGCATTGAAACGGCGTCCACAGAAGACAAGGCGCGTGCGCTTTTAGACCAACAATTTGCCAAACCGATCAATCTTGATGACGCCCCATTGGTGCGCGCTGGTCTGGTTCGTGTGGAGGAAAATGCCAAAACCCTCTTTTGGTTTGTCCTGCATCACAGCGTAGTGGATGGCCTATCCGCACAGGTCCTGCAAAATGAACTGTTTGATATTCTGTGTGGCAATGACCTGCCCGCTGTAGGAAACGGCACAGCACTTTCCAGCCATATTGAAAAGCAATATCTGGACAGCCTGGACGCCGATACAGACCGCCAATACTGGCAGGATATTCTGGAAAGCGCGCTCTCCACACAGGATGGAGAAGCCTTTAGCGATTATGGCGTGGATAAACGCCGCCCGCTTGACCCGTCCGGCACCATCGCAAAACCGTTTTATCAGACATTATCGCCAGAAGAAGTCAGCAAGCTGGAACAACTCGCCCGCCTGAACGGCGTGGGATTGCACAGTTTATTGCTTGCCCTTCTGGCCCATGAAACTCGCCGTCGCACGGGTAAAGAAACCGTTGTCATCGGTTCCGGTATCACCAACCAGCCTGCGGGGAATGAGGCGGTCGTCGGTCTGTTTGTTAATCTGGTGCCAACCGTTCTGGACCGGATTGAAGGTCAAATCACACCCGCCGATGATTTTAAACGCACACAGATGCATATGGGTGAAGTCGGTCAACACGCCCACCTTCCAGCAACCGAAATTGTCTCTACCTTCAGAACACGCCATCCTGATGTGCGCCCCATGCGCACGACCCTGTTTGATATCTCCTTCACCGCGAACCCAAGCAGATATAACAGCGATGACGAAAAAGGCCTGTCCCTTCAGCCCTGGCGGCGCAATACGGATACCCTGCAACCTGCGGCGGGTCTGGAACTGGCTTTTCATCATGAAATGCGCGCAGACGGATCGCTTGAACTTGGCCTCGTCTGGAACCCGGATGTTTATTACGAAGAAACCGCATCGGACTGGCTGGCCGGATTTGCAGGCTGGGCGCGCTGGGTTGCCGCAGATTTAACCCGTGCAAACGCTGCCCTTCCTGCCCTTCTACCCGACGAAGAAGCCTTACTGCAAAAATGGGAAAACGGGCCTGCAAACAAACGCGAAGACAAACGGTTTAACGAATTGTTCAGCGACCTTGTCAAACAAGCCCCTGATCACCCGGCTGTCATCAGTAATGAAAAGATCATTACACGGGCTGAACTGGAAATCGAAGCCAACCGCATTGCCAATGGCTTGGTCGAAAACGGCATTAAAGCAGGCGACGTAGTCGCCGTTCTGACCGGATCAAACATGATCCTACCCAGCGTTATTCTGGGTGTCTGGAAAGCAGGCGCGCATTATCTGCCGCTTGCCTTGGATGTGCCCTCTGAACGACAGGCCTATATCGCCGACGATGCGGGGGCTGAAATCCTCATCTGCGTTGAAAATGCACATGTGCCGGATAATCTGGTTGATCGCATGACCAAAGTTCTGCGCCCGGAAGATCTGGGACAGGACATCAGCGCCGTAAATGTTCCTGCGCCCCATGATGATGTAGCCTATATCATTTACACCTCCGGCACGACAGGGCGCCCCAAGGGGGTATTGTGCTGTCATGACGGGATGAACAACGCCATTTTCATGACAGAAGAAGCCATCGGGTTTAACGCGGATGATCGTATCGCCATGGCTGCCAGTTCAGGTTTTGATGCGTCCTTGTGGGAACTGGGGATGGGTTTGCTGCTGGGTGGTGCCGTGGTCCCCATCAGTCATGAATTACGCGATGATCCCTGGGCGATGAAGCAATATTATCGTGATGTTGGCGTGACCATTGCCTTCCACGCACCATCCTATGTGCGTATCAGCCGGGATGAACCCTTTGGTTCCCTGCGTGCCCTTTTGACAGGTGGGGAAACACCAAGCCATGAAGATTTGGCCGCCCATGGGCATGAACTTGATTTCTTCAACGCCTATGGCCCAACCGAAACATCCATCATCGTCAGCCTAACCCATGTGCCCGCTGACACATCATCTGATCGTGCCTTGCATGTGGGGCGCCCCGGTGCGAACGAGGTGATTTCCATTCGTCGCGATGACGGCAGTCCCGTTCCGCCGGGTACCATCGGTGAAGTCTGGCTGGGTGGTGTTGGCGTCGGTAAAGGGTACCTGAACAAGCCGGACCTGACAGCTGATCGATTTGTCCTCACAGATAATGGGCGTTTTTATCGCACGGGTGATCTGGGGCGTTGGACAACCGATGGCAAACTGGAACTTGCCGGACGAATGGATCACCAGGTCAAACTGCATGGTCAGCGTCTGGAGCTGGAAGAAATTGAACAAGCCGTCGCAAAGATGGAAGAGGTTGCCGAAGCGGTTATTCTGTTACATGAAGCCGCAGCAGGTACAAAAACCCTGCAGGCCTTTGTGCGCTTAAATGACGGACAAGACCTGCGCACACCTGCGGATTGGCGCGCAACCCTTGGCGAACATCTGCCGCCCTATATGATTCCGGCAGCGATTAGTGTGGTGGACCATATCCCGGTCAATCAGTCCGGCAAGCTGGATCGCAATGCCCTGCTGGCCCTTGCCCCACAGGAAAGCCAGCCGGATGATTTGACACCGCCCATGCTCGGCATTGAATCAACGGTCGCCGAAGTCTGGCAGGACATGCTGAATGTTTCGGTTCATCGCGAAGATAACTTCTTTGCCCTTGGCGGTAACAGTCTTCTGGCCGTAACCATCGCACACCGTCTGTCAAAACAGCTGAACCGACAGGTGGCTGCACGCGATCTCTTTGGTGCGCCAACCTTATCTGGTTTTGCGGAAAAAGTCGCGGCGTCCGCCCCAGCCAGCGCGGATGCGGCAGAACGATCAGATATCGCAACTGAAGGGGAACGGGAATTCTGGACGGCGGAACAAGCAGGACTTGATACCCGGACCTTTATCATTTTGGTGCAACAGGACGTCCATGGCGATGTGCCGTCTGCTGAAATCTGGGATGAAGCCTGGGCCAAAGTTGTTGCCCGCCATGGGGCCTTGCGCACCTATTACCGTGAAGATGGCGAAGGTATTTTACGCCGTCGCCTGGTTGGTCAAACCGATGCCAAGCTTGCCCACACGGTGGTTGCGGACCAACAAACACTGCGCGAAATGGTGCGCAAGTGGCAAAGTGAACCATTGGCGATGGAACAGGCCCCGCTCTGGCGCGCGGGCGTGATTTCTGAGCGTGAAACCGGGACAACCACCTTCTGGCTAGCGCTTCATCACGCGGTTGGAGACGGCCGATCTGTCGGGATTATCCTGCATGATATGGCGTCTTTCATCGAAGGTATTGAGCTTACACCACTGGAAACCGACCTGGATGAAACGGGTGCGGCCTATAACGCCTATCTGGAAGGTCCAGCTGCCGAGGAAGATCGCGCTTATTGGAAGAACATCATGGCCCCGGTGCCCGATGTGGCCTTTGATGAAAATCCACTGGATATGTCACGCGAAGAAACACCTTATATCGGCACGCACCGGATCAAGACCTATCTGGATGCGGACACAGCCAAAGGCCTTTATCAGATTGCCAGTGATCACAAGGCAAGTATGCATGCGCTGATGCTGACCTTATTGGCGCTGGAGACAAAACGTCGCACAGGCCGGGAAGAATTTGTACTTGGCACCACCGCATCATCGCGTGAAACCGCAGAAGATAACGAAGTCGTTGGCTGTTTCGTCAATATGCTGCCCCTGCCCTATCAGTTAAACGACGATATTGTCTTTGGCGATCTACTGGAAGAAACGCAACAAGCCCTGATGGGGGCTTTGCAGCATGAACGCTTCCCATTTGCGCAGATTTATCATGATGTTTGGGCAGAACGTCCACATCTGCGCCATCCTTTGCGTTTCCCCCTGTTTGATTTTGTCGTTACAGAAAACCCAGCACCTGAAGTCATCGGTGGCGTCTTTACCCGCCCGGCCGTTGTAGGCGCAGAACAGGAATATGAATATACCGACTGGCCGCCAGGCCAGGATATGGTGCTGATCCATGAACGTCAGCCTGATGGATCATTGCTGATGGAATGGCATGTAAATGCCGAAGTTTATCAGCGTGATACATCCGAAACTTGGTTTAAAGCGCTGGCGGACTGGGCACGCTGGCTGGGTCAAAACCCGGTCCGGGCTGGTGACAAACTGCCCGCCCTGCTACCGTTTGAGGAAGAACAGCTTCTCAGCTTTGAACAAGGCCCTGTTCGCGCACGTCCTGACCATTCCGTCCATGAACTGTTTGAAAAGCATGTGCTGAATACTCCTGAAGCGGCTGCCATCCGTAAACTAGATGGGGTAATCAGCTATAACGAACTGGATCAGGCCGCCAACAAACTGGCTCATGGCCTCTTAAATGCAGGGCTAAAATCCGGCGATGTGGTTGCAGTCTTAAGTGATCGATCTGCCGAACTTTCTGTAGCCATGATGGCTGTCTGGAAAGCAGGTGGCATCTACCTGCCGTTGGCCGCCGACCTGCCGGGTCCGCGCCTTACAGATATGGCAGCGGATGCACAGGCTGACATTTTGATCGTACTGGACAATCACGAGATTGCCCCTGATCTGAAAAACAAGGTCTCGACTATTCTGCATTTAAGTGATCTGGACAACGATTTACCCGCAACCAAGCCACAGAATATCAAACCGTGCGAAACTGCCTATATCCTGTTTACCTCTGGCTCAACAGGACGCCCGAAAGGCACAAAGGTCGGACATCGCGCTTATGTCAATCTGGTCATGGGGATGATTGAAGAATATGACATGACAACGGCTGATCGTACGTTGATGTTCTCTTCCCCATCATTCGATGTATCGCTTTCTGATATCGGTGTGCCACTCTCTGTCGGGGCGTCCTTAAGTCCGGTTTCTTATGAGACCCTGAGCGCCCCGAAAAAGCTGGTCGAGATGATCAATCAGTTGGAGATCACCATCGTCGATATCACCCCGACCTATCTGCGACTGCTGGATGGCGTGAAACTGCCAAGCGTGCGCATTCTGGTAACGGGCGGGGAAGCACCTTTCGCACAAGACGTGGCAATCTATGCCAAACGTCACAAATATTATAACGCCTATGGCCCGACGGAAAACACCATCACCAGTTCCCTGGTCATTCTGGATGGAGACAAAACCGACAGCTTTACCTGTGGAACGCCGCTGCCCAACACCTTGATGGAAATCCGTAATGAAGCGGGCGTACGCCTTCCCTTTGGGATGATGGGTGAAGTCTGGCTGGGTGGTGAGAATTTGGCCGAAGGTTACCTCAATCGCCCAGGTGAGACCAAACACGCCTTTATCAACACCGCAGATGGCCGTCGATATCGCACGGGTGATTTGGGAAAATGGCACGCAGATGGTCAACTGGAACTGCTGGGCCGGATCGATGATCAGGTCAAACTGAACGGTATCCGGGTGGAAACGAGCGAGATTGAAGCCGTAATCTCCCAACATCCCCATATCGCACAGACAGCTGTAATTGTAGATCGTACCGATAGCCGATCACACAAGCTTTACGCCTTTATCAAACTGGAAGCAGGCCGTAAGGCACCCGAAGAAGATTTCTGGGGACCTTACCTGAAAGAACGCCTGCCTGCTTACATGATCCCAACAGCCATTATCCCTGTTGACGACATAAAAGTTACCCATGCAGGCAAGGTTGATAAAAAAGTCCTGCTGGATCAAGTCGGTACCCGCACTCAAAACGACCAGCGCACCAAACCAACTGATGCGGTGGAATGTCTGGTCGCGGATGTGTGGCGCTCTCATCTGAACTGCGGTGACATCCATCTGGAAGATAATTTCTTCTCCCTTGGTGGGCATAGTCTTTTGGCCATTGCGGTTGCCAATGATCTGGAAAATAAACTGAATTATCCGGTTCCCGCACGTGAACTCTTTACCGTTCCAACTCTGGCTGGTTTTAGTGAACGGGTGCGCCTTGCTGAGAAGGCCGAACAGGATCAAGCCAAAACCAGTGACCTGGCGACCGAAGGACAGCGCGAATTCTGGATTGCTGAACAGGCAGGCCATGATACCCGTGGCTTTAACCTGGCCCTCACCTTAACTGCCACGGGTACACCGCCCAGTCCGAAAATCTGGTCTGATGCCTGGAAGAAAGTGATCCAGCGTCACAATGTATTCAGCACCATTTTCTTTGAAGATACAGATGGGCTGTTGCGTACCAGACATTTATCCGACATGCCAACCATCTTAACGGTCAGCCATGCCCGTGATTTCAATGCTGTGCGAGATGATATCCTGACCTGGCAATCTCAGCCATTTAAGATGGACGAAGGCCCCTTATGGCGCGCAGGCCTTGTCATTCTTGAAGATGCATCCGTTGTTTTCTGGCTATCGCTGCATCACGCCATCGGAGATGGCTGGTCCTTGGGCATTATCGCACAAGAACTGGAAGCCGCCCTTCGAGGTACGCCAATGGATGACGCCCAGCAATCCTTTGATGTGGCCGCTGCCAAAGAAGTAGATTACCTGCAAAGTAAAGACTGCGCAGATGATCGTCGATATTGGATGGAGATGCTGGAAGGGCTGGCGCAAACATCCCACAATGATGTTGCTGCCTTTGATGAATGGCCGCTGGACCATAAACGTCCAACCGGACGCGTAGCACAAAAGTCCAAAGGCAGCCATTGTCTGCGCCTGCGCCTAAGTGCTGACATCATGATGGGCCTGCAAGATTTGGCGCGTAAAAACGATGCCAGCCTACATGCTGTCATGCTGTCCTTGATGGCGATGGAAGTCCAACGCAAAACAAGCCGCAGTGCTTTTGCTTTAGGGACTGTGGCCTCGCGCCGGGAAAGTAAAGCAGAGGCTGATTGCATTGGTTATTACATCAACATGCTACCCGTTGCCTGCCATCTGGAAAATGCCAAAAGCTTTGATGATATCATCCGTCATATGCAGAAAAACCTCGCAAGCGGCCTGACTCATCAGCGTTATCCCTTTGGTCGCATTAGCAAAGACTTTAACGAAATCGTTGATGAACCGCGTCATCCTGCACGCATGCCTGTCTTTGACTTTGCCGTTACTGAAAACCCGGCTGTTGAAGTCAAAGATATTCCAACTGACTGGTCTTTAAGCGCATCACACACCAAACCATCCGATCACGCCATCAAGTATGAATTGCGCCCGGCTGGCCCGGCGCAGGATATAGTCCTGATCCATGAAGGGCGACATGATGGATCACGCGATCTGATCCTGTTTGTAAATGCCAATTTATATGAACAACAAACGGCTGAAAACTGGCTGACAGCCATCAACTATTGGGCGGAGCAGCTGGGCTATAAAGACCTGCGCAGTGACTCGCCGCTTCCTAAACTGACCCAAACAGAAAAAGCCTGGCTGGAAGACCGCCATGGGGAAAAACAGGATTGGCCAGCACATACCTTCGCCGATTGTTTCCGCAAACAGGCCCAACGTCACCCCAGCCGCCCTGCCCTTGTGGGCGAAGATGGCACCATTACCTATCAGGAAATGGATCACCTGACAGATGACCTTGGCAAACATCTGATCAAAGCAGGGGCTGAAAAAGGCCGTGTCGTTGCTGTCTTGTCTGAACGATCTGTTCGCCTGCCGGAAACCGCGTTGGCGATCTGGAAAACTGGGGCTGTCTATTTACCTATTACAGCAAGCCTGCCCGAAGATCGCATGGCTTACATGTGTGAAGATGCTGATCCCACATTACTTGTGGTGCTGGATGATCATGAAGTGCCGGAAAAATTGCAGCACCTGCCGATGGTACGTCCAACGGAGCTTGGCGACGATGTTCCAGACATTGATTTCCCGGACATCGACGCAGATGACCCTGCGTATATCCTTTACACGTCGGGTTCAACAGGGACGCCAAAGGGCGTTTTGATCCCACACCGGGGTTGGAACAACTTCGCCAACGGCATTGCGAAAATGCTGAACATCACCCATGAAAGCTGCCTGATCATCAGTTCTTCCCCCAGCTTTGATGCCTGGAATTCCGATGTGGGGATGTGCTGGACCCATGGGGCGGCAATTTATCCCATCACGCGTGAGCAGATGAATGATATTGAAGGTATCAAAGCCAGCCTTCAAAAATATAACGTCACGCATTTTACCCTGCCGCCTTCTTATCTGCGGCTGTTTAACCAGACGCATTTCCCGACGCTGCAAAGCATCATGACCATTGGCGAGCCACCGATCCCAAGTGATGTCGCCCATTACGCCAAATCCCTGAATTATGTAAACGGTTATGGCCCAACGGAAAACAGTGGCGCCACTGCGCTGGGGTATCTGACACCGGATACAACCATTTTCCACGCTGGGCAGCCCATGCCTAATGTTGCCGTTTATATTCTGGATGACAAACACAACCCCGTGCCACCGGGTTCACAGGGTAAAATCTGGACCGGTGGGGAAAGTCTGGGGATTGGTTATCTAAACCTGCCTGAAAAGACAGATGAAGTCTTTGTGGAAACACAATTTGGTCGCCTTTATGATACAGGTGACTTGGGCCGCTGGACGGCTGACGGCAACCTGTTGGTTGAAGGACGCGCCGATACACAGGTGAAACTGCGCGGCCAACGGGTAGAACTGGGTGAGATTGAAAGCAAGCTGGAAAAACACTGCGACGTCCAACAGGCTGTTGCCCTGGTCGAAACGGCTGAAGACCGCACGCAGACCCTTTGGGCTTTTGTTGCCTTGAAAGGATCAACACCAGAACCTTCACAGGCTGACTGGCAGACCTTGTTAAGTCAGGACCTTCCCAATTACATGATCCCGACCTGTGTGATCAAGGTGGATGAAATTCCGGTTAATCTATCGGGGAAAGTGGATCAAAAAGCCTTGTTGGCTGTGGCGCAGGACCTCAAGCAGTTTAACGACGGTTATGATGCGCTAAACCGCACCCCGCCTGCCAATGATACGGAACGACGCATTGCCCAATTATGGGAAAGTCACTTCCCTGGGCGCAAAGTCGCACGTGAAGATGATTTCTTCGCCATGGGTGGGGACAGCCTGCGAGTGATCGCGGTGATCAATGCGCTGCGTAGCGACTATGAATGTAGCATCAACGATTTCTACGAAAACCCTGTTTTAGCCGACTTTGCTGCCTGCTGCACCCCACGTCCACATCATGTCCTTGAAGGATTGAAAGCCGCCAAGGCCCATTGGCAGGCCTATGATGATGGACTTGCAACCTATGAAGCAGAAATGAACGATGCGCTTTCCTGGCCACTGACGGATTATCATCAGCGCAATGCCCAATATGACGATCTGAACCTGTCCAAACGGAAAATCTATAAAAACGTGCTGATCACAGGGGCAACCGGATATCTGGGCGCCTATCTTTTGCGTGAACTGATGGCTAATGAAGACCGCAAGGTTACTGCACTTGTGCGCGCATCGGATAATCAGGCGGCACAAAAACGCCTGCAGGAAGTTCTCGCCCTTTATTTCGGGGATGCGGAAGCCATTAAGCTTGCCAATTCAGCACGCCTTCGCATTCTTTCCGCTGATCTACGCCAGGATAAATTTGGCCTGACGGATGAAGTTTACCAAACCATCGCAAACAATATTGATGCGATCTATCACAGTGCGGCTAACGTTAATCACTTCGGGCATTATCACGAACTTTATGCCGATAACGTCACAGCGACCGAACGCTTGCTGGACCTTGCCGCCACACGCGCGAATGATCCGGCAGATTTTCATCATGTTTCAACCATTTCAGTTGCCGGGACACCACCGGAAAATACCTTTGAGCTGTTTAGCGAATATACGCCGGTGCCGGAAAAACCAGCGGAAAACTATTACATACGCACCAAGCAGGATTCCGAAAAATGCGTAATTGCCGCACGTGATCGCCTGACAAATGCAACCATCCACCGGGTGGGCAACATCGTCTTTTCTGCTGAAAATCCGATTTTGCAAAAAGGCGTCAAAACCAATGCCTTTTTCCGACAGCTGGCATCTTTCATTCGCCTGGGAAAGGTGCCGAAGGATTTGCACGTCTGGCTTTGCCATGTGGATTATCTGGCAAAAGCCTTGGTGATGATTTCTGAAACAAATGCCTTAAAACATGAAACCCATCATCTGGAACATCATTTCATGCACACAATTTCCGATCTTTTAACCAGAAAAGATATGGAAATTGAAGGGATTGAATCCAGCAGCTTTGGCGATTTTATCGACCATCTGATCAAAGTTTCAGATGATCCAGTCTATAACGAACCATTATCCGATCTGGTTGAGGCCATGTACCTCACCCGCGGGGAAGCCCCCCAACCAAGAGGGCGCAGACTCGAAGTTATAACCGAACGGACACAGACCTTGCTCAGCCGCATTGGCTTTAGCTGGCCTGATGTACCCGTCAGCGGATTACGTCATCTTTTAAACAACGCACAGCATCATTTCAAAGATGATTCTGAAACATCAATATAAGGAATAGACCTGATGTTAACGCATATTCAAAATCTCGGATTTCGCGCGGCAGAATTTTCAATCGCCCCATTGTCTGAGGCTGAAAGAAATCAGACGTTAAAAACCTTGCGCCACTACTATGGGGAAGCAAGCCAGTCCGTCTTCGTCCCGCACGAAAAAGAAAGCGAATTGCGCCTGGCTCTACAGGAAGCCGCCCCCACGCTTGCAAAATTGGGGCTGGAACTGCGCGAACGTCTGGATCAGGATTATTCCCTTATGCTGATCAAACGGACCTGGATCGATCATCTTGACCTGGATACGCGTTCTGCCGTTCTGTTTGCCCTGTCTTTATCCATGGGTTCCCCCACACCAACCGATCAGGTCGATAAAAAAGTCGTCTGGGACATCCGTACGCTTGGCGATAAAATGGAAAAAGGCCATGTGCCGACATTTTCCGAACACGCTTATGAAGCCGCCCTTCACACAGACACCCAATATTACGAAGACCCGGAACGTTTTATGCTGCTTTATTATAACCAGCCCGCAAAATGCGGCGGCGGTCTTTCTTATTGCCGTGACGTAACCTCGATCAAAGAAGAAATGTCCAAAACACAGGATGGCCGCTGGGCGCTGGATGTGCTGGAAACAGAAGAACTTCCATTCCGCATCCCCATGACCTTTACATCGGATGGATCACAAACAGCAGAAGAAGTGACTTTTGCGCCTATTCTCGCCCAACGTCCCCATATCCGGTATCGCAAAGATACCTTGGAACGCGGCTTTAAACTGCATCCGGAAAAAGACACACCAACAGTCCGCAAAGCCTTAAATTTGTTTACGGAAGAACTTTTTAAACCACAACCTGCTTTGTCGGCTTTTGTTGAACGTGATTCCATGCTAGCGTTGAATAATCACGAATGTTTACACGGTCGATCTGAATTTTCAGATCCCGAACGTCATGCATTTCGTATCCGTATTGCCGCCCAGCAAGACCAGATCAACGTCTAACCATGAAGAATTATCGTTAAAATGAACTGTATGAGACCTGAATTTGTCACACATGTCCTGATCAAACAGACATACGCAAAGGTCGATTTGATTTAACATGAATATCATCAAGCAAATCGGCATCCTTGATTTCATACATCGTGAAACCCAGGGCATCACCCGTAAACTCTTCATTTTAACGACGTCTGCCGGGGTAGCAAACGCGTTGAACCTTGCCATCATCAACGCAGCTGTTGAATCCATCGCAAATGACGGGCCAAAATGGACAGATTTCGCCCTTTTTGCCCTGTCGCTGACGCTGTTTGTCTATTCCCTGCGCTATATTCTTTATGAATCCACGCAACTGGCTGAACAAGCCATTGCCAGCGTGCGCATCCGTCTTGCAAACAAGGTACGCAAAATTGATCTGCTGTCCCTTGAATCCATTGGGGCTGCCGACATCCATTCCCGTGTCAGCCGAGACACCACCGCCATTTCACAGGCTGCGCGCCCGCTTTTCGCCTGCGCACAAGGGATCGTGATGATCCTGGTGACCCTGATTTATATCGGGGCGGTTTCCCCCATCGCCATGGGGGCGTGTCTGTTGTTAATCGTAGCAGGTGGTGGATATTACATGCAGCAACGATCAACTTATGAAGAAGGCCTGCAAACTTCATCTGATACCGAAGATCGTCTGTATAACGACTTGGATAACCTGTTGAAAGGTTTCAAGGAAGTTCGCCTGAACAAGCCCAAAAGCGAAGACGTCTATTCTGAATTCAGAACGTCCGCGTCAAAGGTGCGCCGGGTACGTGGCAAGGTTATGTTACTCTTTTCCGACAATATCGTCTTTGTCGAAATGTTCTTTATGCTGCTGCTGGGCACCATCGTTTTCGTATTGCCGAACTTTTCTGATGGTATTGCCGAAGATGTGACCAAGATTGTGGCCGCCATCCTGTTCTTCTTCCAGCCCCTTGGCAATGTGACCATGGCGATCCCGATGTTTTCTGCCGTGAATGTCACCGTGGACAACCTGAAGCGTCTGGAAAATGAACTGGACGATGTGCTTAAAAAGCAACCGGATAACCCGGATCAGGATATTGAAGATTACAGCAACTTTAAAAATCTGACCCTGAAAGACTTTGGTTTTGCCTATCATGATCATCATGGCAAGCAACGCTTCCATGTCGGGCCGTTCAACACCACACTGAACCGGGGTGAAATTGTCTTTCTGGTCGGTGGTAACGGGTCTGGTAAAACCACCTTTATGAAGCTGCTGACCCATCTTTATCAGCCAACCGAAGGGGCACTTTATGTGGATGATACGGAAATCGACACCCACAATGTCCAGTCCCTTCGCAACATGTTTTCCTGCATTTTTACCGACTTCCACTTGTTTGATAAGCTCTATGGCTTACAAGAAGTCGATGAAGACAAGGTCCATGCCCTTTTAAAGATGATGGAGATCGACCATAAGACCGGATATGAAAACGGCGCCTGGATGACGACTGATCTGTCCACCGGGCAGCGCAAACGTCTGGCTATGGTCACAGCTTACCTTGAAGACAAACCGATCTATATCTTTGACGAAGTGGCCGCCGATCAGGACCCGCAATTCAGAAAATATTTCTACGAAACTTTGCTCAAAGACCTGAAAAAAGCAGGCAAGACCATCATCGTTGTCTCCCATGATGATCATTATTTCCATGTGGGTGACCGGATCTGGCAAATGGATTACGGCCAGCTCAGTGAGATCAAAACAACCAGGCCCCCCCGCAGACGCTCCGTTAAGACAGAGGATAAATCATGACAGAGGAACAGAAATCACCATCATGGTTTAAACGCACGTCCCGGGCCACTGGACGTTTTTTCAAACGTCAAATTCCTTTTTTCGTGCTTGGCGGGCTTCTGCTGGGGATGGGTTTTATCGCCTTTTTCCATCATATCGTGGTGTCGATCAATCCCGGAGAACTGGGTGTTCTGTGGCGCAGACTGGCTGACGGGACTGTACTTGATCGCACCTATAACGAAGGGCTGCATTTCATCCTGCCCTTTAACCGCATGTATCGCTACAACGTGCGTAACCAGAAGATCAATGACGAACTGGACGTGCTGACCGTCGACGGGTTGACCGTCAAGGTCGATTATTCCATCCGTTATTATCTCAAAGCTGAAAATCTGCCCTTGCTACATGCCAAAGTGGGTCCCAATTATGCAGATGTGGTGGTCAAACCCGAAGTCAGATCAACCATCCGTACCATTTTCGGGCAATTCAGACCGGAAGAAATCTATACTTCGCAGCGCGCCATTCAGGAACAGGTCAATGAAGTCGCGCGTGAAAAATTTCATGCACTTTATGTTGGACTGGATGGGGTGCCAATCCATAAGATTGAACTGCCAAAAGTCATTTCATCAGCCATCGAAGAAAAACTCGCAACCCAACAGCGTGAAAAATCCTATGTCTTCCGCAGGTCCATCGCCATCAAGGAAGCAGAACGCCTGCAAATTGAAGCCAATGGTCTGAAAAACTATAACAAGACGTTGGCCGAAAGTCTGGATCAGGACCTGCTACGCTGGTACGGTGTTAAAGCGACAGAACAGCTATCCAAATCCGATAACAGCAAAGTCGTTGTCATCGGCAGTGGCAAAGACGGCCTGCCCATCATCCTTGGACAGGATAAATAACAATGGAAGGCTTCTTTCGACGGCTGAAATATTATTTCTACGCCTCAATCGCCATAACCTTGCTCGTGATCTTTTGGCCCCACGGTCCGCATTTCAACGATATGGCCCGTGACCGGGACGCCACATTGGCAGATAACCTTGATACACTGAACGTTGGCGTCAGCTGGCCCATCGAAAAACGTGGGCCCGACCTGGTCCAGGGTATGGAACTGGCCATTGATCACATCAAGGACACGGGGCTGTTGAAAGACACCACCATCCAGTTGGATGTGCGCGATGATATGGGAGAGATAAAAAAAGCTCAAGATATCGCCACCGCCTTTGCTGATAATGAGACCATGAGCGCGGTGATCGGTTACGGCCATGACCGTCAGGCAACGGCTGCAAGCATCATCTATCAAAGTGCGCACCTGCTGCAAATCGTTGTCGGTGCTCACAGCACGCAATTGAACCAACGCGATCAACCTTACCTTATTCGCGCGATCCCATCGGCCAAAGATTTTGCAGGCAAACTTGCAGCGTCCCTTGGCGATAAACCCAAGACCTTTGCCCTTATTCGAGAAAAAAGCGGCTATTGGGAAGAGTTTGCAGAAGATTTTTCGATCCATCTTTATCACAAGGGGGCGAAACGGGTCTTTCATCGCACCTACCCGGTTGAAATCCCGCCGGACTATGTTCATGCCAGTCTGGAAATCCGCGAATTAGATGCGGATTTCATCCTCTTTGCCGGGCAAGCGAACGAAGCCGGACGGTTCATCAAAAAGGCACGCGACATCGGTATCACCCAACCAATCCTCTGTTCCTGCACAGATATCGACACATTGCGCAAGGCTGTTGGCAAACATCAGCAGAACGTTTTCCTGCCGGGCTTTTATGATCCCAATCTGACCAGTCCAGTTAATCAGAAATTCTTCACGGATTATCAGACGAAATTTGGTAAAAAACCGAACCGGTGGGCGGCGCAAGGCTATGACGCCTTGTTTGTCCTTGCCCATGCGGTCCGGCAAAGTCAGTCCGTTAAACCATCTGACATCGCCTGGACAATCCGGTATATGCCACCGGTTGAAGGCACATCCGGTCAGTTTGACTTTACAGAAGATGGTGATCTGACAGGCAAACCCGTCTACATCCACTCCCTACAAACGCCATCAGGCTAAACGCTGAACAAAAAAAGGGCGCAGGATCGAAAAAGAGGCAAAATTTCGAACCCTGCGCCTAAGTGTGCGATGTTCTAGGGAGAATGCATCGCAGGAAAGAACTCGTTCTAGGCCGCGCCACCCAGATGTTTCAGGTACTTATCAATATTACTTTGCAGATTTGCAGCTTCTTCTGAAAGCTTAGTGGAGGTGCCACGTAGATCATTGGCAAGGTCGCCCGTTTTCTCAGCTTCCCCGCCTACAGCATTGACGATCTGATCAATTTCGGATGACCCGTCAGTAATGCCTGACATGCTCGATGAAATTTCCACCGTCAGGCTTTCCTGTTGTGCCACGGTTGAGGAAACTTCAAACTGAATGTCATGGATTTGCGAAATCACATCGTTGATCTCCCCAATCGCAGACTTCGCATCCACCACCTGGTTTTGGACATCCGTAATGGTCTGAGAAATCTCATCCGTTGCATCCGATGTCAAACCTGCCAGACGCCCAACTTCATCGGCCACAACCGCAAAGCCTTTACCGGATTCACCGGCACGCTGGGCTTCGATAGTGGCATTCAAGGCCAACAGGCGGGTTTGGGACGCAATATCACTGATCATGCGGGTCACTTCACCGATCTTGGAGCTGGAATTTTCAAGTTCCATCACGGCCTGATCCCCAACCTTGGCCACAGAAATCGCAGCTTCAGCTGTTTCTTGCGCCTTGGTGGTTTTTCCGGCCATATCAGAAAAGTTGGTATTCAACTGACCTGTTGTATCAGCAGCAGAAGCTGCACTGGCGCGGTTTCTTTCAGAAATACCTTTAGCCTGATGGGCTTGCGTAACCGTTTCATGAGATTGTGCATCCAGTGACGTGGATAAACCTTCCAGAGTTTTAGCTTGTTCTGCTACCACTTGGGCTACAGCCGTTACTTCTTCCATAATCTTTGAAGAAAATTCTCGTTCCTTGGCCTGCTGGGTAATATCGGTCCAACTCAACATGGTACTGACATGATTGCCGTGCATACTCAGGACAGCTTGCGTATCCAGTTCAATATGACATTCTTTATAGGTCAATTGCTGTTTGTGTGGCAGATTATCGGGATTGAGTAACCGGGCCACAAAATCACCGCCTTGTGCAAACACATCTGCGCTTTTGCCAGACACGTCATTGTCCACGCCCAGGTTCAGGAATTCACGGGCCGCCGTATTGGCATAGTTCAGCTTGCCTTCCAAGTCACACAAAACGATACAGGACGCACTGGTGTCAATGATACGCTGGCGACGATAAGCTTGACGTACACTTTCGCGCAATTGCTCCAAAGCTGATGCCATAGTGCGGAATTCATCTTTTCCGGTAGGCGGGATTTCAACAGCTGTATTCCCGCCGCCCAGAATTTTCATTGCATCGGCAAATGTTTTAAGCTTGGAAAAAACAGCAAAGCGCAGCAGCACCCAGCCACCGACAGCACAAATTACCAGTGCCAACCCGACAATCGAAATCGCCTGATTTCGGATATCCAGCAGGTTGTTCTTAAACTCGCTAATATCACGGGTCAACGACACCGTCATCCAGGTATCACCCGTTGAGGCAGGAACATCGACAAACAACGTCTCAAGGCTTTGTTGGTCTACACCTTCGTTGCCTTCTTCTTTCGTCGCCCCATCAGGTTTACTTTCCAGCAGGACTTCCTTCTTGTCGTTCAGAAGCTGCACATCACCAGATAACGCACTGCCCAGCTGTTTAAACTGCGGTAATGGATCAGTGATGATTTCAATATAACCAGCCACCTTAAATCCGCCGATTGGCATGATTAAACTATGGACAGGTGCCCCGCCTTTTGTACGCCAAGTAAAGGCAATAGGCTTGCGTTGCGCGGCCTTATCGCGTTTCTTAAGTTGCTCAAATATGGATGCATTCTTTAAGACAGACTGATCAATCCCCTTTTGTGAAAAGGTCAAATCTTTAAGTTCTTTGTCAAAGACATGCACGCCACGTAAAAGAACAATTTTATTCACAACTTCCTGTGCGCGAAATGCCTCACTCGCGCCGATTTCCAGTTTTTTAAGATCATTTTCCCGTGCCCCTTGCAGCAACACACGATCACGTGACCATTTGTTTGCAATCGGAAAAATCGTTTCATAATAGCTTTCCGCGATATTCTGTTGCACCAAAAAGGAGGCAATCTCACCGGAAGTATCATTGAAGTTTTTGACAGAAAATTTCTCGTATGAATTACTCAGCCAGATCAGGGTTGTGATCATAACTGCAGTACTAAAGACGCCAATCAGCGCCATAATTTTACGTATGGTCCAATACATATATCTCAATCCTAGAAGCAAATATTTTTATTCAAGGCTTGTTGTCTCCTCGTTTGCTACTTGAGCATCTGATAGGGCAAGAACTATTCCTCCTTTATTCTCCCCTAATTTATTATGGCCATCAAAAAGGGCGAGAGCAAGTCCAAAGAAACTCTCGCCCTAGTTACATCAGTGACCGATAATCTGACTCAAGAAATCTTTGGTTCTCTCTTCCACTGGATTGCTGAAGAACTCATGTGGTTCGTTTTCTTCGATGATCTGGCCGTCANTTACATCAGTGACCGATAATCTGACTCAAGAAATCTTTGGTTCTCTCTTCCACTGGATTGCTGAAGAACTCATGTGGTTCGTTTTCTTCGATGATCTGGCCGTCAGCCATGAAGATGACGCGGTCAGCCACTGTTTTGGCGAAGCCCATTTCGTGGGTAACACACAGCATCGTCATGCCTTCTTCGGCCAATTGTACCATAGTATCCAATACCTCCTTAATCATTTCTGGATCAAGGGCAGAGGTGGGTTCGTCAAACAGCATGATCTTTGGTTCCATGCACAAGGAACGTGCAATCGCCACACGTTGCTGCTGACCACCGGAAAGCTGGCCCGGGTATTTGCCCGCCTGTTCCGGGATTTTTACCCGTTCCAGATAATGCATGGCGCGTTCTTCTGCGACCTTGCGCGGTTCCTTGCGTACCCACATGGGGGCAAGTACGCAGTTTTCCAGAATAGTCAGGTGCGGAAACAGGTTGAAGTGCTGGAAGCACATACCCACTTCGCGGCGAATGGTATCGATGTTTTTCAGATCGTTGGTCAGTTCCACACCATCAACGATGATCTGGCCCTGCTGGTGTTCTTCCAAACGGTTGATACAGCGGAT
Organism: Terasakiella sediminum; assembly: GCF_033100395.1. Lineage (NCBI taxonomy): Bacteria > Pseudomonadati > Pseudomonadota > Alphaproteobacteria > Rhodospirillales > Terasakiellaceae > Terasakiella > Terasakiella sediminum. Next base: position 40,785 of record NZ_JAWLVJ010000013.1, on the reverse strand, counting down.
CATGGTGGATTTACCGGAACCGGAAGGTCCACAGATTACGATCCGTTCGCCCTTATGGACGTTCAGGTTAATGTCACGCAGAACATGGAAGTCCCCGTACCATTTGTTCATATTGATCAGTTTGATCACGTCTTCTTTGGAGACTTCGTGATCCAGATTGTGGCCCGCGCGCAGTTCGGCCTCGGTCACGGTATCTGTAATTGCATCAGGATCTTTTGTCATTTCTCATTACTCACTTAGCGTTTGTGTCCGGTGTGAAGTTTGCGCTCCAGTGATTGACTGTATTTGGACATGCCATAACAGAAAACCCAGAAACAGAACGCTGCAAAAATATAGCCTTCCGTCGCAACGCCGCCCCATTTCGGGTCAACGATGGAGGATTGCACGGTCGCCAGAATGTCCAGCAGACCAATGATCAGCACCAGTGTGGTGTCCTTGAAAAGCGCGATGAAGGTGTTCACGATCCCCGGGATCACGAGCTTCAACGCCTGGGGCAAAATGATCAGCCCCATGGAGCGCCAGTAGCCAAGGCCAAGGGCGGCCGCCGCTTCAAACTGACCTTTCGGAATGGCTTGCAAGCCCCCACGGATCACTTCGGCCATATAGGCGGACTGGAACATGGTAATCCCGATCAAAGCGCGCAGCAGCTTTTCAAAGTCCCAACCGGATGGCAGGAATAAAGGCAGCATCACAGACGCCATAAAGAGAACCGAGATCAGCGGCACACCGCGCCACAATTCAATAAAGGTCACACAAACAAAGCGGACCGTCGGCATTTCAGAACGACGACCCAAGGCCAGGATCACCCCAAACGGCAGGGCTGCAACGATACCGACGTAGGACAAAACCAATGTCAGCATCAAGCCACCCCATTGGTGAGTTTCCACGTGCGCCAGACCAAACATACCACCCAGCAGCAAGATCCCGACCACAACCGGCAGCACGGTCAGACCCGCCACGCCGATCCAGGCTTTATAAGGGAAGTTCTTGATGAACTGCGGCACCACAACGAGGGCCAACAGAAGGAAGCTGAGATCCACACGCCATCTTTCTGCCTCGGTATAAAAACCGTAAGTAAAGAAGCCGAGACGGGATTTCACAAACACCCAGCAGGCACCTGCGCCTGTACAGGCTTCCGGTCCGTCGCCTGCAAAGTTTGCTTCAAAGAACACCCAGTTTAACAGCGGCGGGACAAATTCCCACAACAGATAAAGAGCAAAGAGGGTCATCAACGTATTGGCAGGCGTTGACACCAGATTCTGGCGCACCCAGGCAATGGGTCCCGTGGTGGATACGGGCGGTGGGAGCGCTTCTTTTTCAACATATTTTCCCATATTAACGCTCCTTCAGGGCCATGGATTTGTTATACCAGTTCATCACGACTGACAAAGTCAGGCTGATGGTCAGGTACACGGCCATTGTCATGGCAACGATTTCAACGGCTTGTCCGGTCTGGTTCAGGGTCGTGCCCATAAAGACCGAGACGATATCGGGATAGCCAATCGCGGTTGCCAGAGACGAGTTTTTCGCAAGGTTCAGATACTGGCTGGTCAGCGGCGGGATCACCACGCGCATGGCCTGCGGGATAATGATCAAACGCAGCGACACGCTTTTCTTGATCCCAAGGCTTTCAGCTGCTTCTGTCTGACCATGGGGGACGGCCAGAATACCAGCACGCACGATCTCGGCGATAAAGGCAGCGGTATAGGTGGTAAGCGCCATAAGCAAGGCAATGAATTCGGGGATGATTGGCACACCACCGCGGAAGTTAAAGCCTTTCAGACCCGGCATATCCCAGCTGAGCGGAGCACCAAGAAGAAGGAAAACAACAAGCGGCAAACCAATGATCAGGCCAAGGCTGCTATATAGAACAGGGAACTGCTGTCCGGTTGCTTCCTGGCGTTTGCGAGCCCATTTTGACAGAACAATGCAGCTCATAATACCAAGAATAAAGGCAGCAACAACAAAGTTGAAACCGGCTTCCAAAATCGGTGCAGGTACATAAAGGCCACGGTTATTCAGGAAGAAGATACCTGCAAACTCTGCACTGTTACGTGGGCTTGGCAACGGTTGCAGAACGGCGAAATACCAGAAGAAAATCTGCAAAAGCAACGGAATGTTACGCAAAGTTTCCACGTAAAAGCTTGCAACTTTGGCAATCAGAAAGTTCTTGGACAGACGGGCCACACCCATCACAAAGCCCAAAAGCGTTGCAAGGATAATACCCACAAAAGAAACAATAACCGTGTTTAACAGACCAACCAGGAACGTACGACCGTAAGTTGACTCGGAACTGTAGGGGATCAGGCTCATCAAAATTTCAAAGCCTGCCGGATTATTTAAGAAATCAAAGCCCGTTGTAATCCCTCGGCTTTCCATGTTCTGCAGCGTATTCTGGAAAATTGTCCAACCCAACCAGATCAGGACAGCAACCAGCAACGCCTGAAAAACATACCCACGTACTTGTGGGTCATTCAGCATCGAGGAAGATTGTTTGGGCTCAGTGGCGATGTCGTTATTGTCATTCGACATTTGCACACTCCAAACTGTAACTTATTAGAAAAAAACGGGTGTATTTCGCTTTTTAAAAGGTCAATACACCCGTCTGTATAATCGAGGTCTTAGCGTACTGGCGGTGCGTACTGCAGACCACCTTTAGTCCACAGACCGTTCAGGCCACGTGCGATTTGCAGTGGTGTGTTTGGACCAACATTGCGGTCAAACATTTCGCCGTAGTTACCAACCTGTTTGATGGCGTTGAATGCCCAGTCTTCAGACAGACCCAGTTTTGCACCTGCATCACCGGATGTACCCAGCAGACGCTGTACGTTTGGATTTGCGCTTGATTTCATCTCATCAGCGTTCGCAGATGTTACGCCAAACTCTTCAGCGTTGATTTGTGCAAACAATGTCCATTTAACAATGTTGAACCACGCATCATCACCCTGGCGTACAACCGGGCCCAGTGGCTCTTTAGAGATAACTTCAGGCAGAACGACTGCAGAACCTGGGTTTTCCAGTTTAGAGCGCAGCGCATAGAGCTGTGATTGGTCAGACGTCAGGATGTCACAACGACCAGCGGCGAAGCCTTGTACTGTTTGATCAGATGTATCGTAAACAACAGGGCTGAATTTCATGCCGTTGAGCTTGAAGTAATCAGACAGGTTCAATTCAGTTGTTGTACCAGACTGAATACAAACAGACGCGCCGTCCAGTTCCAGTGCAGACTTAACACCCAGTTCTTTTTGAACGAGGAAGCCCTGACCGTCGTAGTAGTTAACGCCTGCGAAGTTCAGACCCAGAGACGTATCACGTGTGTGCGTCCATGTTGTGTTACGTGACAGGATGTCAATCTCACCAGATTGCAGGGCAGTGAAACGTTCTTTTGCTGTCAGCGGAATGAATTTAACTTTGTTGGCATCACCCAAAACAGCCGCAGCTACCGCGCGGCAGGTATCCACGTCAAGGCCAGTCCAGTTACCTTTTTCGTCAGGCAGAGAAAAGCCTGGAAGACCTGTCGATGCACCACAGATCAGCTCGCCACGTGCTTTTACAGCTTCCAGAGTGTCTGCTGCCATTGCAGCAGTTGCTGTAACAGCCGTTGCAACGAGTGCACCAGCGACGACAGATAGTGAATTCTTCATTTGATATTCTCCTGAGATATGATGTCCGGTGTGACAGAAAACCTGCATTAAAAAACCGGACGCCTTCCTTGTCAATCAGTTTATTTTAAGTTTGGCTCATGCCATTTTTATATGTTTGAAGCGTGCTGTGTTTACCACGGCACACACCAAGTATATAAAATCGGGCTTTGGATTTGCTTGCTTTTATGAGCTGGTTTCGGCGTTATTTTCAAACTTTCCGTCACCAAACCGATAAATCACAGAATTTTATTGCAGTGTTTTACGTTTTCATAAAATCACAGCAAGGAAGCCTCTTTTTGTTTTATGCATTTTTTATAAACCACAGAGCGCATCGCTAGAATTTTGCAAATGGTGCACTCCCCTTCGCAAACAGTTACAAAAAGTGCACCAGGTCACACCAATTTTCACAAACTTCAAATGCCTAATAAAAAAGGGATGGCACTTTTGTACAAGCACCATCCCTTCCTTTGCACCTTAAGGGGTAAACTCCATTGTAGGGGAGACTCTCGGGTCAAGAGCGATTACATTCACCGCAATAAGGAACCAGCAATTCTCTGCGAATCTTATCTGCACGACAGCCTCGGCTGATCAGGAAATGCAGCTTGGTAAAGGCTGCTTCCAAGGTTAAATCAACACCCGGGACCACACCGATTTTGTTAAAAACATCCCCGGTCGCATAAGCGCCCTGATGAACAGCACCCTGAATACATTGCGAACTATTGACCACGACAATGCCTTTGTCGCTGGCATCCGATAGAAAATCGATCAGACTTTTATTGGTGCTGGGCGGGTTCCCCACCCCATAGGACAGAATGATCAGTGCCTTTAAGTCTTCACTGTCCAGCATTCCACGAAACATCCTGCCGTCCATGCCGGGATAAAGCTGCAACATGGAAACCGCATTAGGTTCAAACGCTTTGGTGTGGAAGTCCGGTGTTTTTCGACGATGGATCAGGTTTTTATTGAGATCCACATTAATCCCTACCGTCCCAAGCCAAGGAAAGTTGGGCGAATCAAACGCATCAAAGCCTGTGCTTTTTAATTTGCGTGTTCGATTGCCCCGCATAATCCGCCCATTGAAATAGAGACAAACTTCAGGAATATCGTAATCAGCTGCCAGAATAAGACTGGTCACCACATTAGAAAAGGCGTCATTGCGCAATTCAATCAGCGGAATTTGCGCCCCCGTGACAATCACTGGCTTATTCAGCCCCAGCAACATGAAAGACAGGGCCGAGGCCGTATAGGCCATCGTGTCTGTTCCATGCAGAATGACAAAACCGTCATATTTTTCATGATGTTCAATGATCGTATCGGCGATCTTGCGCCAGTCCGATGGATGAACGTTTGCGCTATCAATCAGGGTTTCAAATTCAATCAGGTCATAATCTGGCAGGGGCGTCAGCGTGCGCCCCTCCAGACGACGGGCCAAAAGATCAGCAAATCCATCGACGGGCTGATAGCCCTGATCGGATGTGCGCATGCCAATGGTCCCGCCCGTATAAACGATTAAGATACGTGGTTTCGTCATGGCGATCTTCCTTCCTGTGGTGACAACATGGATTGCGGACTTAACAGGCGATCAAGTTCAACTTCATCCAAAAGCTTTTCACCAATCACCAGCGAGCGTACGGTTTCCCCGGTCTCTAACGCCGTCTGCGCAATCCGTGAGGCGTTGCTATATCCAATATGGGGGACAAGGGCAGTAATGCTACCGATACTTTGATTGAGCAAATGAGAACAGCGGTCCACATCAGCCTGAATGCCCTTTACGCAACGTTCTTCGAACATCTTGCAGGTTTCGCGCAGCATCTTGATGGAATTAAGAATGTTATAAACGATCATCGGTTCCATCGCATTTAACTGCAACTGCCCGGCTTCTGCCGCAAAGGTAACTGCCAGGTCACTGGCGATCACCTGATAAGACGCCTGATTAACCGCCTCGGGAATCACCGGATTTACCTTACCCGGCATGATGGATGACCCGGGCTGCATCGGTGGCAGTTTGATTTCTCCAAAACCCGTGCGTGGACCGCTTGAAAGCAGGCGCAGATCATTGGCGATTTTGCTGAGTTTAACGGCAAATCGCTTCAAGATGCCGGAAAAAGCAACAAAGGCGCCCATGTCAGAACTGGCTTCGACAAGGTTGGAGGCAAGTTTCATATCTTTGCCCGAAATTTCAGCCAGATTTTGAACTGCCAGCTTGGCATAATCCGGGTGCGTGTTGATCCCTGTGCCAATGGCCGTGCCACCCAGGTTCACTTCACATAAAAGCTTGGAGGCTTCGCGCAAACGGTCGATATCTTCCCCCAAGGTCACCCCAAAGGCTTCAAATTCCTGCCCCAGTGTCATAGGCACGGCATCCTGCAACTGTGTGCGACCCATCTTGACCACATCAGCGAATTCATCGCCTTTTAACTGAAATGCTTTGATCAGGCTGGAAATACGATCAATTAACGGATCGGCAGCAAACTGGATGGCCAGACACGCTGATGTAGGATAGGCATCATTGGTGGACTGCGAACAGTTCACATGATCATTGGGGTGAAGATGTGTATAATCGCCTTTGCGATACCCCATCTTTTCCAGCGCCAAATTGGCAATCACTTCGTTGGCGTTCATGTTGGTGGAAGTCCCCGCCCCGCCCTGAATGACATCGACCACAAACTGATTTTGCAGGCGTCCTTCAGCAATATCACGACAGGCCTTGATGATGGCATCCGTCTTTACCGGATCGATCAGCCCCAATTCCCCATTGGCCTTGGCAGCTGCCCATTTCACCATAGACAGGGCCTTGACCAGTTCCGGGAAATGACTGATCGGCACGCCCGTAATTGCAAAATTATCTACGGCACGCTGGGTCTGGATTCCATACCAGATATCTGCTTCTAACTGCATGTCTCCTAACAGGTCATGCTCTGTACGTTTGTTCACCTTTATACTCCATCAAAAGGATTTCACCGCGCCTCTTGCCTCCATTTAAAGATGAAAGGCCAGATGTGACAATTTGACAGAAGGGAACACCTTGGCGCATTATAGTGCATAAGCTGCACCAAAGCGCACCAGTGTAGTCTATTGTAGTTTGAAGGGAAGTTTCTATAATCCCGGCCCACTTTAATGACGACAGAGCAAGGTTCGCCTCACATGAGTGACGATTTCGCCAGAAATTTAAAATTCGCCTGCGGTTACTATAAGTCGATTGCGGAAGTGTGCCGCAAACTCAATTTAAACCGGGCGCAGTTCAACCGATACCTAAGTGGACGCCACAAACCATCGGCCAATGCCATGATGCGTCTGTGTGATTTCTTCGGGATGGAAGAGTTTGAATTTCTGCTGCCCCATGACCAGTTTCAACGGCTTTTGCAGGTCAAACCCCGCAGCCAGGTCGTTGAAAAAAGCAGCTATCCAGAACTGGAACATCTTTCAAAACTGCATCAGGCCGGTGGCAACAGCCTTGAAAAGTATCTCGGTTATTATTTCGAATATTATTATTCCATGTCCTCGCCCGGTAAAATCCTACGCACACTGATCTGCATTGAGCGCCAAGGCGATGGCGTTTATTACCAACGCACAGAACGGTTTCAGGAAGCCACCAAAAATGTGGTCTGTCATGGCCGTTACAAAGGCGTGGCCCTGTTTCTGACCGACCGAATTTTCATGCTCGATTACGAAGCGCTGACCGGATACGAAATCACGGAAACCATTTTATTTCCAACTTTCCGCAACAAACTGTCCCGCCTGACAGGATTGAAGCTCGGCGTTTCAGGAAGTGGCGAACGTATGCCCTGTTGTACTCGCGTCGTCTATGAATATCTGGGCAGATCCATCAACAAGCACCGCGCCCTTTCATTGTGCGGGCTTTATGACCCGGATGAGTCAGAGATCGAAGACAGCCTGAAACAGGCACTTGCCAACACGATTTCACCTGATGAAATGCACTTCCGCGCCCGTCACTGATGCTTAGATTTAAGAATGATTATCATTTCTATTGACAATCATTCTCAATTGCACCATATTCCATCGCAGGAACAGGAGGACTTGCCATGTATGTGTGTGTTTGCAATGGAATTCGCGAGAAACAGGTGCGAAAAGCGGTCAATGACGGCGCGGCAACTGTTGGGCGTGTTTTCAAAGCCCATGGCTGCAAACCGGAATGCGCCCAATGCGTCAATTGCATGCGCAATGTAATTGAGCAGGAATCATCGCAAGACACTACTCTCCTTGCCGCAGAATAAAGAAAAGGCCCTGCACAGTAAAATGCAGGGCCTTTTTCTTAATCTGATTTATATGATCAGGAAGATTTGGACTGAATGTAGTTTTTCAGGCCCATCTTGTCGATCAGACCCAGCTGTTTTTCCAGCCAGTAGGTGTGATCGTCTTCGGTATCTTCCAACAAACCAACCAGGATTTGACGCGATACGTAATCCTGCTCTTTCTCACAGAGCGCGATAACTTTCTTCAGTTCTTTGCCCACCATCAGTTCATACTCAAGATCGTTTGCCAGCATGCTGGGCACATCTTTACCGATCTTCAGCGCATCACGGGCCGATACATCCGGTGTGCCTTCCAGAAACAGGATGCGTTCCACCAGTTTGGAGGCGTGATCCAGTTCTTCTTCCTGCTCGTGCTTGAGGCGTTCATAAAGCTCCGTCATGCCCCAGTCATCATACATGCGAGAATGGATGAAATACTGGTCAGCGGCGCTCATTTCATGTGTCAAAAGCCCATTCAGAGCGTCGATTACTTTCTTATTGCCTTTCATCTGAATGGCTCCTTACGTTTGTGATTGAATATAATTTTGCAGACCCTGTTCTTTAATCTGCCACTGCTGCACTTCGATCCAGTCGAGGAATTCTTCTTCATCCTCGATAATATCATCCAACAGATCGCGTGACACATAGTCCTGTTCTTCTTCACACAGGGCGATAGCAGCGCGCAGGTCCGCGAGCATATCTGTCATCAAATCGAATTCGCACTTGATGATATCTTCGGTATCTTCACCGATACGTAACTTGCCAAGGCTTTGCAGATTGGGCAGGCCTTCCAGAAACAGAATCCGTTCAATCAGCTTGTCCGCTTGTTTCATATCCTTGATGGACTTTTTATATTCTTTGCCACCGATTTCCGTCATACCCCAGTCATTAAACATGCGTGAATGCAGGAATGTCTGGTTAATGGAAATCAGTTCATTGCCCAGCACCTTATTCAGTTGGGCGATTACTTTTTTACTACCCTTCATGGGTAACTCCTTAAAAACAGAGATTTACACAAGAGCAGGAGACACCTCAGCAATATGGATATTTCCAGCCTCCCCTTCAAGTAAAAAAGATAAATAAAATCAAACTGTTAATTATAATAATTATTATCAATTGACGTACAACTAAAGCATTTCCTAATAAGCATTTAATCCTGCGGATTTAAGATCCTTTCGCCTCTTCCATGCAAAGCCACTTTTGAAATTATTTTTAGAAAAACCATAAAAAGTTATTGCAACTCATTCTTACTTGCTCTAGTGATATTGCAATTGATAACAATTCTTATTTTCAAAGGTTCCTCATGAAGGTCTTTAATTTCTTAAAAACAACTGCTGCCGCTGCTGTCATTCTGGCCGCAGCTTCTACTGCGCAAGCGGGTGCACCCAACACCCAGGACATCGTAAAAAACTATTCTGACATCGCCCTTGCGATGTATCAGGATTCCCTGTCTGAAGCTCAAAAACTGAAGAGTGCAATTTCTGCCCTTGTTGCGAACCCATCTGACACAACATTGAAAGCTGCACGCGAGGCTTGGGTTGCTGCCCGTGTCCCTTACCAGCAAACCGAAGGTTTCCGTTTCGGCAACGCCATCGTTGATGACTGGGAAGGCAAAGTAAACGCTTGGCCGCTGGATGAAGGCCTGATTGATTACGTTGATGCGTCTTACGGCAAAGCATCTGATGAAAACCCGGCTTACACGCTGAATGTGATTGCTAACAAAAAAGTGCGTATCGGCCCAGACATGATCGATGCCACCAACATCACCCCTGCCCTGCTTTCCGGTTCCCTGCACGAAGCGCAGGAAGTCGAAGCCAACGTTGCAACCGGATACCACGCCATTGAATTTATGCTATGGGGTCAGGACCTTAACGGCACAAACGCCGGCGCTGGTAATCGCCCAACAACGGATTTCGACACTAAAAACTGCACAAACGGCAATTGCGACCGTCGTGTTCAGTTCCTGACTGCGGCAACTGACCTTCTGATCACTGATCTGGAAGAAATCGTTGGCGCGTGGTCTGCTGACGGTGCGGCACGCAAAGACATTGCGGGTAAATCTGAAAATGATGCCCTTGCAACCATTCTGACGGGTCTGGGTTCTCTGTCTTACGGTGAACTGGCAGGTGAGCGCATGAAGCTTGGCGTCATCTTGCATGACCCGGAAGAAGAACATGATTGCTTTTCTGACAACACCCACAACTCACATTACTATAATCAGGTCGGCATGAACGCCATTTACACAGGCAGCTACACACGTGTTGACGGCTCTGTCGTATCCGGTGCAAGTGTTGGTGACCTGGCGCAATCCAAAGCACCAGAAGCACATTCTCGTCTCAGCACTCTGCTCGGGACAACAAATGCCAAGATGCAAATCATGAAAGATACAGCTGACAGCGGCAAGATGGCTTACGATCAAATGCTGGGCGAAGGCAATAAAGCAGGCAACAAAATCTTATTGGACGTTGTTGATGGTCTCGTTGCACAGACACGCGGCATTGAAAATGTCGTGTCCAAACTTGGCTTGAAAATCGAAGTCGAAGGTTCTGACAGCCTGGATAATCCGACAGCGATTAACTAGGCATTCTACAGGCTTGTTAACATCTCTTTGGGGTAGAGGGAATTAGGAGACACACCATGCCTATATCCAGAAGAAGTGTTATCGGGGGAAGCGCGGCTTTGGTCGCGCTTTCCGCGTATCCACTTCTGGCCAAACCGCATTTAAGCACGGACCGTCCGATGCTGCCCAAACGCACAGAGCCATCATTCAGTGATCAGATTACTGAAGCTAACCTGACAGCCAAGGAACGGCCACGCAAACTCTTTGCAAACGGGCCGACTTTGCCGTTTTGGACCTATAGCGATGATCCTCTGCCCATCATCAAGGTCCCGAAAGGTAGCCGTCTTAAAACACATTTTAAGAACGAACTGCCCGAACATACCTCCATCCACTGGCACGGCATTCGCCTGCCCAATCACATGGACGGTATTCCCTATGTCACACAGTCGCCAGTGAATACGGGGGAGAATTTTACTTACAATTTCACCCTGCCCGATAGCGGGCTCTTTCCCTTTCATTCCCACTGCAACACGGCGGAACAATTAGGCCGTGGTCTCGCAGGTGCCTTATTGGTAACGGGTGACGAAACCCAACCTTATGATGATGACGTTCTCTGCATCATCAAAGATTGGCGTTTGGGGAAAAACGGGGAATTTCTGGACTTTGAAACCGATGCGGGGGCCAGTCGTGGTGGAACTTTCGCAACCGTTCGCACCGCCAACCTGCAAAAACTCCCTGTCCTGAATGTGCCCGCCAACGCGGATGTGCGCCTGCGTCTGATGAGCGTCAATAACTCTCGCGTCAGCCAGATCGGCATTGAAGGTCATAATGGTGCCGCGATTATTGCAACGGATGGCCAAGGTGTTTCCCCGTTTCCGCTAAAAACCTGGCGGTTGGGATCAGCCATGCGCATTGATGTAGTTGTTCGCACCCCGGCACCTGGTGGCGAGGCTATCATCTATGACTATTTCGCCCCGGAACTTGTGCCGATTGCCAAGCTGAAATCCACCAACATTGATATGAAACGTGGGGAATTTGATCCGGCCCCACTTTATGCCCCGGATATTGCTGAACCTGATCTATCCAATGCCATCCACAAACGCATTGATTTCACAGCAACCGCAACACCAAGCTATGTTGAGCTACCCAATGGTGAAGTGTTGGATTATGCTGACAGCCTCTGTCTGTCTGATAAAACCTTCTGGGCCATGAACAAACAGACCTGGCCAGAAGATGGCCATCAAAAGCTACCTGCACCGATCCTGAACCTGAAACGCAACCGCACCTATGTTCTGGAACTGGTCAATGGCACGCCCCATATGCATCCGATCCATATTCATGGGCATACGTTCCTCTATCTCAATTCCAATAAAAAATCTTTGCCGAAACATTTTACCGATACCGTCCTGATCAAACCGAAGGAACGCATCCACGTGGCGTTTGTAGCAGATAACCCGGGCGACTGGATGTTCCATTGTCATATCATTGAACATGCCGAAACCGGGATGATGAGTATCTTACGAGTAACCTGAACATGAAGAAAACAATTGCCGTTATGGGCTTGTTGCTGGTGTCTACACCGGCGCAAGCCTCAAAGCTGGATTTTGCGTTGGGCAAAGCCCTGTTTGACCGCCCCTGGTCTTCTGCGCCAGCATCAACACAAGCAACCGACGGCCTTGGCCCGCTTTTTAATGCGCGATCCTGTGTCGCCTGCCACCCCAAAGGCGGGCGCGGTAAAATCACAGTGCAGGAAAATGGTGATATCGGTGGGATTGGATATGTCCTACGGCTGGGCAATGATAACGGCGAAGGTGATCCCGTCTATGGTCGTCAATTGCAAACCAATGCGATCCATGGGCAAAAGGCGGAAGGACGTGTTTTCCTTAAAGATGGGTATTATGAAATTCAGGACCTTGCTTATGGGGCCATGTCAAAAAACACCAACTTTGCAGGTCGCTTGTCCCAACCCTTGCTTGGCTTAGGCTTGCTTGAACAGATAAGCGATGAAACCATCCTTTCCCTTGCTGACCCCGAAGATACAGACGCGGATGGCATTTCGGGTCGTGCGAACATAATCGACGGACAGGTAGGACGTTTTGCCTGGAAAGCAGCTGCCCCCACCTTGCGCATTCAGGCGGCCAATGCCTTTTCAAACGATATCGGCATGTCCACCCCAGTTCATCCTCAGCACGAAGGCGACTGCACAAAAGCACAAGTCGAATGCGTTAAAGGGCCGCATGGAGATAGCCCGCAATTCGAAAATCTGGAAATCGACAGTCAGATGCTGAATTTAGTCACCGCTTATCTGCAAGGATTAAAGCCACCCAAATCTTCACCTGCTGATGATCAAGGACTTTTCAAATCAACGGGCTGTGCAGATTGCCACATCCCGACATTGCCGATAAAAAATGGACATCAGGTTACAGCATATTCCGACTTGCTGCTGCATGACATGGGCCCAGCCCTGTCTGACGGTATAAAAGAAGGTCTGGCAACAGGATCAGAATGGCGCACGCAACCGCTTTGGGGCACCAAGGACACCAAATATTTTCTGCATGATGGCCGCGCGCAATCGGTTGAAGAAGCCGTCAACTGGCATGGTGGAGAAGCGCAAAAGGCCAAAGAACGCTTTAATGCCCTGAATAAAAGCGATAAAACTATTCTCCTTAACTTTGTAAACAGCCTTTAGGATGTGGTTGATGAAACGAATTGCCCTGTTATCTCTTTTTCTCCTGCTTCCTTTTCGCGCTGAAAGTGCCCCATCGATGCAGGATCTTTCCGTCAAAGTGGCCGAAGACTTTATCCTGCCTGCCTATGAACGCTTGGCTGTTCAATCCAGAAATCAGGCCGAACATTGGGCGAAAACTTGCGATATTGATGATTTGAAGCCAGCTTTCCAGCAGACCTCGGATGCCTGGGCGGCAGTGCAACACATGAACTATGGTCCCATCACCTTTCTTCTGCGTCGAGATCGTCTCTATCACTGGCCAGAACGTCGCAATGCCGTTTCCAAAAGTCTGAATAAAATTTTAGCTACCAAGCAAATCCCTGATGATTTCACAACCACGAGCGTGGCCCTGCAAGGCCTGCCTGCGCTTGAACGTTTGCTGTATACGGATATGGAAAGCGATAAGTTTTCCTGCCAGTTAGGTCAGGCCATTGCCCGCAACATTCAGGACATCACCGAAGGGGCCTATCAGGACTGGCAGGAGCTTGTGACATATTTCAAAGAAGGCAAAGCTCATCCAATTTATTTTGATACCATGGATGAAGTGGGCAATCGCCTGTTCACTGAACTCTTAGCTGGCTTTCAAATGATCTCTGATCAGAAGATCGCGCTTCCTATGGGCAGCAGCCTTGAAAAAGCAAATGGCAAGCGGGCCGAAGGATGGCGCAGCAAGCGATCAACGCGATACATCCAGCAAAGCGCCCTGGGCCTGATGGCAATGTCGCGTCCTTTTATGGAGTTCCTGCCCGGCGAAGCTAAAAAACAAGTGCAGATTCAATTCTCCCTCTTTGCACGTCGTGCCAACACCCTGCCCATCTCGATCAAAAACGGGGTTAAGGATGAGGCAGGCCGCCTGCAGATCAGGAAGTTTCTTGATGAAAGCCGCAAGACCCGCAATCAACTGGTTGACACCTTCACCAAATATCTGGGGCTAACAGTCGGGTTTAACAGTCTGGACGGGGACTGACATGCAACGTCGCCACTTTCTAAAAGGAACCGCGGCCTGCCTTGCCGGAACGATCTTTCCGACCCTGCCCCACGCGGCACCTCTGTCAGAGGGTTGGTATAGCGGCTTTAAGGACGATAAAGGGCAGTTTGGCGTTGCCCATATCGCCCCTGACCTACGTGCGACCGCCCTTTTTTACACACCGCTGCGCCTGCATGGCATAAGTCTCAATACCTCACAAAACCTGATCATCGCGCCTGCGCGCAGGCCGGATACTGCCCTTTATGTGTTTGAGATGGCGGAAAGAACGATGCAGGTCGTAACCGCGACAAAGGGACGGCATTATTACGGTCATGGCGTTTTTGATGAAGTGGAACCGCATTATTATACAACCGAAAACGATTATCAGAATGAACGCGGCGTCATCGGGATTTATGAATTCAAACATGGGTTCAAGCGGATCGGCGAATGGTCAAGTGGCGGGATCGGTCCCCATCAAATTCTGCAATTTGAAAAACATCTGATCGTTGCCAATGGCGGCATCCTCACCTACCCTGAAATGGGCCGGGCCAAACTGAATATCGACAGCATGGCCCCGAACCTGACGTATATAAATACCGATACCGGACAGATTGAACAGAAAGTGCGTTTGCCAGCTGACCTCCATAAACTTTCCATCCGCCATATTGATGTGAACGCAAAAGGTGAGGTTTTCATTGCTCTACAAGATCAACTTTTCAGCCGATCAGATGTCCCACTGGTCTGGAAAGTCTCAATCAACGGCGTAGCAAGCCCCCTTCCCGCCCCCGAAAGTGGCTGGAACATTTTCAAGGGCTATATCGGTAGTATCAGCGCCGTTGGCGATACCGTTTGTGCGACGTCGCCGCGTGGTAATGTAGCTTATATCTGGCAGAAAAATCCCCTACGCATTGATCAGAATGATATCTGCGGTATTGCCCCAACGGGTACAGACAGCTTTCTTTTCAGCGCAGGGGATGGAACGTTACGGGACCTGACTGGCCGGATATCCAAACAAGCCCTTCACTTTGACAATCACCTAAGCCTTATCTAAAAGGTGGCGAATACATCCCCCAGCGCTTGGCGATATTTCAAAAATACGACTTTAGTTCTGCTTTATACCTATAAATTGGTATATCAGGGGTTCTCTAAAGCGTGTATCTTCTGTAAATTAAGACCACTGAAACAACGAGAAGCCCCCACTTCTATGTGCCGTATCCTGATTGCAGATGACCACCCCCTTTTCCGGGTTGCTTTAAAAGACACCCTGTCTTTCCTTGAAGAAGAATACACAACGCTTGAAGCAAGTACGCTAAGCGAAGCCCAGGACCTGGCTGATGATGATCTGGATTTGATCCTGCTTGACCTTTCCATGCCTGAAACCAGCGGTTTTTCCGGTTTGGTGGCCTTACGTTCCAAAGTCCCGTCTGTGCCGATTGTGATTGTGTCCGCCAACGAAGATATCGAAACGGTGCGCAGTTCTGCCCAATATGGCGCTGTTGGTTTCATCCCGAAAACGACCGCACCCGAGATTATGGCAAAAGCCATTGATACGATCTTGAACGGCGGTCGCTATTGGCCCACCGAAGATGCTATCAAACCCATGGCCGAAGAAGACCGCACGCGCCGTTCTGAATTTGAAGACAAGCTCAGCAAACTCACGCCATCAGAACTACGCGTGCTGGAACTGATGAGCGAAGGCATGTCCAATAAGGCCATTGCGTTTGAACTGAACATCAAAGAGTCCACGGTTAAAACTCACGTCACCGCGCTATTGCGCAAACTTGATGTGTTTAACCGCACGCAGGCTGTACTGACCTCCAAGGAAATGGGCTTTAAGCCCCGATAGACTGGCGCACACCTTTGCTGAAATGGTCATCCTGATTGACCAGATGGGCCATCAACGCGCGCATCTTGGCAGGACGCACAGGCTTGCTTAAGAAATGATAGCCCTCTTCTTTCAGGCTTTTGCGCATCTCTTCTGTATGATCGGCGGAAATCACGATTGCTGGCAGGTCGTGGCCGTAAATACGTCGCACCCGTTCCACCACTTCCGGTCCGATCAGCCCTGCATCCAGATGATAATCAGCCATGATCAGATCGGGTGAGAAAGACGACCAACTGAGCTGTTCAATCAAATCATCCCCGGACGTGCCCACAAGCACGCTGCAGCCCCATTCCTGCAAGTAAGTCTGAAGCGCCATCAACACGCTTTCGTCATTATCAACAATGGCAACAACCACACCGCCCAGATCACTGACGGCCAGTTTCTGCGTTTGTGGCAGGCGGCTGATTTCGGTGCCGATCGGCACGTCGATGGAAAAGACCGACCCTTTTCCTTCAATCGACCTTACCTCAACCGGATGATCCAGGATATAAGCAATGCGGTCCACGATGGCGAGCCCGAGGCCTGCCCCACCGTCTTCAGTCGGCTTAACGCGTTTTTGGCCTTCCAGCCTGTGGAATTCTTCAAATATGCGCTGCAATTCTTCTGGCGGAATGCCCGGTCCCGTATCCCAGACTTCAATCCGGATGGACCGCCCGCGTTTGCGCGCTGACAACATCACACCGCCGCTATCGGTATAGCGAATGGCGTTGCTTAAGAAATTGCGGATCACACGGCTAAGCAATTGATAATCAGATTTCGCAAAAAAGTTCGGACAGTGCAGTCGGAACTTCAACCCATTCTTGCGCGCAACCGTTCTGAATTCGGTTTCAATGGCACTTAACAACTGCTGCAACGGGAAGTCCGTAACTTTAGGCTCCGTCGTGCTGGCGCCCAGACGGGATATATCCAGCAGGTCGGTCAGCAGGTTTTCCGTGCCACGCAAGGACTGATGGACCTGTTCCACAATCTTGTGGTTATCCATCTTCAATTCCCGCATGCGCAAGGTCGCAATCATCAGGCGCGCTGCGGTCAGGGGCTGCAACAGGTCATGGCTGGCGGTTGCCAAGAACTTGTCTTTGGACAGGTTCGCCTGTTCAGCCACATCTTTGGCGATCTTCAGCGCAGCCTCAATCTGGCGGCGTTCTTCAATCTCGATCTGTAGTTCTTTTGTGCGTTGCTGGACTTCTTCTTCCAGCACTTCCTTGGCTTCCAGAAGCTGACGGGCATTCTGCCTGATCCCGACCGAGATCAGATAGACATTCCCGACAATCAGTCCGGTTAATGTGAGCGCGGAGAATGAATGCATCAATTGAAACAGCTGCATCTGACGCAAATCGTTTCCATCGTGTGGGATCAAAAGGGTCGCACCGGAATAAGCCACAATCAACGTCCCCATCACGGCAAACCAGAACAGCACCTTTTCACTTTTTGTCGTGCGAGTACGATCCATTGCGGTTTTCCGCGAAACACGTTCGCGCACAAAACCGGGCAGATATTCCCGTGCTTTCAGGATCATCACAATGGCGATGGAGGCCATGAAAATCCAGCTGGCCTGATTGTGAATGGCTTTACCCAGCAAGGAAAAATCAGAAAAGAATTCCCGCCCCATCATGGGACCAAGGACCCTTTTACCATAAAGGATATTCAGCCCCGTTGTCCCCAACAGAACGAAACACACAGCCGCTGTCCAATGGGCAGGTTTTTGTAAGGGCACCAGCTTATCCAGCACCCAACCGACCGGGCCACTTAAAACCTTGATGCGACCAGTGAAGAATAGAAAAACAAGAGTCAATAAAAGACCGACGGCAATGATCTGACGGCCATAGTTGGCAACCACATTTGACCGGGTCGCAAGCCAGTCATTCCCGCCCTGTCGGATCAGCACACCTTTGTCTTTATCCGGGATATTGACCCGGCCCGGCATGCCGTCACGGACTTGTCGCCAAAAATCGGCACGCGGGTTCGTGATTTCCTGTTCTTTTTCAGACTCGTAGGGGCCTGGCTCATAGGTCTGGGCATTGACAGGTGTCAGCACAGCCAGAAAAGCCAACAGGCAAACACATATGATCAGCCGAAGCGTCATCGACGGTCCTTTTAAGAAAACAGGGGGACGCCTATTGTGCCTCAAAAAATTGCGCAGGTCTATTGCGCAGCGCGGTGGCTCATTTGATCGGCCGTTTCATCCAGATCAAAAACGATCCGTTCCATACCACTTAGCGCAATAAACCGTTTGCCACGTGCTCGGCTGATCAGGGTCAGGCCAGCTTTTTTCGCCAGTTGCACCCCCCAATGAGTCGAACCGGAACGTGAAATCAGAACGGACACATTCATAGACACAGCTTTCATGACCATTTCAGAAGTCATGCGGCCTGTTGTGTACATATAATAATCGCTGCCCTGCAGCTTGTTCAGATACAGATAGCCCGCAATTTTATCCAACGCATTGTGACGCCCCACATCTTCCATATAGATCAAGGGCTTGTTGTCTTTACACAACACACAGCCGTGGATGGAACCTGCCTTGCGATAAAGGCTTGGCGTTGTCTTAATGGTTTTCAGCAAAGGTTCAATCCAGGACGCATTGATGCGTACACCATCGCCCAGAACGACATCTTCCAGCTTGTCCATGATATCACCAAAGACAGTGCCCATGCCACAGCCTGAGGTCAGAACCTTGCGTTTGAGTTTTTCTTCATAGTTGGTCACACGTTCGGTGCGGACCACAACGACGTCCAGTTCCTCATCAAATTCGACTTCGGTGATGACGTCATCGTCTTTTAACATATTCTGATTGACCAGATAGCCAACACCCAGCAGTTCCGGGTAATCGCCAACGGTCATGAGCGTGACAATTTCGCGATTGTTGAGGAAGAGCGTCAGGGGACGCTCCTCCACAACAGGAATTGTCAAAGGACGGCCAAAACTGTCTACACCTTGCACCTCAGCGGTGGTTGACGCAGATTCAGGATCAGGTTTGATGATGAATTCATCACCCACCAGGTCAGTATCAAGGTCATAAATGGTCATTCAGCAACGCCCCCTTGAGCAATATGTTCTTCGTCTTCCGGTTTGTGGTCGACTTCGATCCCGTGCTCTTCAGCCCAGGCGGCATGGTGCTCTTTCGCCCATGTCTCATCCACATAACCTGTTTTCATACCATCAATCGCACCTTCCATACCGATGGTACCGATATAGATATGCCCTAAGATGGCGATGCACATCACCAATGCAATAACCGCGTGGATAATTTGCATCAATTGCATGGTCGGCAGCGTGCCAAACAGATATGGGAACAACAAGGTCAACCCGGTATAGCTGACGGCAATCCCGCCCAGCACAACCAGCCAGAACATTGTTTTTTCACCAAAGTTGAATTTCGCAGATGGTGGATGCACCCCTTTGGAGAACAACCCGCCGCCCTTCAAAATCCAGTTCAGATCATAACGGTCCCAGACATTATCACGTGTCCAGAAAATGATCGTAAAGACCAAAGACACCATAAACACCCAGGCAATGTTGTTATGGATGAACTTGCCAGCCCCAGCCAGGCTGGAAAACCCTTCCGGTCCAAGAACCGGTAACAGAACAGCACGTCCATAAAGCATATTCAAACCGCTTAGCCCCAGCAGGATAAAGCTGCCTGCCATGGCCCAGTGGTTGTAGCGTTCAACCGCCTTGAAGCGTTGAATTTTACGACCAGACAGTTCGCCATCAAGATTGATGCGGCCACGAACCAGAAAGAATAACACCAGCGCAGCCAGCATCCCGGCAATCCCCATGGCCCCATAGGTAAAGACCATGTTATTGCGTACATTACGCCAGTCTTCCCCATTGGCACGGATCAAGTAGCCACGGCTTTTATCCGGCGAGGTGGTTTGACCACGTTTGCCTTCTTTGATCTCGCGCCACATGTCCGGTGATGAACCATATGTTCCGGCATCACCTGGAAAGACACTGGTGGATTGTGCCTGTGCTGTCAGGCTTGTTGTCCCGACAATTGCCGTGCCCAAAAGGAACGCACAGATCACGATGAACAGTTTATTTAAAAGTTTGGACCTCATGTGAGAGCCCCTCTTTCTTATAAGAAATTCGATTTAAGGAAGGGAGAAGGACGAGAGGGCGCCCTTCCCCGACAGCCTAAATCAGCCTTCCTTGTTTTTCAAACCGTACGCAGTACCCCAGCCCCATGCACCGGAGCCAAAGCCGCGCTCAGCAGCACGATTGCGGTAGATGTCGGAAACTTTGTCGCCGTCACCTGCCAACAATGCTTTCGTGGAGCACATTTCTGCACATAGTGGCAGTTTGCCCTCACTCATGCGGTTGCCGCCATACTTTTTGTGTTCTTCAACAGAACCATCTTCTTCCGGACCACCGGAGCAGAATGTACATTTGTCCATTTTGCCTCGGGAGCCAAAGAAACCGTCCTGCGGAAACTGTGGTGCGCCAAATGGGCAGGCGAACAAACAGTACCCACAACCGATACAGATGTCCTTTGAATGCAGAACAATACCATCGCTGGTTTGATAGAACGCATCCACCGGACAAACGGCCATACAAGGCGCGTCTGAACAGTGCATACATGAAACCGACAGACTGCGCTCACCCGGTTCACCATCGTTGAGTGTTACAACGCGGCGACGGTTAACGCCCCATGGAACTTCATGCTCGTTCTTACAAGCTGTGACACAGCCGTTGCACTCTGTGCAGCGTTCGGTATCACAAAGAAACTTCATTCTTGCCATAGCTTAGCTCCTTACGCCTTCTCAATTCGACACAAGGTGACTTTGGTTTCCTGCATTTGGGTAACCGAGTCGTAGCCGTAGGTGCCACAAGTGTTTGAAGATTCACCAACCACATATGGATCGGTATGTTCTGGATATTTGCCACGCAGGTCTTTGCCCTGGAACACCCCACCGAAGTGGAATGGCATAAAGACAACACCGCGTCCGACGCGTTCAGTGATCAACGCTTTCACGCGCACTTTACCGCCTTCGGGTGAATGAACCCAGATCATGTCATCAGCGCGAATATTCGCGTTGTTGGCGTCATAAGGGTTAATTTCAGCAAACATGTCCTGTTGCAGTTCAGCCAGCCATGGGTTGGAACGTGTTTCCTCACCACCGCCTTCATATTCAACCAGACGACCAGATGTCAGAATAATCGGGAAGTCTTTGGAGAAGTCATTCTTCTGAATGGATTCATACATGGTTGGAAGACGATAAGCCTGCTTATCCTTATAAGTCGGATAGTCCTTAACAAGGTCACGATCAGGTGCATAAAGTGGCTCACGATGCAGCGGCACAGGATCCGGGAATGTCCAGACCTTGGCACGTGCTTTCGCGTTCCCGAACGGTGAACAACCATGCTTGATGGCAACACGCTGGATACCACCTGAGAGGTCAGTTTTCCAGTTGGTCTTGTCACCAGCGACCTTTTCAATCGCCGCACGTTCTTCTGCTGTCAGATCCTTGTCCCAGCCCAGTTTCTTAAGCATAGCCATGGTGAATTCAGGATAACCATCCTTAATCTCAGAACCAACAGGGTAAGACCCTTCTGCCAGGATGTTGTTACCATCATGTTCCACACCGAAACGGGCACGGAAGTTCAGGCCACCTTCAGCAACTGGCTTGGATGGATCATAAAGGATATGTGTGCCCGGGTGACCCATTTCTGGTGTACCCCAACACGGCCAAGGCAGACCGAATGTTTCGCCATCACATGGACCGCCCACAGCTTTCAACGTTGTTTTGTCGAAGGTGTGACGATATTTCATGTGCTTGCGGATACGTTCTGGTGACTGACCAGTATAACCAATTGTCCACATACCACCGTTGAATTCGCGGGTGATATCTTCGATCAATGGCTCGTCATTGTTGACCTTGATGTTTTTAAACATCTCAGCATCAAAACCAAACTTCTTGGCAAAGAGATACATGATTTCATGATCTGTTTTTGCTTCGAAAAGCGGCTCAACAATTTTTTCACGCCACTGCAGTGAACGGTTGGACGCAGTGACAGACCCGTAAGTCTCAAACTGTGTCGCAGCCGGCAGCAGGTAAACGCCATCTGTGCGATCAGAAAGAACGGCAGAAACAGTTGGGTACGGATCAACAATGACCATTGTATCCAGTTGTTCCATCGCCTTTTTCATCTCTGGCAGACGAGTTTGCGAGTTTGGCGCATGGCCCCAGAAGATCATGCCTTTTACGTTTTCAGGCTGGTCGATCTTGTCTTTCGGGACAAGAACACCATCAATCCAACGCGAGACAGGAATACCTTTGGACTCCATCAGTTTCTTGGTTTTAAAGCGACCAAGGACATAGTTGTAATCCACATCCCAGACACGACACCAGTGTTTCCACGAGCCTGCTTTCAGACCGTAATAGCCCGGCAGCGAGTGAGAAAGAACGCACATATCAGTTGCGCCCTGTACGTTATCGTGACCACGGAAGATGTTTGTACCCCCGCCGGATACACCCATATTACCCAGAACCAGTTGCATCACACAGTAAGCACGTGTGTTGTTGTTACCGTTGGTGTGCTGGGTACCCCCCATACACCAGACAACAGTGCCTGGACGGTTTTTCGCCATCATACGCGCAACACGTTCCAGCTGTTTGCCGGGAACGCCTGTTACACGTTCTGTTTCTTCCGGTGTCCATTTGGCAACTTCAGCGCGGATATCATCGATACCGTAGACACGTTGCTGGATGAACTGCTTATCTTCCCATTTGTTTTCAAAGATATGCCACAGAATACCCCAGATCAGGGCAACGTCAGAACCGGAACGGAAACGCACGTATTCATCGGCATGTGCAGCTGTACGTGTGAAACGCGGATCGCAAACGATAAGTGGTGCGTTGTTCTTTTCCTTGGCTTGCAGGATATGATGAACCGCAATCGGGTGTGCTTCTGCCGGGTTGGACCCGATCAGGAAGACAGCCTTGGAGTTGTGGATATCATTGAAGCTGTTGGTCATCGCACCATAGCCCCAGGTGTTTGCAACACCCGCAACTGTGGTGGAGTGACAGATACGCGCCTGGTGGTCTACGTTGTTTGTGCCCCAGAAGGCCGCAAACTTACGGAAGAGATAGGCTTGTTCGTTGTTATGCTTCGCACTGCCCAACCAGTAAACGGAATCAGGACCGTCAGACTGGCGGATTTTGCCAAGACGATCACCAACTTCGTTGATGGCATCTTTCCAGGACATACGCTTCCATTTGCCGCCTTCCAATTTCATTGGATATTTCAAGCGGCGTTCACCAATGGCGTGTTCACGAACAGAAGCACCTTTTGCACAGTGACCACCCATATTGATCGGGCTGTCAAAGTCAGGTTCCTGTCCAACCCAAACACCATTTTTAACTTCAGCAATGACCCCGCAGCCCACAGAACAGTGTGTGCAAACGGAAGTTACTTTCTTTACGTCGCCTGCAGTGGTCGTGGCAGCTTGCGCTTTTTTTGCCCGAACCAAAGAGACTGTCGAAGCAGCCGCAATACCTGCAGCTGTCAGACCGGTACGTTTGAAAAAGGTTCGACGATCAATCGCCTCCCCAATAACGCCCGACAAAGCTTTCGACAGACGGGGGCCATTCGCAACCCCGCTGTTGACTTTTGTCAGCATCGTTTTCTCCCTAATGTGTATTAGACACTCGCCAATTCGTAATATTTGGCGATATGATCGGTTTTGGAATAACCACCCTTGGTGCCTGCTTCTTCAACAGAAGCAGCAGCCTTGGCTTCGCCTGAAACAACTGCAACAGTGCCGACAGCAGCGCCGACGGATGCAGCCTTCAGGAAGTTACGGCGACCCAGGTCAGTCTTTCCTTCCTTTTGGTCCATTCCTAGACTCCTAAAACTTAAGGGGCAGACGATCACCAATTATGATGCGATCCGAAAGCCCTTGGTTTCAACATCCAGAAAACGCAAACCCAATGTACCCAACGGCTTATAAAAGTTCGCACTTTCTGCATTTTTCAAATCGCTGAAAAACTTCTCAGCCCAGGGGCTGATATGGTTTTCAAAAAACTTCTCTTCTTCATCATCGCCAGCGTCTGCACCAAATTGCTTGGTGATCAGACCAACCATGACGTCAAACAGAAATGCGATATGGTCTTCCGGTTCCTTGATCTCTTCTGAGCGTTCAATACCCAGACGACTAAGGTCGTCGCGCACGTTCGCCAAGGGCTTATCATTTAGAAAACCGGTCAGGTAATGGGAAGCAAAGGGGATCAGCTCGCCTTCGGTCACACCGATGAAGAGAGTGTTGTATTCATCTTCTGCTTCAGTTTCAGACGTCTTTGACGCCGCTTCTGCCAGCTCACCCAGAGCTGAACCTATCGGTGTCTCATCTGCCGGAAATTCGGCAATCTCTTTTAGCGATTCTGCATTGGGGTGCGCGGACAGCAAACGGGCGATAAGCCCATAGATCCCCGCACGTGCGCGTTCTTCTTCACCAAGAGAGCAGGTTGCAACAACCGTTTCTGACATTCTTTTCCTCCCAAATTCCAGTTAGAACACTGGATCAATACAGAATAAGACGTTCCGATAAAAAATGATCTCCCCCTATGGTCGGAGATCAGCGTAATTATGTTACAGAGAAAACGAGTATTGGACTATTCGTCCTCACCCTCGCCGACTTCATCGTCGTCATCATCCACAGCCTCTGCGGTTTCTTCAAGCTGTTCTTCTTCACCTTCAGCGGTTTCTTCTTCCTCAACAGGCTCGGTGCGGCTGTTTTCTTTCATCAGCTTTTGCAGCTCTTCCGCCACCCCTTCGGCCAGGGGCTGGATGATGGTGAAATCTTCGTCATAGTCATTCAACCCATCCAGATTGGCAAAGATGGGGTTGGATCGCCATAGTTTGCGCAGCGCCAGACGTTTCAGCTCTTCCGGCACGCCCGTTTGCATAAAGGCAGAAAAATCGGACTCAGGCGTTAATGTTTCGACATCAGGCAGATCCGCAATCATGGCTTCCTGTTCCACCGTCAATGCTTCTTCCTGAACAGGTTCTTCATTGGCAACGACGGGGATATTCTCAACGGGCGCTTCTTCAGCAACAACAACAGGTTCAGGTGCAGGAGCTGTTTTGGCGTCCTGCTTTCGCTGTGACCATCTGCTTAAAAAACCTTGCGCGCTCATGCGTTTCCTCCCGCCGGGCGACGTGCCAGATTGTCGCGTTGGCGGCGTAATTTACGTTTCTTGAACTTCTGTTCCACATGATGTTCGCGCACAAAATTTTCAACCCAGATCCGCACCCCATCCGGCATGGGAACAGATTCCACAATCTCTTCCCCGCTTTCCAGATAATCTGCGGCTTCATAGGGGCATGCGGTCATCAAAAACGGTTCCACATCGCGGTCTTCGGCTTCTTCCCCAGGGCGTAGGACAACAAAGATGGTGGGTTGGCCACTTTCCAGATTGTTTTTATAGCCTTCGGTTTCACGCTGATAGAGTTCCACATTCATGGTCTGTGCGAGATAAACCGTGCGCCCTTCTTCTTCGCTGACCACTTCCCAGTCCGCATCGTCACGCGCACCGGGCAACAGATCAAACACATGCCAGGCATATTCCTGCCAGGGATGATCGATTTTTTTGCGCTCAAGCAAAAGGCCCAAGGGCATTGTTTCTGAAACTTGCATGCTTCCCACCAACCGTTTTTGGAAGCTGTAATTCTTCCTCATCTTTATTATATGTCATAGTCCATCTTTAGTCGGAGATGAATTTAAAAAACTCGAATGCTTGACCAACACCCTATAAAAACAAACAATGAATTAATATGAGGAGCCCCCCATGGAAGTGAAAAACAAATGCGTTCTTTTATGTAACTGCGAAGGCACAATGGAATTTGATGCAAAGGCGATTGCAAATGCCTTTGATCAGGAAGCCCCTTTTGTTTTTTCCCAACTTTGTCGCTCCCAACAGCCTGAATTCCAGAAAGCGCTGAAAGACGGTGACCTGATGGTTGCCTGTGGCCGCGAAGCCCCGTTGTTTGAAGAATTGCGTGATGAGCTCGGCGAAGAGGCCCCGGACGTTTTCTACGTTGATATCCGGGAAAAAGCCGGATGGGGCAAGGATGGCAAGAAAGCTAATGCAAAAATCGCTGCCATGATCGCCGAAGCCACCCTGCCCGCCAATATGGTGGAAAGCGTCCCGCTGAAATCAGAAGGCACCGTCCTGGTTTATGGCGCAGCTGACGTGGTAATGGAAGCTGCAGCCATGTTACGCGGTCGTCTGTCCCCCGTTGTCGTGCTAACAGATGCCAGCCATGCTTATGCCCCGGCGCAATCTGACCTGCCCATCTTCAAAGGCCGTGTAAATGTCGCAGGCGGTCATTTGGGTGCTTTTGACATCACCTTTAATGATTTTGCCCCGATCAATCCTTCCTCCAAAGACGGACTGCAATTCACCGACAGTCAGAACAACATCAACGAAAAATTCGATCTGATCCTTGATCTGTCAGACGGGCAGCGGTTCTTCCCGGAAAATCAGAAGATAGACGGTTATGTTCGCATTGCCTCCACCGATAAATCCGGTCTTTTCAAAGCCCTGTTTGAACTTTCTGACATGGTGGGTGAATTTGCCAAACCACGCTATGCCATGGTGGATGAAAGCAAATGTGCCCATGCCCGCAGCAAGATCGTTGGCTGTTCCAACTGTATGGACAGCTGTTCAGCCTCAGCCGTCTTCGAGGTTGGCAATGCGGTTAAGATCGATCCTTACATCTGTGAAGGCTGCGGCGATTGTTCTGCCGTCTGTCCAACAGGTGCGGTTTCCTACGCCCTGCCGTCCCTTGACCATATCCACCGTCGCCTACAAATGCTGATCAGCACTTATTTGAAAGCCGGTGGGAAAGATGCAATCCTGCTGGTTCACGACAGCAAGACGGGTGAAGAAGCCCTGAACATGCTGGGCCAATCCGGTGCGGGCCTGCCTGCGAACGCCCTGCCCTTTGCCTTAAACAGCGTTTCCATCATGGATCACGGCCTCTTTATGGCTGCAATTGCCTATGGGGCAAAAGGTGTGGCAGTTCTTGCACCGTCTTCAGAATATCAGACAGCACAAACAACCAAAGACCAGATTGAACTGGCGAAAACCCTGCTGGATGGTTTTGGACAGGACAGTCAGCGTTTCCACATCATCGACCATGTCATGCCAGACTATATCGAAGACCAACTGGCGAACCTGTCCTTTGCCGAAGCGATTGATCCGATGGAAGGCCTGGCCATCGGCAACAAGCGCCAGCGCACCCGTAAAATCTTTGAAAATCTGGCAACCGTCGAGGCCACCGTCATTCCACTGGCTACTGGTGCGCCTTACGGTCAGGTGAATGTGACTGATGATGCCTGCACCATGTGTATGTCCTGTGTCGGTGCATGCCCAACACAAGCGCTTCGCGCTAATCCAGACAAACCGATCCTCAGCTTCCTGGAACAAAACTGCGTTCAGTGCGGCATCTGTCAAAAGACTTGTCCGGAAAAAGCCATTACCCTTACCCCACAGCTGAATCTGGCCGCCACAGCTGCCAGTCCGCAAATCCTGAAAGAAGATGAACCTGCCGTCTGTCCTGAATGCGGTAAAGAATTCGGCGTTAAAAGCTCGGTTGACCGTGTGGTGGAAAAACTGTCCAACCTGCCGCAATTTGCGAACCCGGACATGCTGGATAACCTGAAAAAATGCGAAGACTGCCGTGTCATCGCCATCGCCAAACAGAACGATCCGTTCCAGGCAGGCGAACGCCCGGTTCCAAGAACGACGAGTGATTATCTGAATTAAGCGCCATATCAATTAGTTTTATGATGAGGGGGAATGGCTTGACCGTTCCCCTTTATCTTTGTGCGCTTTCCATCAACTTAAAAAAACGATAGGATGTATTCCAACGAGCAATATATACACTCGGCGGGGATCGCATGCAGGTAGAAAAACTAGAATTCTCTCAGAATTTACAAAGCACTATTGAATTTACTGAAATTCTCGCGACCAAATTCGGCCATGACGTTGTTACTCTGGAACATCTCTTACTCGCATTAACCAACGATCTTGATGCACGCGATCTATTCAAAGCATTTGGAGTAAATACTGAATTCATTGAAAGGGACATAGATGGGTTCTTTAATCTCATATTCAATAATAGGGTTTCAAAACAGTTAGATCAGTTATCCAAAACAGATTCTTATCGTAATTTCCTCATAAGAATTCAAATTGATCGGCAATACCCAAACCAAAATTTGATTACAGGTGCAAATGCAATCGCAGCATTGCTTCGGGAACACGATAGTAGGGCAAACAATATATTATCTAGTTATGGATTACATTTTGAAGGTGCTGCCGACTTTGCCGCCCGGAAAGAGTTTGAAAGTAAAGAAACAGAAAACACAAAAAACCTAGAAAAAGCCGATGCCCTAAAAGAAAACCAAACTAAAGAAACTGTAAACCCAGAAGACATCCTCCCCCGTGTCTGGCTTTGCCAGTACAAACCGACGGACTCAGTTCGCAGTTTCACAAAAGAAACGGAAACAGGGAAAACCATATGGTGGAAAGTTGGGAATAATAATCAGGGGGGCGCCATGGAAGAAGGTGACCCCATTCTCTATTGGCGCTCGGTTAAGGACAAGAATGACCGTGGCGGGATCGTCGGTGTCGGTTATGTGGTTTCGACCGAAGCCAAAAGAAAACGCGGCAGAGACCTTCATTTCAAAACACGGGTTCTGGACTTCTTTGAAGATGCGCCCCTGCCCCGAGACGACGTCATCAAATTTGCAGGCATTACCCGCAAGAACTGGCAAGGCTCCGTCCTCAAGCTCCCTTCTGCTGAAGCTGTGAAAGTAAATGACCTGCTTGTCCAACGAAACAAAGCGCCCATCATCTGGGACAAGATCGTGCCGCCCAAAGATAAAGAAGATCAGATCAGCTTTCATCGCGATGACGCGGAAACTGATCATGACAGCCTGAGCCGTGCGCCCCTTGCCCTTTCCTTTGCCTGGAAACTTCATGATGTCTGGTGCACAGAACAAGGATTAAAACCTTTCCCGGAACGTACACCGACGATTGATGGCACAAGTTTCGTTGCCCATATTGATGCCCCCTGGGGCGGCGGTAAAACAACCTTTGCCAATATGATTGCAAGCGTTTTAAGTTTGAACCCGCAAGCACAGGCTGGCACGACAAAAAAGACCGGGCCCAAATTCCTGCATGAACGTTATCCGGACCGGGACGACCTAAGCGGCCTGTTTATTTCTGCCGCCCATGAAACCAACAACCTGAAAACACTGGACGGAGAGAATAAATGGCATGAGAAAGCACGCCAGCCTTGGATTGTTGTACCGTTTAATGCCTGGTTGCATCAGCATGTCGAACCACCATGGTGGTGTTTTTATCAAAACATCCGCAAAGCCTGTTTTAAGGCCATCAAAAAAGAGGGGACGCCACATGTCATACAGAAAAGTGATGGCACATATGAAACCCAGAGTACCAACTTTGTGGAGCGACGCCTCACACATGCTCAGTTATGGGCCAAGGAAATCTGGTGGCGCCTCACGAATGGCAAAGTCCTTTTTCAACTTTCCGTGACCCTTATTTCTCTCATAATCGGCACAATTTTGTGGAAAGTTGGTGCACTTGAAGCTGTAAAAAATAAGGCTGGTTTAAACACATCGCTAAGTATTGGCTTGATCGTCTCTTTTTTAACAGGAACAGGGGCATTTATTACCGCAGGAACAACCATAATCGCCGATGCCCTCGCCCCCGGACGCACCATGTTGGGTGAACGGGTAAAACTTGGTTCAGGTGATCCATTGGCCCGTTTTCGAAAACATTTTGCGGGGCTGATGGATAGCATTGAACGCCCCGTACTGGTTATCATTGATGACATTGATCGGTGTCAACCCGAATTCATCGTCGAATTGACCCGTGGACTGCAAACCATTTTGCGCTCGCCGCGCGTAGTTTACCTTGTGCTGGGTGATCGCCAATGGATCGAAAAAGCATTTGAAGTCTGTAACGCCGACATGAACGAAATTGATATTGGAAGCGAATATCGGTTTGGCGGTCGCTTTGCAGAAAAGGCCATTCAAATGTCCTATATCCTGCCCAGCATGGACAATTCACAGGATGACTATGTACGCGAAATTCTGTTGGGGAAAACCACATCCCTTCCCGCAAATGAGATATCTGAAGAAAAATTTCGTGAAGAAGCGCGTAAAGATTTATCAGAAAACCAAAACAATGAAGATATCGAAGAAAGTGGCGAAGACCTGGAAGCCCAGGTCCACGACCGCGCAGACCTCAAGCGCATCGTGCGCGAAGAAGTCATTCTTCGACGGGCAACCAAAAGAGACGAAGTTGAACAAGCCATTCGTCATCACCTCCAGCCTGTTGCCAAATACCTTCCCAACAATCCACGACACATTAAACGAACCATCAATGCCATTTCCATGTATCAGGACAGCCTTGTTCTAACCGAACAATCTTTTGAAAACACCGAAATTGGCGGGCAGCGTTGGCGTGAGCTGGTGATCGGCATTGTTTTAATGATGGGGTATCCCAAATCATGGTCCATTTTAACCGACAATCCAAAACTTTCCGAAATGCTGGAGTTAACGGACAATCAAATCAGTAAACTGGATGACGACGTTGCCGCCAACCTGGAACAATTGAAATCGAAATCTGAGGTTCCAGAACTGATCAAAGGGATCAACTTTGCAGTAAATGACACAGCCCCGGCGATTAAAGTACCCTTGACCCCGGATACGATTGAATGGTTAAAACTGATTATCCCGTCACGTTTCTAAGAAGTATGGGGCAACATTAAACAAACACGCACACCACCAGCTAATCTGTTTGTAAACTCGATCCTGCCGCCAAGGCGTTCAATAATTTCTTTCACAATCGGCAACCCCAATCCACACCCCTCCCCATCAGATCGACCTGCGCGGTCAAAGCGATCAAAGATTGTCGGGATATGATCTTCGGCGATACCGGGACCGTTATCTTCAACTTCAATGCCCACATAGTCCTGCTGAATAGTGGCACGCAGCGTCACCACCGTTTCAGCCGGACAATAGGTTAAAGCGTTATCGATCAGGTTGTTGATAGCCTCGCTTAAAAGAGCAGCATTGGCAGAGACCTCAATTGTTTCTTCTGACGCCTCAAATCCCAGATCAATCCCCTTCTCCATCGCTTTAGGGACCATCCGTCCAGCAAGATCACGGCATAAGGGGACGACGTCAAGCGTCGTCATGGTCAGTTGGGAAGCATCCGGGCTGGCTTTGGCAAGGCTCAGCAACTGATTGATCAGGCGGCTGGACTGATGGGTTGAATGTTTCAAGTGCGTCATACGGGCATGAAGTTCCGCCATGTCGTTGGTCTTTAGTGCCAGTTCGGTCTGGGTCTGAATGGCAGCCAAGGGGGTTCTGAGCTGATGAGCAGCGTTCGATGTAAAGCGGCGCATGGAAACAATACTATCGGACAGCCGCTCCATCATATTGTTGATGGCTCCGATCAGGTCCAACACCTCTTCTGGCACGTCATGTTTGATCGGATGCAGATCATTGGGGTTACGTCGATGCAAAGCTTCCTGCAGGCGAACAAGTGGCTTTAGGCCCCAGGAAATGCCCCACCACATAATCGCGGCAGCCACCACAATCAGGATAAATTGACGAAACAGGGCCTCGCGGATCATTTTATTAATCAGGGCTTCGCGTGCATCGGTGGTTTCAGCCACCTTGACCAAAACCCGCGTTGAAAGCTGTGGACTGGACAAAAATTCCTGCACCATGCCAACCCGGATATTTTCCCCCTTATAAATCGCGTCATAAAAGACAGGGGCTGTTCCTTTAACCCGGCGATCCAAAGGGGGATGTGGCAGGTCACGATATCCCGTCAAGAACTGCTGACCTTGTGTTTCCACCTGATAATAAATCCGGTCCTGATGTTCACTGACCAGCATCTCCAGCGCCACGTATGGGATATCAACTTCGATTTCCGTGCCCACAATCAACACCCGTTCTGAAATCGCAAGCGCTGAGCCAAGTAACCCGCGATCATATGCTTCGTTGGCAGCCACCTTGGCACTGGAGCGAGCTTCCAAAAACATGATAGCAGAAATAGCCATAAGCCCGGTCATCATCAGGAACATCAGTCGTTTTTTGATGGAGATACGGGCAAACATCACGGTTTCTCCAGCAAATATCCAAGTCCGCGCACTGTTTTAATATTCAGCCCTGTTTCTTTCAGTTTCTTGCGCAAGCGGCTGATGTAAAGTTCCACCGCATTAGGCGTGATCTCATCATCAAAATTGGCAAGCCCATCGGCGATCTGCTCTTTACTGATCACCTGCCCGATTTTGGCGACAAACAGTTCCAGCAGGCAGAATTCCCGTTTTGGAAGGTCCAGCACTTGCCCATCTACCTGTGCAAGGCGTGAAACTGTATTGAATTGCAGTTTCCCGACCTGTACCACCGGGGACTTATGACCACTGACCCGGCGCAACAAAGCCCGAATACGCGCTTCCAGTTCAATCAGCTCAAACGGTTTGGTGAGATAATCATCAGCGCCTAAATCAAGTCCCTGCACCCTATCTTCAATTTGATCACGTGCGGTCAGGATCAGCACCTGTGTATTGGTTTGGCGTGCCCGAAGATTGCGCAAAACCTCCAGACCGTCACAACCCGGCAGGTTTAAATCCAGCACCACAACGTCATAATCCTGGGTGCGCAGAACTTCATCTGCTTCCACTCCGTCGCCCAGTACATCGACCGCCAGATCAAGCTGCGCAAGTGCAGACGCTATGCCATCGGCCAGCGCGATATTATCTTCAACAACAAGGACTCTCATAACGTCAAAAGACTATCTTGTTTTTATCGGCTAAAGAAGATGTTATTTTCAAACTGATCTTCACGCCTACCATCCGGGACATTCTTTATGCCTGCATTCATCGCCCTGTTCTGCACTGTTTTCCTCTTCTCGGCACATCCCGTTGTCGCCCTGGAATTCCTATATCCAGAACAGATAAAACAGGATAACGATCAGGATTTACCGGAAAATACATCTTTGCAACCACAGAAACTGACGATTTACAGCACCACTGATAATTCGGCCATGCGTGAGGTCCTGCTGGATTTCCAAAGCCTCTATCCGCGCATCAGTATCAACTATCATGAACTACAAAGTCTGGAAGTTTTTCAGCGGGTGCAGGAAGATAAAATCGATCAAGGCGCTGATATCACCATCAGTTCCGCCATGGATTTGCAGATGAAATTGGTCAATGACGGTTTCGCCCAAAGCGTGAACCTGACAACCGAGTTTGACCTTCCCAACTGGGCGACCTGGCGCGATGAGGCTTATGGCATTACGTTGGAACCTGCCGTCATCATCTATTATAAACCTTATTTCAAAGACCGCCCCTTACCGCGCAATCGGGCCGAATTAATCCGTTTTCTGGAAAACTCGCCAGCCGGCCTAAAAGGTAGCCTTGCGACCTATGACATTGAAAAAAGCGGCCTTGGATATCTGTTCCTGTCGCGTGATGACAGCCAATATAGCGCCACATGGGATCTGGTGCGTGCCCTTGGCAACAACGATGTCACCCTGCTCTCACAAAGTTCTCAGATCATCGATGGCGTTGCCAGTGGGAAATTCAAGCTGGGTTATAACGTCCTTGGCACCTATGCCATTTCCCGCCTGCAAAATAATCCTGATCTGGGCGTGATCCTGCCGGAAGATTACACCACCGTTTTTACCCGACTGGCCTTTATCCCAAAAACAGCCCAGTCTCCGTCTATGGGGAAACAGTTCCTGGAATATCTTCTCTCCAAACGCGGGCAAAAGCTGTTGTCAGAAAAAGCGCAACTGAATGCCATCCATACCGATGTACAGAATATCCCGGCGCAATTTAAAGAACTTTACGATGATAACCGCAGCCTGCGCCCCATCAATGTCAGCCCTGGTCTCTTAGTCTATCTGGATCAGATGAAAAAGAAAACGATGCTGCAACGCTGGCGTAAAGCATTGAATTTAAAACCATAAACAATTTCGCACTGCAGCGACAGGTTCACGACAGCTTCCATCGGTAGCCTTAAATTATGAACGCACCACAACAAAGTGATGCATTGATTTAAAAGTCTTACAGGAGGCACCCTAAATGTTTAAGTTTTCCCGTCGTTCCTTCCTTGCAGGTCTCGCCGCAATTGGCATGAGCGCTGCTGTTGGTGCAGCTCCAGCACAAGCTGCTGACATTGACAAGCTGCACTTCGTCATCCCCGGTGGTGCCGGTGGTGGCTGGGACGGTACAGCCCGTGGTACAGGTGAAGCCCTGACCAAATCCGGTATTGTCGGTACAGCATCTTATGAAAACATGTCCGGCGGTGGCGGCGGTAAAGCCATCGGTTACATGATCGAAAACGCAGCATCCCTGCATGACACCCTGATGGTGAATTCTACCCCTATCGTCATTCGTTCTCTGACAGGTCGCTTCCCTCACAACTTCCGTGACCTGACTTTGATCGCAGGTACCATTGGTGACTATGCGGCTTTCGTTGTTAAAAAAGACAGCCCATTCACAGACTTCAACCAGGTCGTAAAAGCGTACAAAGACAAGCCACGCAGCGTTGCCATCGGTGGCGGTTCCGCCCCGGGCAGTATGGACCACTTGGTCCCAGCCATGGCCCTGCAGGCCGCTGGTGCTGATCCAACCAAAATCAAATACGTCCCTTATGATGCTGGCGGTAAAGCGATGGCGGGTCTGCTGTCCGGTGAAATTGCGGTCCTTTCCACAGGTTTCTCTGAAGCTGTTGCCCTGGCCGAAGCAGGTGAAGTTCGCATTATTGGCATGACAGGCAACGTACGTAACGATGCCTTTAAGGACGCCCCAACATTGAAAGAACAAGGCATTAATGCCGAATTTGTAAACTGGCGCGGTTTCTTTGCTGCCCCGGGCCTGCCGAAAGAAAAAGCAGATATGTACCGCGCAGCGCTTAAGAAAATGTATGACACCCCAGAATGGGAAGCAGTGCGTGCCCGAAACGGCTGGGTCAACATCTATAACCCTGGTTACAAGTTTGAAGACTTCCTGATCCAGCAAGAAGCCGTCATTCAGGACATGATGCAGAAACTCGGTTTCCTCTAAGCCCCAACTTTGCCAAGCCGAAGTCCGCCTTTTGCTCCCGCATAGGACTTCGGCTTCTTTTTATCTGAATTTCAGGAGTTAAAGTCATGGCCTTGGATAAATGGATTGCCGTTTTCTTTCTCGCCTTTTCGCTGGCTTATGGTTATGCCTCTTATACCTACCCGCTGCTGCCGTTTGAACGCAACATGGCGTTCCTTCCAAATACATTGCCAACGGCCCTGAGTGTCATCGGGATTGTGATCTCTCTTAT
This sequence comes from Terasakiella sediminum, assembly GCF_033100395.1. Lineage (NCBI taxonomy): Bacteria > Pseudomonadati > Pseudomonadota > Alphaproteobacteria > Rhodospirillales > Terasakiellaceae > Terasakiella > Terasakiella sediminum. Next base: position 5,376 of record NZ_JAWLVJ010000013.1, on the reverse strand, counting down.
CTTGCTGCTTGGTAAAAAGAGCGACGAAGAAGAAGGCGCTTCCAGCGATATCGATCTCAACAAGCTGAAAGAATATAAAATCGGTCAGGCCTGTTCCATTCTGGCGGCCATGGTCGTCTATGCCCTTTTGTTGCGCCCCTTGGGTTTCATCCCGACAACCATCTTCTTTCTGGTGGGTTGCGGATGGATTTTGGGTGAACGCAAGCTTCACATTATGATTTCGGTTGCCGCCGTCGGCACAATCGGCATCTGGTATCTGGTTCAGGAAGTGCTGGGCATTTTCCTGAAGCCACTGCCCTGGTTCATTTCTTGAAGGTAGAGGATTAAACCATGCTTGAAGGTATTATGCTCGGCCTGGAAACGGCCTTTTCATTACAAAATTTAATGCTGGTGGTCTTTGGCTGCCTGATCGGGACCTTGATCGGCATGTTGCCCGGCCTTGGCCCCATGTCTATCATCGCCATTATGATCCCGGTTGCCATATCCATCGGTGATCCATCTGCTGCGCTTATTTTGCTGGCAGGTGTTTATTATGGCGCGATCTTTGGGGGATCAACCTCTTCCATCCTTATCAACGCCCCTGGCGTTGCTGGGACCGTTGCCACCTCCTTTGACGGTTATCCCATGGCGCGCAAAGGCATGGCAGGTAAAGCTTTGACCATTGCAGCTATTGCTTCTTTTTCCGGCGGGACCATCGGCGCTTTAATGCTGTTAGGCTTTGCACCAGCACTTTCAACTGTTGCCCTGCTGTTCCATTCCGCTGAATATTTCGCCCTGATGGTTGTTGGTCTTTCAGCAATTGCCGCCTTTGCCGGGTCAGGGAAAGTCGCGAAAGCCCTTATGATGACCGTGCTTGGCCTGATGCTTGCAACAGTCGGTGAATCAGCACTTTTTAACGCACCGCGATTTACCATGGGTCTGTCTGATCTCCAGTCCGGTTTCAGCTTTGTAACACTCGCCATGGCACTCTTCGCCCTGCCGGAAGCACTTTATCTCGTGCTTGATCCAAAACGCGGGCATAACTCCGAAGATGGCGCAGCGATCAAGAACCTGCGCATCACCAAGGATGAAGCCAAGAAGATTGCCCCGGTAATCGGTCGCCAATCCCTACAAGGTTTTCTGATCGGTGTGATGCCCGGCGCAGGTGCAACCATTGCCTCTTTCCTTGGCTATGCAGTTGAACGCAATATCGCCAAAGGCGAAGAACAAGAAGAATTCGGCAAAGGTTCTATCAAAGGCCTGGCTGCGCCGGAAAGTGCAAACAACGCAGCCTGCACAGGATCGTTCGTTCCCCTGCTGACCCTTGGCATCCCAGGGTCCGGCACAACCGCCATTCTGCTGGGTGCATTGATTGCGCTGAACGTTAACCCCGGTCCGCGTTTGATGGTTGATAACCCATCGATCTTCTGGGCTGTGATTATTTCCATGTATGTGGGCAATGTGGTTCTGCTGATTCTGAACCTGCCGTTGATCCCTTATATCGCGAAACTTCTGACCGTTCCGCGGAACTATCTGATCCCGTTCATTCTGTTCTTCACCATGGTTGGTGCCTATATCGGGCAGAATAATGCAACCGAATTGTTGATCCTTGTGGGCCTTGGCATTGGGGCAACCATCATGCGCTTCGCAGATTATCCACTGGCGCCGCTCTTGATCGGCTTTATTCTGGGTGGCATGCTGGAAAACAACTTCGCCCGTGCGGTCAATATCGCCGATGACATCAGCTTCATGTGGGAACGCCCCATGACATTGTCCCTTTTGGTTGTTGGCCTGCTTTTGATTATCATACCAGCCTGGCGCAAACGCCTGGCGGCAAAACGAGATCTCAGCGTCGCCGACGGCGATTGATCCACGAAAGGAATTTGAAAAGAGGGAAAGCTACTTTCCCTCTTTTCTATTGGAGATAAGAATGATCAATGTGACACGGTTTATCTTTGCCCTTGTAATTGGCGGTTTTGGCGGGTGCGTCTTTAACCTGTTGCATTTCCCCCTGCCCTGGCTGTTGGGTGCACTTGCTGGCACCATCATCGCCAGCCTTTCTGGGGCGCAGATCGAAGTCTCCAAAAATATCCGCAGATATATTGCCATCATCATCGGCTTGATGCTCGGCAGCACTTTTACCCCGGATATTCTGGTGCGTATCCATGAATGGGTGCCGACCCTGACAGCCGCTGTGGTCTACGTCTTCATCATCACCGCAGTTGCCCAGATTTATTGTCGTAAGGTGCTGAAGATGGATGGGGTCACTGCGCTTTTTTCTGGATTACCCGGTGGCCTTTCTGAAATGACATTGCTGGGCGAAGAAGCAGGCGCCGACATTAAAAAACTCACCCTCACCCATGCCTGCCGTGTCGCCTGTGTCTTGATGATCATTCCTTTCGCCCTGACTTATCTGTTTGATATGAAAGAGGTTCAACAAACAGACGCGGCCGAGAACTGGAATCTGATTGAAATCGCTCTCTTGATCGCTAGCGGTGCCATTGGGGCTTATATAGCCAAAATCCTAAACGTCCCGGCCAACAAAATTATTGGCCCACTGGTCATCAGTAGCATCATTCATCTAATTGGCTGGATCACAAGTGAACCCCACGCCTGGCTGTCCATCGCCATTCAATTGCTTGTCGGCAGTTCATTGGGGACACGCTTTTACGGCACATCCGTCAAAGAAGTGGGTAAAGTCATGGTACTTGCCATCATGATGACGCTGGTGATGCTGAGCGTAACCTTCTTATCAGCCTATCTGATATCCCTTATGACCGGAATATCTTTCAGCGCCCTGTTGTTGGCCCTGTCACCTGGAGGTTTTGCGGAAATGGCACTGGCGGCCCTATCTATGGGGATTGATCCCGCCTTTGTAACCACCCATCATGCGGCCCGACTATTCGTTATCGTCTTCATTACTCCCATCGTCATCAAGCTGCTACTGAAAAAGACCAAGAGTAAATAGTTTTATTTTTCCAGGTGACCATGAAAGGTAAATGACAGCTTTCTTCTCTATAAAAGTTCTTATGGATGGTTCTTGCGAGCCATTCGGGAACTCATTGCGAAGAGACATCTCCCTATGGGTATTCGCTACCCTTTCAGTGCTGGATCAGGTCGTGCCCTCGATCACCTGATCCGGCATTTTTTTATGTCAGGGTATTGAGCGCCTCACCACTCAAAAAGGCCCGCACGTTCAGGTGCCTTCCTTGCCGCCCCAGCTGTGTCGCTTCAGTGCTTTATAAAGATGATCCATACAGACCCGCACCCGTTGGGCACGAACGATATCCGGATGCGTCAAAAGCCATAGGTCCACATCATATTCGACAAAATCATCATAAACCCGTGTCAAAATATCCGAGTCATCCCCAAGATAGCGGGGTAAAAACACACTGCCGACTTTGGCTTCTGCCAATGTCTTTAAACTCACAAAACTATCGGCACGCGCAACAATGTTGAAATCGCCAATCAGACTGGAAAAATACCGCCCGAAACTGGAAGATGCCAGCGGTTCATCCAGTCCTAGCCAGGGCAATTCCTTCAAATCCTGGTTCTGCGTCACACTCAAGGCTGTATAAATGCCAAATTCCAGCTTCCCGACCCGCCGCCCGATCAGATCCTGCGGCGGTTGTTGGGACGGACGCAGCGCGATATCCGCATCCCGGTTAAACAGATCCAGCCGCTTGTTGGTCATAGAGATATCAAGGGTGATGTCGGGATAGGCCTTCCGTAAGACAGGAACCTCTTCCACCAGAATAGGAAACAGGGAATCGGTTGTGGTGATTCGCACATGGCCGCTGAGGTTTTGCTGCCCACCTGTCGCCTTACGTTTTAAATCTTCTAAAATTTCATCTATTGATTGTGCCGCATCCAGAAAAACCGATCCAGCTTCAGTTAATCGATACCCTTCACGGCGATGCTCAAAGATCGGTTCGTCCCATTGAGATTCAAAGTTCTGGATACGACGGATCACCGTTGCATGGTTAACACCAAGCATTCGTGCGGCCCCTGCGGCTGACCCTTCTTTGGCAACCGCTAGGACAAATTCCAAATCGCTCCATTTTAACCTGTGCATAATTGCACATACTAACTGACTATTTTAGGGGTGGCTATATGAATTATTAACATTACAATTGCGGGTATATTTTTTAGGAAGACGGAGTTTATAAATGAAACGCATGATCAAAATGGCCCTTCTGGGCGGTTTGCTCGTAAGCGCAGCAGCCCCGGCACTGGCTGACAAAGCAGCAGAAGACAAAATCAAGGCCCGTCAGGGGTACTATCAACTGGTCAAAAGCAATGCTGGTCCTTTGTTTGGCATGGCAAAAGGCGACATTGAATATGATGCCAAGGTTGCTGCAACAGCTGCAAACAACCTGAAGACCCTTTCAGTATTGGACAATGGCCATCTCTGGATTCCGGGCACATCCAAAGAAGAAATGCCGGGCAAAACACGTGCGTTGAAAAAAATCTGGGATACCTACCCAGCCATTGGTGACAAAATTGGTGGCTTTAAAAAAGCTGTTGATGCATTGGCTGCAAATGCAGGCAACGGTCTTGACGCACTGCGCGCCAACGTTGGTCCCCTTGGTGGTGCCTGTAAAGCGTGTCACGATGAATTCCGTGCCGACAAGTTCTAAGTCAGTCACATGACACGCAACAAGTCATATAGCTGGAAGCGTGTGTGGGACCTGCCCACACGCGCCTTCCACTGGCTTCTGGTCATTTCCGTCTGTACAGGCTGGTGGTTGGGCGAAAACCTGAGTTTTTCCAACATTTCCTGGCATTTTTATCTGGGATATACAACGGGCGGCCTTGTACTGTTTCGCCTCATCTGGGGCTTGATTGGCCCCAAATACATCCGACTATCCGCGCTGTTTCACAAGCCGCAGACAACACTGGACTATGTGGCAGAAATGAAAAGCCGTGAACCCAGCGGTTATCCAGGACACAGCCCGGTTGGCTCTCTGTCCGTCCTCGGATTATTAGCAGTTCTCGCGCTACAGGTCGTAACCGGATTATTTGCCGAAGCTGACGATCTGTTCTCCGCAGGCCCCCTATCAAGCTATGTGGGGTCAAACATCGTACAGCTTGCCAACGCCATTCACGAGATTAACTCTAAAATCTTGTTGGCGATGGTCGTTCTGCATTTGGCAGCTCTGATGTTTTACCTGATCTGGAAACGAGAAAATCTGATCCGCGCGATGGTAACAGGCAAAAAAATGCTGCTGGATAAAAAAGACGACATTTAAAGAAGTGGACCTGCTACACTAAATTTGAGGATACTATATCATGCCGCCTTCAAAATGGACCCGCTGCACTAAAGTGGAGGATACTTTACTCTGTCATGCAGCCTTCATTTCAAACTTCATAGGGCTGATGTTGCCCAAGTATGAA